>CAMCYK010000203.1 GCA_945883695.1 Akkermansia muciniphila | reverse complement strand
TCCGCTCCGGACATCATGCGGGCGATGCCGAAGTCCGCGATCTTCACGGTGCCGGACCGGTCGATGAGAAGGTTCTCCGGCTTGCTGTCGCGGTGGACGATGCCGCGCTCGTGGGCGAACTGGAGCGCGCCGCATACCGGCAGGACGATGGCGAGGGACTCCGCCCGGGTGAGGCGCTTCGAGTTGAGGAGATGGCGCAGGTTCTCGCCATCCACATACTCCATGAGCAGATAGAAATAACCGCCGGCCTCGCCGAAGTCGTGGACGCCGACGATGTGCGGATGGCCCAGCGCGGCCAGGGTGCGGGCTTCGCTGGCGAAGCGCAGCGCGAAGGCGGGGTCGGCCGCCCGCTCGGGAGCCAGCAGCTTGAGGGCCACCCAGCGATCGAGGGATTTCTGGCGGGCCTTGTAAACCACGCCCATGCCGCCGCGGCCGAGGAGCGATTGGATCTCGAACTGCGGGAAGAACGGGGCGAGTTCTTCGGCGGTGGGCGGCGGTGAAGCGGGCAGGGCGCCGGTCCCGTCCACGGTGGTGAACGCGTCGAAATTGAGCGCGCCGAGACAGCGCGCGCACAGGCCGTCGACGGCACCGCTCGCAAAAGGCGCGCCGCAACGCGGACAGGAGGGGGTGGCGGGGTCTGCTTTCACTTCACGAGTGTCCCAGCGCGGCGACCAAGGCCCGCATTTCATCGTCGATTTCCCCAGGGGCGGCCACGGTGCCGGCCACTTCCTCGCGAAACAACTCGCGGAAGCGCTTCCGGAGGCGGTGGACCATGCTGCGGGCCGAGGCGGGCAAAACGAGCAGGTCGGCGGCAATCGCGTCGTAGTCGATCTCCCCGCGCAGCGACGTCAGGGCGGGCTTGATCCGCTCGTACTCGTGCGCTTTGCCGGCTTGCTCATATTCCGCGCGGAGTCGGCGAAGGGTTGCTTGAAGGACGGTAAGGGCCCAGGCGCGGTCGAACGCGGGTTCTTCCGGCAAGGTGGCGGCGGATGCCAGCAATTGCTCGCCCTCTTCGGAATCGATGCTGGTGACGGCATGCAGGCCGCCTCGTTTTGCCGCCTGGGAGCGGTCCCGTTCGTTGGCCGGAAAGCGTTTCATGGCCGTGAGCAGAAACGACCTGAGCTTGCCTTGGCTGCGGTCAGCCGGAGCCAGCCAGTTCTTTTCCAACAGGCGGGCGAAGAACTGCTGGGTGAGGTCCTGGGCATCGTGCGGCGGATGGCCCCGGCCCCGGACGTAGGCATAGAGCGGCGGCCAATACTGGCGGCACAGCGATTCGAGCGATTCATCGGCCCCTGCCGTGGCCGGGCTTTGCGCGCGGACAACCACCGACCATCGGGTGGTGTGGAACCGCGCGAGCCCCGTGAACTTCGATGAATCGAGCGCCATCGGACGCGAAGCTACTGAAATGCGGAGCCTGTGGCAACCGCGGCTGAAGCCTGAGGGCGTCGCTCCCTCAGATCCCCGCGGCCCAGAGGGCGGCGTGGATCTTGAAGTCGATGAGGTAGCCGTCGGCTTCCTTCGCCTTCAGCCAGGCGCGGAGGTCGTGGCGGGGGACCAGGTGGACCTGGATTTCCTCGTGCTCCGTGCCGCCGCCGGCGTGCTCCTTCACCAGGCCGGTGGCGTGGAAAAGGTGGGTGATTTCCGGAGTCATCCCGGCGGAGGTGGGGGATGCGAGCAGCAGTTCGATCTGCCCGGCGCGGTAGCCGGTTTCCTCCAGCAGCTCGCGGGCGGCGGTGGCGGACAGGGCTTCGCCGCGGAATTCCTCCTCGTCGCCGACCAGCCCGGCGGGGATCTCGATGACCTTTTGTTGGACGGGAACGCGGAATTGCTCGATCAGCACGACCTCGTCCTCCGGCGTCACAGCGAGGATCCCGACGCAGGCGTCGGCGTTCGGGCGTTTGACGAAATCCCAGCGGCCGATCCGGTAAATGCCCAGCCAGCGGGTTTCAAACAGAATTTCGGGTTCCGACATTGCGTGAAGAATGGTTGGCGGGCGGGCGTATCAGGGGCACTTTTCACCTGCCACGATGTCGCGCCACGATTTCCAGATTCCGGTATTCTTCAAGCACCGCGTGTGTTTCACGCGCGACGCGTTCGGCCCCGCCAATCCGCTGGTCGGGGAAATCCTGGCCGAGGGCGGCGGGCGGCGGGTGCTGGTGGCGGTCGAGGAGAGCGTCGCGAAGGCGTGGCCGGAGCTGACCCGGCAGATCGAGAGCTACTTCGCCGACCTCGGCTTCGACTGGCGCGGCCTGCAGGTGCTGCCCGGCGGCGAGGCGGTGAAGGCGGACGACACGCTGGTCCGGCGGATCTGGGAGACGATCGACCGCCAGCACATCGACCGTCATTCCTACCTGCTGGTGATCGGCGGCGGAGCCTTTCTGGATGCGGTCGGCTACGCGGCCGCGACGGCCCACCGCGGGGTGCGGCTGGTGCGTTTCCCGACCACCACCTTGTCGCAGGACGACAGCGGGGTGGGGGTGAAGTGCGCGATCAACGGCTTCGGCAAGAAAAACTGGATCGGCGCCTTCGCCGTGCCCTTCGCGGTGATCAACGACTTCGCCTTCCTTCACAGCCAGGACGAGGAGACCCGCCGCGCCGGCTTGATCGAGGCGGTCAAGGTGTCGCTGGTCAAGGACGGCGCGTTTTTCGAATGGATCGAGAAGCAGGTCGACGACCTCGCGGCGCTGGTGCCGGCGGCCTTGGAGGAATGCGTCGAGCGATCCGCGCTGCTGCATGCCCGCCACATCGCGCAGGGCGGCGATCCTTTCGAGACCGGCAGCAGCCGGCCGCTGGACTTCGGCCACTGGGCGGCCCACAAGCTCGAGCAGCTGAGCGGCTTCGCCTTGAGCCATGCCCACGCGGTGGCGATCGGCTGCGCGTTGGACACGCTTTATTCCGCGCGCTGCGGCCTGCTGCGCGACTGCGCGGCGGAACGGGTGATCGAGGTGATTTCCGGCCTCAAGCTGCCGCTCTGGCATCCGGCGCTCGACCTGCGCGATGGCAACGGGCGGCGGCGGGTCCACGAGGGCCTCGAGGAATTCCGCGAACATCTGGGTGGCGAGCTCACGGTGCTGCTGCTGCGCGATGCGGGGACGGGCCAGGATGTCCACGCGCTCGACGAGGGGCTGGTGGATGCCTGCCTCGACACGCTCCGCGAGCGGCAGCTTTTGTTAGATGCGGCGAAGCCGGTGCCGCGCTAGCGGGATGGGGAGTGTCGACCTGTGGTCAACACTCCTTGGGCCGCCCGTCAGGCTGCGACAGCTACCGGCATCCAGCACCCCCCCGGGAGCGCCGGTCTTCAGACCGGCAGTCAGCAACCCTTCGAGCCGGTCTGAAGACCAGCGGTCCCGGGGGGGGCGGCGCTCACTCCTCGATCGCCACGAACTTCCCCTTGAGATACCGGCAGCGGAACGGCGGCGCGGACTTCCCGGGGTCCCAGCCGTTGGCCCGGCCGTAGTCGATCGCCAGCGGCGGCATCTCGTGGTTCACCACCCGCGGGACGTCGGCGATCATGAACTGCCCGGCGGCGGCGGCGCTCATCTCGACCCACAGCTCGTTCTTGCCACCCCGGTTGCGGACGATCCAGCGGTAGTGGGTGTCGCGGTGGTTGATCGCCTTGAGGCCTTTGGTGGGGAAGAGCATGGGGGAGTATGGGGCGGCCCGCGGGGCAGGTCGATCCCGGATCCGCTTCAGAAGCTGGCATGGACGCCGAAGCGGAGCCCGTGGGACTCCAGGCCGTTGCCGGACAGCGGCAGCTCGCCGGTGTAGCTGACGGTCGCGTGGACCGGACCGGCGAGCGGGAAACCGAGGCCGGTGGCGACGACCAGCGAGGTGCCGCGACCGTTCGGGTCGCTGACCGGCAGGACGCCGGTCGGGGTCGTCAGGGTGCCGCGGTCGCTGCCGCTCCACTCGGTGGCGAGGGACAGGGAGCCGAAGGGCCGGATCGGGGTGCCCGGCAGCTGGACGTCGCCGCGCACCCCGAGGTGGCTGCGCAGCGAGTCGAGGTCGTCGAGCGAGACGGCGGCGGCCGTGGCGGAACCGACGATCGCGGCGTCGTCCACCGCGAGGCGGAGGTATTCGACCCCGGCAAAGGGCGCCCAGCGGACCGGGCCCTGCTTGAACCACCACGCGGCGGCGGCCGCCGCTTGCAGGCCGAGGCCGGAGGTCTCGAGCCCGGCGGGGGCGGAGGCGAGCAGGATCGAGCCGCTTTCCGAAGAGTCGTAATCCGCCGCGAAGGCACCGAGGTAGCCCATCCAGTGCAGGCCGAGCTCGCCGCCGCGGTCGACCGCGAAGCCGAGCCGCAGGATGTCGGCGTCGACCGGTGCCCCGCGGATGCTTTCCACGGACCCGCCGACCTGGCCGGTGAAGCCGCCGGCCATCTGGAACGAAAATCCGCCTTGGGTCACGGAGGTCTCCCCGGCACCCCCGCCGAACCAGTCGATGCCGGTGCTGCCCCAGGCGTGGAATTTCTCACCGGAGGGGATCGCGCGGCCGAGCGTCTCCTGTTCGAGCGCCCGGTGGAACTGGCGACCGCCGTGAAGGGTGGACGACGCGGCGGCCAGCAGCAATTCGGGGCGGAATGCGTTGTTGCGGAGCACTTCGAGCAGGCCTTCCAGCGTGATCTCGTCGAAAAACAGGCCCTGGCCCTCGTCGGGCGAATACGCGTAGAGGCGGAACACGATCTCATCGGCCGAAAGCGGGAGATCCGCGAAGGGCACGGCATAGTTGGCGAGGCCCGGCTGGAGGGCATCGACATCGGCGCTGGCGAGCGGCGACGTGAAGCCGTCGAGGCTGGAAAACAAGGCCCAGCCGCGCGGACCGGAGGCCCCCCCGCGGGTGGCTTCGAAGCTGAGCGTCTGCGGGATGAAGCCGAGGCCGGAATCGCCCGCGAGGGAGAACTCGAAAAACTGGTCGTTCAAGCGCGCGGCGGCGAGGTCGGGCGAGGCGAAGGTCGGGTTCAGGAAGACCGTGCCGGGGAGCAAGACGCCGGCCTCGAGGATGGCGCTCGAGGTCCCGGGCGACAGGGCGCCGGCGGTGATGCCGGCCGCGACGAAGTCCGGGGCGAACTCGTTGCCGGCGGGGGCGCTGTAGCGAAGCAGCAAGCCATCGACGAGCTGCGGTGAGGCGGCCTGCGCGAGGGAGCTGGCGGCAAGACAGGCGAGCGAGAGAGGGGCGAGGGATTTCATGGAGGATTCAGGGAGAGGTCGGGGTGACACGGAGGCGGTAAAAGCGGCGGTCGTGACCGGTCGGGACGGGGACCCGGACGCGTTCGCGATTTCCCAGCGGCGAGACCACGGGCAGCGCCGGGTGATGGTCCCAGCTCCGGAGGTCGTCGGAAGCTTCGATCTGATAGACGAAGGGCAGGGCGGCCGGCCGGTCGAACTGGAAAGCCCAGCCGCCGTCGATCCGGACCAGCCCGGTCGCAGGCCGGTCGGCGCCGTCGTCGGGATCGCTGCCGAGGGCGGTTTCGAGCAGGTCGGCCGCGCCGTCGCCGTCGCCGTCGGCCGCGGGATCGACCGCGGCGAGCAGCCCCGAAGGGGCCGGCGTGAAGGTGATCTGGCGCAGCTCGGCCGCGGCGGTGGCGGCGGATTGCTGGCTGCTGAAGCTCCACTCCACGATCGCGCCCGCCGGGATGGGCACGGAGCGGGATTGCCAGCCGGACGCGGGTTCGACGAACGCGGTTTCGGAACCGTTGATCCGGAGGTTGAAGCGGTCGGCGGAACTGCTCAGGGCGCGCCATTGGAAGGCAAGCGTGCCGGCCGACGGGAAACTGGCGCTGAGGGTCGAAAAGGGTGAGAAGTCCGAAGTCCCGAAGCCGGGCAGCGTCGGGGTCCGGAGGACTCCGCTTGCCGGTGCCGTCCAGCCGCCGGCTCCGCTGCTGAACCAGGTGGCGCCTGGAATCGCGGGTAGGATCGCGGGATCCGGGATGATCAACCACATGGGAAAGGAAAGGCCCATGGCGAGGACCACCGTGCCCTCGGGGTCGCTGAAGAAGTTGCTCCCGTTGGATGGCGTCTCCGGGGTCAGGGGGGTTCCGTCGGACAAGGTCCAGCGGTAGCGGTTGGCGCGGGGCACCATGAAGTAACAGCTCGCGTCGCGGTTCACCAGGAACGGGCCGGGGTTCAGGGTGCGGGTGAGGCGCAGGTCGCGGTCGTAGAGACCGTTGAGGTGATGGATCGTGCCGCCGTCCCCGCTGATCCCGCTGGCACCGTTGACTCCTGAAAACTCGGTGGCCACCGGCCCGGCCTCCACGCGGTCGGGGTGGACGTCGTAGGACCGCAGGGGGCTGCCGCCGGAGAAGGAATTGCTCACCGTCGCATAGACGCGGCTCCCGTCGGGCGTGCTCTTCGGGAAGAAACTCCAGTTTCCGCTGGTGCCGGTGGGGGCGTCGGCAATCCGGGTTCCGGTGGCGCTGTCGCAAAGGAAAACCTTGCGACGATCCGACAGCAGGACCAGCAGGCGTCCGGCGATGGCCGGGAACACCCGGAACGGGTCCGAACCGGGCGGCAAGGTGGCGGAAAGCTGGAGGCGCCGGTCGACGCGGTAGTCGTCGGCCCGGATGCCGAGCAGGACGGCCGTCTCGTCATGATAGAGGTAAACGCGATTCTCCGCTTCGTGGACCCGCAGTTGGAGATCGTTGCTGACGCCCGGATTGATCGAGTGGCCGAGATCCGCGACCTCGATCACCCGCTGGGTGCGCATGTCGAAGCGGACGAGGTAGAGGTGGGCAATCGAGAAGCTGGCGCCCGGGGACCGGATCACCGCGTGCAGGACCGGCTCGTCGCTGTCGGCCGCGAAGGTCTGGAAACGGAGTTCGAGGGTCTTGAAGTTCACCGGCAGGACGATCTGGCGGCCCTCGATGGTCAAGGTCACCGTCCCCGTGTGATTCGTTTCGATGAGGCCGGCCGGATCGGCCTCGATCCGCAAGGTGCCGGAGCCGCTGCCCGCGGGCTCCGGCAAGCGGATCCACGGGGTGGCCGAGGCGAGCGACCAGCTCGTGCCGGCGGGGGCGACGAGCTCGATCCCGTCGCGGGCAATCGGGCCGTTGATCGTGGAGACCGGAGTGAAGGAGGAGGTGCCGAGTTCGAACGACGGGGTCGCGAAGGACCACACCGGCGAGGACGAGCTGCCGCCGGGGCCTTCGGCGACGACCTTCCAGAAGTAGGAGGTCCCGCGGTTCACGGCGACCGGCGGGCTCCAGCTCGTCGCGGTGGTCACGCCCAGCTCCAGCGGCGAGCCGGCGGCGGCGGCTTCCACGGCCGCGCGGTCGCTGCCGAGGAAAACGCGGAAGCTCGCGGCGGCGGGGAGGTCGGACCAGGAAAGCGCGGCGGCGGATTCCAGCACCACCGAGCCTACGGCGGGCGCCGGCGTGATCGACGAGGCATCGAGCACGAGCAAGGGCCGATAGGGAATCGCGGCGTAGCGGGGACCGTTGGTGTCCCCGCCCATGGTGCCGGTGACATGGACCACGGTGCCGGCGGATTCGCAGAAAACCGGATACACGGGCGGCTCGGCCAGCGGGAGGATCCGGCGGAACGACGGGAGATGATGCAATCCGATGGTCGAGACGGCCAGTTCCCCGCCCAGCTCCAGGTCCCGCAGTTGCTGGCTGGTGGTGGTCACGAGCTCGAGGTCCGCATCCAGCACCTTGGTTCCCCAGGCGACGCGCTTGCCGTCGGCGGACATCATGAGGCGGTCATAGCCGAACTCCCGACTCAGGAAAGCGTGGGTCCGGGCGAGCGTCGGCGAGTTCGCGTCGTGCCGGTAGATCCCGTTGTGGTCCGCTCCGTAGAGGGATCCGCCATCGGGCGAAAAGTGGCTGAAGTCGGGCGTGAAGCGGTCGCCTTTCGCGAGGATTTGACCGCTGGCTTCATCGATCAGGGTGCGGGGCACCATCAGCCGTCCACCCGGACCGAAGGCGGTCCCGGCTTTGTCGCCGGCGGGATAGGTCGAGAACGACCCGAGCGTGAGGGAGCGGCTGCCGTCGGCGACGTTGAAGATTTCCAGGCCGCCCGCAAACGGGTCCAGCGCGTTGCCTTGTGCCCAATGCTCCACCGCGAGGCGATCGCTATCCCGCGAGAGGAACAGCGCGCGGGCGCGCCGGCCGGCGGGGAAGCACTCCAGCAGATTGCCGTTGGCGGGATCCAGGCGAACGACGAAGTCGGGGCCGCTCAGGTCGATTTGGTTCTGGCTGGGTTCGGGACCGGAAACCAGCGCGAAAACGCGGCCGTTCACTCCGTCGGCCAGCAAATCTTGATGGTCGCCGGGCCAGACCCGGAGATCGACGGTGATCTTCTCGCTGCGTCCGCCGTGGGTGAGGGTGACGGTGGCCCGGTCCTGGGGCGCGGTCGCCAGGCGGCTGTCGATCCGGGCGGGCCCGCCCGGTGTGGCCGGGAGTGTCAGCCAGGGCCGGTCGGAAGCGGTCGGCTGCCACGGCGAGCCCGGCGGCAGGCCGAGGGGGAGGGGCTGGGCGATGCAGCCCTTCACCACGTCACTCCGCAAGCGCTTGCTTGCCGGAAGTCCGGCGTCGGCCGTGAAGGAGCGCACCGCGCCCCGCACCCAGCCACCCGGTGTCAGGCGGTCGACCCGCCAGAACCAGGTCTCGCCGTCGGCCGGCGTGATCGGCGAGTCGATCCGGTAGTGGCGGGTGCTCCGGGTGACGGTGTCCGCGGCCGGAGTCGCGGGGGCAAGGGCATCGGCGTTCCGTGCGAAGTGGACGCGGTACTCGCGGACGCCATCTACCGGGAGCCAGCGGAACTCGCCGGGAAGCGCCGTGATTTCCCCGTCGCCCGGAGTTTCATGGAACCCGGCCGCGGCGGCGCCGAGGGTGCCGATCAGATCGATGAAGCCGTAGCTGCCGAGGCTCGCGTGGAACAGGTGACCTTCCGGGCTGACGGCCACGGCATCGAGGTGGAGCGGCGTCGGCATCTCGCGCAGCTGGCGGAGACCGTCCTGGGAATAGACCGCCTCCTTGCCAACGAAGAACTCGCCCTCGGGGGCCATCGCGCGGATCCGCTCGCGCTGGAAGCGGGTGGTCGTCGCCGGATCGGCGGGATCGAAAGTCATGTTGGAAATCGCGACGGGATCGCCGTCGATGCCGGTGACGATCTCGAGGTCGCCATTCAGGCCGGGCAGATCGAGCATCCGGCGGGAAATGGCCGGCATGGCGCTCAGACGGCCGTCCGCTGCGATCGCGTAGCGGGTGAGGATCTGGAACGGACCGGTGAAGCTGTCGCTGACCGCCTGGCTGGCCCACAGTTCCTTGCCGTCGGGCGAGAGCTTGAGCCTGGAGAAAAAGGCGGTGGCGTCCTGGGGTGCAGTGATCGTCTGGAGCAGCTTTGCCGTCCGGGTGTCGTAGGCATGGAGCTTGCCGGCGTAGGCCCGGTTGAGGAAGTAGAGGATCCCGTTTTCGCCGGCCTCCAGATCGCTGAAGGGCGTGTCGGATGCGACCCCGGCGGGCTGGGCGAGCGGGGCTTCGACCAGCATCCGCTGCAAATCCACCGGCACGATCGCATGGTCGGGCAGGCGCAGGCCGAAGAGTCGCTTGCCATCGGGCGATTGGGCGATCCGGTAAACGCGGCCGACGTCGAGTTCCCGGATAAATGCCCCGTCGCTGGCCTTCACCACCAGGATCCGGCTGTTGACCGCGTGGCTGCTGCCTTCATGCAGCAGATACATACGGTCGCGGAACGGATCGGCGAGGATCTG
The DNA here is from genome assembly GCA_945883695.1 of Akkermansia muciniphila. Lineage (GTDB taxonomy): Bacteria > Verrucomicrobiota > Verrucomicrobiia > Verrucomicrobiales > Akkermansiaceae > Haloferula > Haloferula muciniphila_A. The sequence continues at coordinate 1,809 of CAMCYK010000203.1, read as the reverse complement.
GCGGACCTCGGGCTTGTGGATTTCAATCTCGATCTCGACGACCTGCACCGTCACTCCGGCGCTGACGGTGACCTTGGCGCGGTGGATGCCCTCGGCCAGGCCGGCGGTGTCGAACACGAGGTCGATCTCCCCGATCCGGTTCTCCGATGGGAGGGCGCGCAGCCAGGCCGCGTCGCTGACCGCAGTGATCGTGCCGAATGAAAAGCGGGGGATCGGAGTGAGGAGGATCTTTTGCGCCCGGTGCTGGATGCCCGACAAGAGTTTGAGACCGGCGGCGGGGCCGCTGGCGGTGAACTGGGGTGGCAGCACGTCGAGCCGGGCGTCGTGGAAGCGCGTGGCCGGGGCCTCGCTGACGTCGGTCCCGGCCGGGATCACGGCGAAGCGGCTCTGGTAGCTGTCCGGGGTGAGTCCCGCCGAGTCGAAATCGATCGGCAGGTCGCCGGACGAGGCCGCGGGCACGCTTCCGGTGACGGCAGAGAAGCGCAGCCAGGAGGCCGGCGAGTGGGTGTGGCGGAGGAAAGTGCGTGCTGTTTCCAGAAGCACGGAATCGGCGATCACATCGAAATCGCGGATGAACCACAGGTGGTGAAACCGGGATTGCGCCGGAAAGCCGGTGAGCAGGAAGTGCTCCGAAGGATTGTTTAAAACGGTGCCTTCGATCGAGGCGTCGGGCGGGGTCAGGAAGACGTGGTGGATGACCGGCTTCTGATCGGTGGTGATCCGGTAGATCCAGACCTTCCAAGGGATGCCGTGGACCGTGAGCGTCGAGTTGGAACTGGAGGCATCGTGGTCGAAAAAGTCGGCCGTGCCGGTCACCCGGAGTTGCGCGACCGATTGCAAGTCGGCCGACATCACGAAATATCCCGGGCCGGCGCGTTGGACATGTCGAACTTCCGCAAGAACCTCGCCGTTGCCGGCGAGGCTGGTTCGCACGCCTTTGCCCTCCACCAGCGGGATCTGGAACTCGGTGATGCTCAAATCGGATCTGAAGTCATGCCGGTTGCCCTGGCCATCGTAAGCAATGCTGGACATCTCCGGGCCGCCGGTGAATCCGGGTGCCTCCGCGGTCAGGCCGGAGAGCGAGGCCGTGATGGCGGGCAGGGCCACATCGAGATTCGCGTCGATGGCGGCCAGCGACGGCATTTCCCCGGCGGGCGCGGCGATCGTCCAGCGCAGCGCCGAATCGGCGGCGGGATTGCCGAGTTGGAGCTGGAGCCGCTGCTTCCCGCCGGTGCCGACGGTGGCGCTCAGGCTTGCCGGGCTGCTGGTGAACTCGCGCAACGGCGAGGGCGCGGGCAGCATCCTCACGCCGCGGCCGCTGGCGATCACAATCGCCGCGTCCCCGGCGGCAAGACTGCCGGCGACACTGCCGACCGCGCCCGGCAGGCCGCTGGCGACGGCTTCCCAGGGTTTGCCGGCGATGATGGCGACGGTGCCGGCGGGCGCGGAAAGCAGCGGGCGGGCACCGGAGAACTCGGCCAGTCCGATGCCGAACTTGCCCAGCCCGTGGACCAGCGTCACCTCGGTGGCGGACAGCGTCCGGCTGACCACCCCGAAGTCATCGATCCAGCCGTCCCAGTCATTGGCCGTGGACGAGGAGCGCCGCAAATTGGTGCCGATCCGGAAGGCCTGGTCGAAATCCGTGCTGGGGCTGACCGTGGTGGTGGTGGGCGCCGCGACCGCCACCCCGTCGATGTACAGGGTGAAGGGCGCGCCGCCGGTCCGGGTGGTCAGGGCGAGGTGGTGCCACTGGCGGTTGAAGACGGTCGTCGGGGTCCATTGGTAGCCGGTGCTGCCGACTTCGAAGAG
>CAMCYK010000202.1 GCA_945883695.1 Akkermansia muciniphila | reverse complement strand
CCCGCCGGCACCGTTCCGCCGGGATTGCTCACCAGCTCGATCGTCGGCAGCAGGGCGCTGTCCATGCCGCTGGCGGGATTGCCGCCAACCACCATCTCCACGCCGTTGGCGAGGCCGTCGCCGTCGGGATCGGCATTGGAGCCGATGATGTTCTCGTCGGTCACGCCGGGGAAGAAGCGGTCGACCCACTTGTCGTAATCCAGCGCTCCGAGCGTCAGCGTGCCGGTGGTCTCGCTGAAGACCCAGAGCTTGCCGCTGTCGAAGCGGAACCAGGTGTTGTCGCCGCCATCGTAGAAGCCGACCACCGAGAAGGTGGCCCCGTAGGCTCCGCTCAGGGAGGTGACATCCTCGAGCAACCACGAGCCCTCGGTCAGCGCGACGGCCGCGGCGGTATCGATCACGAAGTCGCCGTTGAGCTGCGCGGTGCCGGCGCCGCTGATGCGGTTGCTGGTGCCGCTGACGGCGCCGACCCGGAAGACCATTCGCGCGTTATCCGCCAGTTCCAGCGTGCCCGCGTTGACGAAGGTGTCACCATTGTAGGTGTTGTTACCCGCCAACTTCACTTTACCCGGGCCATTTTTCGAGATCCCGCGATTGGTGTCGCCGGTCAGCTGCAGCGGACCGCTGATCAGGAGATCGTCGGCCTGGGCGCCATCGGCCACCGTGATGGACAAGAGGTTGTTGACATTGCCTTCGCGGATTCTCACCGGACCGTTGACCAGGGCCTGACTGTCCGATTGCAGGACATTGATGGACGAGCCGCCGCCAAGAGAATAGTAGCCGGCTCCTGTCGCTCTCATTTCGCCACCGGTCATGTTGATGGCGACCCCCCAGCCTTGGTCGCCGTTGCCGGTGGTTTCCACGAGGCCGCCGTTGATGTTGAGCGTGGTGATGCGGTTCGCGTCCCAACCGAAGGCATTGGGCTTGGTGGCGCGCAGGATGCCGCCCGCGTTCACCGTGACCGTTCCCCGGACCGTGCCGGTCGAGGTATTGTCGGTGCCGGAGAACACCAGCGTGCCGCCGTTGTTGACGGTGACCAGGTTGCTTGCGGTGTTGCCGTTGGCGGCGCTTCCGTTGGAAATGTCCAAGGTTCCTTGATTCACCGTGATCGGACCGGTGAAGCCGCCCAGTTGGTCGCCGACCATGGCCTGGGTGCCGGTGCCGTTCTTGATGAGGGCGAACTGGCGGGACGCGTTGGCACCCGCATCGGTGTCGCGCAGATAGCCGTTGAACAGGTAGTTGCCGCTGCCGGTGAAGGTGATGGACCCGCGGCTGATGTTGCCGTGGACGTTGATCCCCTGGTTCTGGATGATGCCGGAGCCGAGCGTGGTGGGATTGCCGCTGTTGGCACCTGCCAGCGTCTGGTGGGTGCCCCACAGGTCGAAGCGGGTCCACTGGCCGGAGACATTGCCGAAGTTCATCAGCACGTTCGCGCCATACTGCTGGTCGAAGAGGTGGCGGATGTTTGCCTGACCGGCAACCGCCGTGCCGAAGTTGACGGTGGTGTTGGCCGGGATGGCGATCGCGCCGCCGGTCTTGCCAAGAACCAGGCTGGCGTTGGCACCCCCTCCGTTGGCCACGACGGTGGTGTTGCCGCTCCAGTTGTTGGAGGTCGCGCCGCCAAGGACCAGATCGCCGGTGCCGCGCTTGGTGAAGCCGAGGCCGGCACCGGTCAGGGTGATGGCGCCGGTGTAGGTGTTGGAAACATTGCCGCCGCCGACTTCGAGCGACAGGCCGGTGAGGCCGAGGGCCTGGCTGCCGCGGATGCCGCCCAGGACCAAGGGGCCGCTGGTCAGCGCGCTGAGGTCGAGCGATCCGGGGAGGTTATCCCAGACCAGGGTCGATCCGCCCAATCCGCTCAGGTTGGTCAGCGCGAGCGTGCCGGCGAGGATCCGGGTCTCGCCGGTGTAGCTGTTGGCACCGCCGAAGGTCTGGGTGCCGCTGCCAACCTTGTCGATCGAAAGCGCGTTGATGATGTTGCCGTTGAAGACCCCGCTACCGTTGGCCGCGCCGAGGGTCAGCGTGGTGGCGGGACCGGCGATGATCCGGACACCGGTGGTGGCGGGCGTGCCGCCGGTCAGAGCGCTGATCGTCTGCGGGAACCCGTTGTTCAGTTGGAAGAACGCGGTGCCGTTCAGGTTGACCGAGGCGGTCGACGGCAAGGCGGTCGTCACGTTGGTCTGGAGCGTGGCTCCGCTCAGGATATCGACATTGCCGGTGAAGTCGTTCGGCACGGCATTGTCCAGTGTCGTGCGGTTCCCGGAGAACGTGAGGGTCCCGACGTTGCCGGTGATCTTGCCGGAGATGCCGGTGCGGTCCGGGCCGCCCTCGATGGTGGTCGGGCGGTTCAAGGTGAGCGTGCCGGCAAGGGCGGACAGCGCGTTGTCCTGATCGATGGTGACCAGGCCGGTGCCGTTGGCGCTCACCGTGATCGGGTTGTTGAACACCCCGCTGCCGACGTTGGCCTTGAGGACGATGGCCCCCGCGGTATCCGGGTGGCTCAAGGTAATGAGGCCGCTGCCGGCGGCGCTGGCGTTGGTCAGGGTGACCGTTCCGCCCACCAGGGTCAGTCCGCCGCCGAACGTGTTGGCATTGCCCAGCGTCAGGCCCTCCGCCCCGCGTTTGACCAGCGCGCCGCCCCCGGCGATGACGCCGTTGGTGCCGCTGATCGTATAGGCGCGGGTCGGGTTGTTCACCGTCATCGCCCCGGGTTCGACCGTACTGACCAAATTGACGACCACCGCTCCGGTGCCATCGGTGCTGTCATCGAACAGCACGGTGTCGAGGTTCTGGAAGGATTTCGCGTCGGCCGACCAGTTGAGCGTGGTCAGGTCCGCGACCCAGGTCCCAGCGGTCGCGGCGGACCACGTCAGGCTCTCGCCGGTGCCGGTCACGCTCATCCTCACCTGGCCCGCGGTGCCGGTGCTGAAGGTGGCGGCGTAGCGGGTCTGCACGGGCAAGCCGGAGGCGAAGTTGGTGGCATCGCCGGCAAGCGCGCCGGTGTAGGTCAGGATGGTGTAGGGATTGGTGGTGTCGGGAACCCCGCCGATGAAGGCCGGGACCACGGTGGTGGTGCCGCTCAGGCTGAGGTTGCCATCGACGGCGATCGCGTCGTTGCCGGCGGCCGCGCTGCCGGACAGGTCGAGCTGCAGGCTGCCGCCGCCGGTGAGGGCGAGGTTGCCGTCGAGCGAAAGGGTCCCCGCCAGCGCCGGACCCGCGACGTTGACGATGCCGCCGCTGCTGTAGTTGCCGATGATATCATTGGCCGGGGTGCCGGTCCGGCCCGCCGTGAGGCTGCGGCCGGTGACCTGGGTGAACCCGCCCGCTGCCTCGGCATTGAAGACCGCACCCGGGGCGACGCGCAGCGAAGTGGTGTTGGCGATCGAGCCGGTCGCTCCGAGAACGAGGGATCCGCCGGATACGGTGGTGGGGCCGGTGTAGAGGTTCGCGCCGTTGAGGGTAAGGGATCCCGCGCCGACTTTTTCGAACTGCACCCCCCCGCCGACCGCACCCGCGGCAGGAACGCTGTTGGTGGCGTTGTCGCGGATGACGCCGTCGAAGGTGGAACTGGCTCCCGCAACCCCGACGATCAACCTCTCGTAGAAAGCGGTGGCCCCCGACTGGGCCCCGCTGACGTTGCCGAAGCCGTTCTGGACGAAGCCGGCACCGCTCAGTCCGTTCACGAACACGGGATCCGCGTAGAGATCGAGGATCGCTCCGCTGCTGATGGCCATGTTGGCGGTGTTGCCGCTCCAGGTGCCGGCGTTGTTGTTGTTGCGCAGGGTTCCTTCGAGGATCTGGAACTGACCCGTGGTGGTGAGGATGCAATTGTTGAAGGAAGCGCGGCCCGCGCCGGTCTTGATCCAGGTGCCGTTGCCGGTCAGCCGGTTGGTGTTGGCGAGAATCCAGTCGTCGCCGGCCACCGCCCGCATCTCGACGGTGCCGGAGTTGGCGATCGAAGTATTGAGTGCCGAGGTGCTTTGGAACGTGAGGGTGCCGGCGTTGACCGTGGTCGGGCCGGTGTAGTTGATGTTCGCGGCACCGATGGTTTGCTTGCCGAGACCGTTCTTGACGACGGCGAGCACGCCGGTGGCGTTGCGCAGATACCCGTTGAGGAACGAGAAGTCGCCCCCTGCCGCGACATTCAGCACCAGGGTGCCGGTGCTGGAGTTCGGCGGGCTCCAGGGCGGCTCCGAGTTCTGGACCACCGCGGTCTGGTTGACCGTGGGATCGTTGGAGAGTCCGGCGAAGGTGTAGGTTTCGCCCATCAGGTGGAAGCGGCCGTTGCCGGTGGTGCCGGTGAAGACCAGCGGGCCGGTGCCGGCGTATTGGTTGGGCGAGGTCATCCAGACCGCGCCAGCGCCGACGTTGCCGATCACCAGGTTGCCGGGAATGGCAATCGCGCCCCCGGATTTGTTGGCGGCCAGGATTCCGCTGAGCACCGTGGTGGTGCCGGTGTAGATGTTGGAGGCGGTGCCGGTAAAGGTGGTGGTGTTCTGGGTACCGTTCGACCCCAGCAGCTCCAAGCTGAAGTTTCCGGAGATCGGACCGCTGACGCTGCCGTTGCCGCCGAAGGAGCCGATCCGCGAATTGCTGGCCAGCGTGATGCTGCCCCCGATGTTGGCGCCGTTGTTCAAACGGATCGCCCCGAGCAGGCCGGTGGGTTCCAGCCAGCCGAGGCCGTTGAGGGTGATCGGATTGTTGATGGTCACGGGCGCGGTGCCGTAGAGCGTTCCGCCGCTGGTCACCGTGACCGGGCCGGTTCCGAAGGAAGAAGCGTTCGAGAAGACGGCCCGGGCATTGCTGACCGTGGTGCCGCCCGAATAGGTGTGGGTGTCGTTGACGGTCGTGCTGCCGATCCCAGAGATCGCGGGCACCGGACCGGTGTAGCTGACGGAGCCGTTGCCGGAGACGATGCCGGAGACGTCGACCTCGCCGCCGGTGATGCGGTTGAATTCAAGGCTGGCACCGCCGGCCACGCTGACCGGGGACGTACCGGTCAGGCTTGCCACCTTGAGCAGGCCGGTATTGACCGTGGTCGTGCCGGTGAAGGTGGCCGCCGCGCTCAGGAACGCGGTTCCGGCGCCGGTCTTGCTGAGCGCGCCGGTCCCGCCGAGGATTCCCGGCAGGGTCACCGGGCCGGCCGCGTTGATGACCAGGCTGGCGTTGTTGGTGATGTTCGAGGCCACCGTTCCGTCGTCGCTGCCGTTGCCCAACTGTAGGACGCCCCCGGTGAGGAAAACCCCGCCGGTGAAGCTGTGGTTGCCGGACAGCGTCAGCGTGCCGGCGCCGGTTTTGAACAGCGGCATCGCACCGGCCATCGATCCCGAACCGCCGATCGAGTAGGGCTTGCTGGTATTGTTGACGGTCAGCGAGACCGGGCTGACTACCGTGCCGAGGGTGATCGCGGTGACGCCGGCCGCGGAGTCATCCATGACCAGCAGGTCGCCGGCCTGATAGGCCACCGCGCCGCTGTTGAACAGCCAGTTGGCGGTCGACGTGTCCCAGTTCCCGTTGACGTCGCCGTTCCAGAAAACCGGGTTCACCGAGCCGACCGTCAGATTGTACGCCTTGTTGGTTTCGTCGAGGGCGAGGGAGCCGACGACACTCCGCGGGAGCGGCCCGAGGACGAAGTTGGAGACTCCCGCCAGGGTGCCGTAGGTGACCACCGGAAAGACGCCGGTGGAGGAGAAGCTGCCGCTGACATTCAGGGTGGGGGTGCCCTCGAGGGTGAGGGTGCCGGACACCTTGACCGGAGCGTTGGCGAGCAGCGTCTGGCTGCCGAAGTTGGTCACGTTCAGGGTGGTGCTGCCGGTGGTGCCGAAGGTCATCGCGCCGGTGGACAGCGAGCTGCCGGGCGCACCCGCGATGCCGAGCCGGGTGCCATCGGCCAGCGTGAACGCCGTGCTGCTCTGCACGGCAGGCACGATCAGGGTGCCCTCGGTGATGACGGTCGGGTAGGCATAGGTGCTCAGGCCCGAAATGAGCATGGTGCCCGCGCCGTCCTTGACCAGCTGCATGTTGGGGAAGGCATCCGCCCGCAGGTTGGACTGGACATCGAAGTCGATCGCCGCGGCGCCGTCCGCGATGTCGAAGATCACGCCGTCGTTCTGGCGCATCTTGAGCGTGGCTCCGCTGAACACCGCGGTTTGCGTCGAGGGCAGCGTGGTGAACGACGAACGAAGCAAGGGATCGGCGTTGTTGTCGGTGTAGAAGTCGAGGTTTGATCCCCCGACGCCCGTGATGCTGCCACCCTCCATCGTCATTGCCACGGCACCGAGAGTCTGGTTGGCGGTGGTGTTGACGGTGAGATTGCCGCCGAGGATGTCGATGTCGGTCAAGCGGTCGGTGCCCAGCGCGAAGCCGGTGGCATCGCCGGTGCTCAGGCGGAGCGAGCCGCCGGAATTGACGGTGACCGTGCCGCGGATCGTCCCGCCGGAGCCGCCGCCGCCGGTCAGATCGAGGGTGCCGCCATTGACCACCGTGCCACCGGTGTAGGTCTTGCGGGTGCTCAGGGCGACCGTGCCGCTACCTTCCTTGGTCAGGCCGGTGGTGCCGTCGATGGCGCCTGCCAGCGTCATGATGCCGCTGCCGCCGACCACCGGGGCCGTGCCGAGCGTGATGGCCCCCGCGGTGCTGGCCGCGGTGCCGGCGTTGTTGACCAGCGAGCCGCCGAGCGTGACCGGCTCCGCGGCGAGGGCGGTCCCGTTCAAATCCAGGATGGCGCCGCTCGCCACGCGGGTCCCAACGGAGGTGGCACCGAGGGCAGCGGGGTTGCCGATGCGCAGGGTGCCGGCATCGATATCAACGTTGCCGGTGAAGCTGTTGTTGGTACCCAGCGTGAAGGTGCCGCTGCCAAGCTTGGTGATCGAACCGGGGCCGGCGATGGTTCCCGCGCCGGTGATGCTGTAGTCGCGGGTCGCGTTCGCCGCCGTGATGGCGGATGGCGAGACGCTTCCCGGCAGCGTGATGCCGACCGCGCCGGCGCCGGTCGCCGAGTCGTCGAACTGGACCACGTCGCCCTCGAGATAGAGGTCGGTGGCCCCGAAGGTCCAGTTGGCCGAGGTATTGATATCCCAGAGGCCGTTGCCGGCCGTTCCGCTCCAAAAGTTCGGCGTGAAGCCGGTGAGCCGGGCGTAGAGCACCTGCGAATCCTCTACCAGCGAGCCGGTGTAGTTCCGCGGGAGATTCAGCGTCAGCGCCGCCAACCCGCCACCGCCAATCGTGGCATTGCCGAACACCGCGAGCGCGACATCAAGCGGTGCCCCGGGCGTCGGGGTCGCGTTCAGGTTGACCTCGCTGCCGACGAGATCGACGGTGACGCTGCCCGCGGCCGCTCCGGTGATCAGGCTGCCCACGGAGAGCGCCACGTTGCCGTCGTTATCGACCACGGCGGGTGAAAACCTGGAGCCCGCGGCAAAGGTCACGGTCGAGGTGGCGCCATACTCGGCGAAGCCGTTCACGCGGAGGGTGCCGGAATTCACCTGGATGCCGCCGGCGAAGCCCGTCTGGGCACCCCCGGGCAGGGTGAGCGACATCATGCCGTCCATGGCCAGGGTCCCGTTGCCGGCGAGGCTGCCGCTCAGCGACTGGTTGGCGGTGGTGCTGGCGAAGCTGAGGATACCGCCGCTGAGGGTGGTGGTGCCGGTGTAGGTCGTCGCGCCGGTGAGCGTCAGGGTGCCGCTGCCCACCTTGGTGAGGCCGCCCGGACCGGAGAGGACCCCGGCGTAGGTGGTGTTGGCGTTGTTGTTGCCGACGCTCAGGGCGATGGCGGCCGGCGGGGCGGCGTTGTTTTGAAGGGCGAGGTTGCGGCTGCCTTCGAGCCCGCCGAGGGTGAAGGCGTTGCCGGCGACCGTGCTGTTGAACTGGACGGCTCCGACATTGCCGGAGAGCGTGCTGAACTGGAGGGCGAGCGGGTTGGACAGGCGCAGGGTACCCGCGCTGACGGTGCTCTTGCCGACGAACTCGTTCGCGCCGGCGAGATCGATGATCCCGGCCTGGTTGCCACCTGTCAGCGGTCCGGCATTGAAGTCGGCCCCGCTGCCGCCGCTGATGACGCCGTTGATGATGCCGGTTCCGCCGGAACTGATCGACGCGCTGCTGGTCAGCAGGACCGGGCCGTTGATGGTGGAGGTGGCTCCCCCGTTGCCCATCCGGATGGCGGCCTCGTAGGTGACTTCCCCGTAACCGGTGCCCGCGATTTCAAACGCGAGGGCGGAACTGAGAGCGATGCCGTTTTCCCAGATGCCAAGGTGCCCGCCGGGGGTGATGATCACCTTGGCGGCCGCGCCGAGACCGTAATTGGTGGCGGCCCCGGTCGCCGCGAGCAGCGAGATTCGCCCGCCCTCGATGCGGAGGTTACCGGTGAAGCTGTTCTGGAGCGTCGCCGAGCCCAGTCCGAAATCAAAGTTCTTGCCGGTTGCAAACGCGAGGGTGCCAGCGCCGGAGTAACGGTTCCACGTCTGGGCCACGGCACCGGGGGCGGTGTTGTGCTGGATCCGCAGCGTGGCATCGGCGGCGATGCTGTAGTTCCCGTTCTGCGTCGGCTGGGTCGTGCCGTCTCCGAGACGCAGGGTCCCGGCGGAAATCACGGTGTTGCCGGTGTAATTGTTGGCACCCGTGAGGGTGAGCACGCCGGTGCCATCCTTGACCAAGCCGGCCGCTCCGGTGAGGAGCGACGAAACCGCGGCATCGGCATTGGCGATGATCGTTGGCGTCGTTCCGGCAAGGGTGAGCGTGTTGCCGGACACCGTGTAGCCGGTCCCGTCGAAGGTCATCCCGTTGGCCGTGACCGCCGCCCCGAGGGCGACAGCCCCTCCGCTACCGCCGAAGATCGCCGTGTCGTTGTTGCCATTCACCCAAGCCACGTTGGTGGCCCCCGCGTCGGTGGTCCAGGTGGTCGCCGTGGTGTTCCACGTGCCGGCACCCCCGGTGACCGCGGAGTCATTGGGGACGGTGTCCCAGGTGACCGGCGCGCCGAACGAGACTTGCATCCAGCCCACGAAGGCCGACGTGGCCACGAAGAATCGGCGGAGGATGAAGAGGAAACTGTTGCGGGGGTTGGATTTCATGAATGGAGCGGTTTTTGCGGGATTTTTGGAGGTTTTTGGCGGCAACGAATTGGCACGGGCTTCCCTGAATCATTTCGACTTACCCCTTTATTGGACTTATATGAATCCAAACCGGGAGGGACTGTCACTTCATCTTTTCGGGAAATCGCTACATTCTTTCGGGAAAACGCAACCCGGAAATTCCGCGGTTCCGAAGTATCGGAAAATCCCGCGACCGTGGAACCGCGATCCTGCCCTGCGGCAAAAGGATTGGCGCACCCGCAAAACGCGGGCGATCGGCGGCCTGCCCGCCGTGGCGGGACACTGCGGGCTTCGCGCAAAAGACGACCCGGCACCGCTACACCGGGCTGGTCGCCGTGTTCAGAGAGGGATCACCCCGGTCGCGAGGAGGACGACGTAAATCAGTTTGCACCAGAGATGCAGCCCCTGATCGGTGGCGAATCCATATCTTCCCTCGCCTTTGCCGAAGTCGATCAACCAGTGGAGGACCAGTTCGGCCGCTCCGAGAATGACCGAGCCGGACACCAGCCAGACTCCGCCGGCGTGAATCAGCGAGTGGGAGGTCAGGGCAATCAGCCACTCCCACGTGCCCGCCGCCTTGCTGCGTTGCTTCTCGCGCGCGAGGTAGTCCCCTTGGAGCGGAAAGTCCGCCAGCACGTGGGCGATGGCGAACGCGAAGAACAGCGCGATGGGTCCGTTCTGGGCTAGGATCGTCACACCCGCGCGTTCAAGTGTTCGATGACCTTCCCGAGGTCGGTCGCCTCGGCGAGTTTGACGTTCATCGTCCGGATCCGGCGCGCCTCGAGGCGGAGCAGTCCTTTCATGAATTCCAGACCCGCCACCGGGTCAGCCTCGAAAAACCCCTCGAGCTCCGCGCTGGAAATCCGCCAGATCAGGCATTCGCTGCGGGCGATCACCGAAGCGCTCGCCGCGGCGGGATCGAAGATGTTGATCTCGCCGATCGAATCGCCGGCACCCAAGGCAGCCACGTAGATGTTCCGTCCTTCCGCCGGCGCCACCACATGGAGCAGTCCGGAAAGGATCAAATAGAGGTCATTCTGTTCCTGTCCTTCCTCGATCAGCGCCTCGCCCGCGTGCGGCCGGACAAAGGAACCGAAGGACGCGAGGAAGGCCCGGTGCGACTCGTCGACGTCCGACAGGAAGCCGATGGCGGGCAGTTCCGGGAGGGGTGATTGAGTGTTCATGGAGCGATGGCTGTCCCTTTAGCGGGACCGCGGAAATCCGGCGAGCCATAAAAATGTCACCGGCAAGGAAAGAATCGCGGCTGCCACGGAGGCCGGCCGCCCGGCGTCCCAGCGACGGCATTTCGGACGGGCAATGGAGATTACACGCGCACGCGCATCCCCTCCGCTTCAGCCCGGGCAGCCGGATTCCACTCGAACCCAAGTCACCACTGTGCCCGGATGATCCGCGTGATCTCCAGCGCCAGTTCCAGTGCCGCCGTCCCCTGCTGGCCGGTGACCGCCGGATCCTCGCCGCGCGCGACGCTGGCGATGAAGGCGGCGAGCTCGAGCTTGAGCGGCTCGTCCTTCTCCACCTCCACCTCGGAGCGCTGGATCCCCATCCCTTCCTTCCAATGGATCTGGCCGGCCTGCTCCTGGTAGTCGAGCGAGAGGTAGCAGTCGGACTGGAAGACGCGGATCTTGCGCATCTTCTCCGGGCTGATCCGGCTGGCCGTGACGTTGGCCACGCAGCCGTTCTCGAAGCGGATCCGCGCGTTGGCGATGTCCTCGGAGGCCATCAGCACCGGCACCCCCACCGCGTCAATGCTCGCGACCGGGGAACGCACCAGATGGAGGATGATCTCCAGATCGTGGATCATCAGGTCGAGCACCACGCCGATGTCGATGCTGCGGTTCGGGAAGGGCGAAAGCCGGTGGGCCTCGATGAATTTCGGGTGGGTCAGCCGGTGCTCGAGGGGACGCAGGACCGGATTGAAGCGCTCGATATGTCCCACCTGGAGAATCCGCCCGGTGCGTCGGGCGGTGTCGACCAGCGCGACCGCGTCCTCGACCGACGGCGCGATCGGCTTTTCCATCAGCACGTGGGCACCCAGCTCCATCAGCCGGCAGCCGACCTCGCGGTGGGCGACGGTCGGGACCGCGACACTGATCGCGTCGGCCAGGCCGGCGAGTTCTTCCAGCGACGAGACCGGCACCGCGCCGAACTCCTCGGCCACCGCCTTGGCCCGCTCCGGATCGGCATCGTAGACCGCGCCGAGGCTGGCCCCGGGGATGAGGCTGTAAACGCGGGCATGGTTGCGCCCCATCGATCCCGCCCCGGCCACTCCCGCACGAATCATCTCCATGGCGTTTCCTAGCGCGGGCGCGCGCCGGTCGGCAAGCCCCGGCCGGGACATCGTTGCCCCGCTGCCATCCTCCCCTCGAAAAAATCCGCGAAAATCCCGCTGTTCGCCCGGACCGGTTTTTCGACTGGCCAGCCCGAGGGCGACGCGTAGCTTCGTTTCCAACAACCCGCAGTATCATGAGTCTCCACGCCCAGCTTAGCCCCGAAGCGCAGGCCCGCCTCCAGGCCCAACGCCGGAATTCGACGATCTCCTCGATCATCATTTCCATTCTGGTGATCGTCCTGATCGGACTGATCCTCGCCTTCATCCTCCTGCCCGCCTG
>CAMCYK010000201.1 GCA_945883695.1 Akkermansia muciniphila | reverse complement strand
TCCGGACAACAGGCTCTTGCGAGGGATTTTCCTCGCTTCCTGCCCGGCGTCGCATCCCAGCGAACACCGAAACACGCAGGAATCCTATGCCGACCATCAATCAGCTCGTCCGAAAAGGACGACAGACTCCGATCGAGAAATCGAAGTCGCCGGCGATGAGCAATTGCCCTCAGCGCCGTGGCGTCTGCCTCCAGGTGATGACCCGCACGCCGAAGAAGCCGAACTCGGCTCTCCGAAAGGTCGCGAAAGTCCGCCTGACCAATGGCTATGAAGTGATCGCCTATATCGGCGGTGAAGGCCACAACCTTCAGGAACACTCCATCGTGCTGGTCCGCGGCGGCCGGGTGAAAGACCTTCCCGGTGTCCGCTACCACATCGTCCGCGGTTCGCTCGATACCCTCGGCGTCGACAAGCGCCGCCAGAGCCGCTCGAAGTACGGTGCCAAGCGTCCGAAGCCGGGTCAGCCCGTCGCCCCCGTCAAGGGTGGCGGTGGCAAGAAGAAGTAAGTCCCGCGCCGTCACTCCTAATCCTTCACGATCATGTCACGCCGCAAGCGCACTTTCACCAAGCCCGACCGCCGGGATTCCCGCTACGACAGCCCACTCGTCGGCCACCTTATTTCCAAGGTGATGCTCGACGGCAAGCGCTCCCTCGCGGAACGCATCGTCTACGCCGCCATTGAAAAGGCCAGCGAAGGCGTTGAAACCGTCGATCCCCTCGAAGTCGTCACCCGCGCCATCGAGAACGCCAAACCCCGCGTCGAAGTCAAAAGCCGCCGCGTCGGTGGCGCCACCTACCAGGTGCCGCTCGAAGTCGCCGCCGACCGTTCCGAGTCGCTCGCCCTGCGTTGGATCGTCGGCTACGCCCGCGGCCGCAAGGGCACCCCGATGCACGTCGCCCTCGCCAACGAGCTGAAGGACGCCGCCAACAACCAGGGTTCCTCCGTCCGCAAGCGCGACGACGTTCACAAAATGGCCCAGGCCAACCGCGCCTTCGCCCACTTCCGCTGGTAATCCACCGACCGGGGTCGCCGACCCCATCCCGCCATGTCTTCCAACCACAACAGTGCCGACCGACCGTATCCGCTTGAGCGGACGCGGAACATCGGGATTGCGGCGCATATCGACGCCGGGAAGACCACGCTCACCGAGCGCATCCTCTTCTACACGGGGATGATCCACAAGATCGGGGAAGTGCACGATGGTGCCGCCACGACCGACTGGATGGAGCAGGAGCGCGAACGCGGCATCACCATCACCTCCGCCGCCGTCACCACCGAGTGGTGGCAGCGCGAGGAAGCCGGGATCACCAAATCGTTCACCGGCCAGAAGCAGCGGATCAACATCATCGACACCCCCGGCCACGTGGACTTCACGGCCGAGGTGGAGCGCTCGCTGCGGGTGCTCGACGGCGCCATCGTCGTCTTCTGCGGCGTCGCCGGCGTCCAGCCGCAGACCGAAACCGTCTGGCGCCAGGCCACCAAGTATCACGTCCCGCGCATCGTGTTCGTGAACAAGATGGACCGGGTCGGCGCGGACTTTAACAACGTCTTCAACGAGGTGAAGGAGAAGCTCGGCGCGAATGCCGTGCGGGTCCTGATCCCGATCGGTGCCGAGGATTACATCACCGGCCAGATCGACGTGGTGAACCAGAAGGCGATTCTTTACGTCGATGACGCGACCTTCGGTTCCACCTACGAAATCACCGATCTCGCCCCGGAGCAGAAAGCGATCGCCGAGGCCGCTTACACCGAACTCGTCGATGTCGTCGCCAGTGTCGACGACCAGCTCGGCGAGATGTTCCTGATGGAGCAGCCGATCAGCCGCGAGGACCTCAAGCAGGCGATCCGCCGCGCCACCATCGCCAACAAGCTGGTCCCCGTCGCCGGCGGTTCCGCTTTCAAGAACAAGGGCGTCCAGTCGCTGCTCGACGCCGTGGTCGACTACCTCCCGAGCCCGCTGGAACTCCCGGCGATGATCGGCATGGATCCCGACGGCGAGGACCACAAGATCGAGGTCGTCACCAGCGACAACGAGAAGTTCTGTTCGCTGGCCTTCAAACTCTGGGCTGACAAATTCGTCGGCAAACTGATTTTCTTCCGGGTCTATTCCGGAGTCATCCGCAAGGGCGACACCGTTTACAACCCCCGGACCCGCCGCTCGGAACGCGTCGGCCGGCTGATCCAGATCCAAGCCAACGAGCACAAGGACATTCAGGCCTGTTTCGCCGGCGACATCGCCGCCATGGTCGGACTCAAAAACGTCACCACCGGTGACACGCTCTCCAGTGACGGTTACCGCGTCGTCCTCGAGCCCCCCACTTTCCCGGATCCCGTCATTTCGATGGCGGTTGAGCCCAAAACCAAGGTCGACCAGGAAAAGCTCGCCATCGCGATGGGCCGCTTGTCGGAAGAAGATCCGACTTTCCACGTCAAGACCGACGAGGAAACCGGCCAGACCATCATCTCCGGCATGGGCGAACTCCACCTGGAGATCATCGTCGACCGCCTCCGCCGCGAGTTCAAGGTCGAGGCCAACACCGGCGCCCCGCAGATCGCCTACCGCGAAACGATCACCGCCGCCGCCCCGGGCGAAGGCAAACTGGTCAAGCAGTCCGGCGGCCGCGGCCAATACGGCCATGTCCGCCTCGCCATCCGCCCGAACGAAAAGGGCAAGGGACTGACGATCGAGAACAAGATCGTCGGCGGCGAGATCCCCAAGGATTTCCACAACGCCGTGATGAAGGGAGTCGCGGAAGCGATGACCAACGGCATCGTCGCCGGTTACCCGGTGATCGACGTCCATGTCGATGTCCTCGGCGGCTCCTTCCACGAAGTCGATTCCAACGAGAACGCCTTCATGATGGCCGCCATCTTCGCCATGAAGGACGCCTTCAAAAAGGCGAACTCCGTGCTCCTCGAGCCCATCATGGCCGTCGAAGTCTCGACCCCGGACGACTACCAGGGCGACGTGATGGGCGACCTCAACCGCCGCCGCGGCCAGATCCAGAACATGGAAACCAAGGGCAAGCTCGCCGTGATCCACGCGAACGTGCCTTTGAAGGAAATGTTCGGCTACTCGAACGCCGTCCGCTCCCTCTCTTCCGGCCGCGCTTCCTACTCGATGACCCCCTCGCACTTCGAACAGGTGCCCGGCAACATCGTCTCCGAAATCGTCACCGACCACGGCCACTAAGCCGACCCCAACTCTCAAACCACATCCACCGCCATGGAAAACCAAAAGATCCGCATCCGCCTGCGCGCCTTCGATCACCGCGCCATCGACCGCTCCGCCGCGGAGATCGTCGAGACCGCCAAACGCACCGGCGCCAAGGTGGCCGGCCCGATCCCGCTCCCGACCCGCATCGAGAAGTTCAGCGTGAACCGCTCCGTGCACGTCAACAAGAAGTCGATGGAACAGTTCGAGATCCGCACCCACAAGCGCGTCCTCGACATCGTCGATCCCACCGCCCGTACCGTCGACGAGCTCAAGAAGCTCAATCTGCCCGCCGGTGTCGACATCGCCATCCGCATCTGAGACCCGCATCTCTGGTTTCTGGTCTCTACAATCTTTAATCTCTGCTTCCCATGTCACTCGGACTCCTCGGCAAGAAACTCGGCATGACCCGTCTATTCGACGCGGCCACCCAGTCCATGATCCCCGTCACCGTCATCGAAGTGAGCGGCAACACCTGCCTGCAGGTGAAGACCGTTGAGAACGATGGCTACTCCGCCGTTCAGGTCGGCTTTAGCGACAAGAAGGAGTCCCGCGTGGACAAGCCTTCGCTCGGCCACTTCAAGAAGCACGGCTCGACCCCGAAGTATCTCATCCAGGAGTTCCGCTTCGATGCCGGCCAGACCGCTCCCGAAACGCACAGCGGCCTCGAGACCTTCGCGGTCAACCAGTGGGTCGACGTGATCGGCACCACCAAGGGCCGCGGCTTCCAGGGCGCCGTCAAGCGCCACGGCTTCGGCGGTCTCAAGCAGACCCACGGCTCCATGATGCACCGCCGGACCGGCGCCATCGGCTGCCGCTCCACCCCCGGGCGCGTCTGGAAAAACCAGAAGATGCCCGGCCACATGGGCGACGTGCCGCGCACCATCCAGAACCTCAAGATCGTCGCCGTGCGCCCTGAGGATGGTGTGATCCTCGTCTCCGGTGCCGTCCCCGGCGCCAAGGGTGGCTACCTCACCATCCGCGCCTCCAAGAAGAAGATCAACAACCCGATCTACACCCCGCGCGCCGAGCCCGCCGCCAAGGCCGGCAAGTAAGGTCCGCCCATTCCTCTAACGCATTCCAGTCATGCCCGCGAAAACTTTCACCGCTGACGACGCCTCCGGCGCGAACATCCTGCTCGCCGAGCCCGACAAGGGCTCCCAGGCCGTGCACGACCTCGTGACCGCCTACCGCGCCAACCGCCGCACCGGCTCCGCCTGCACCAAGACCCGTGGCGAAGTCCGCGGCAACAACAAGAAGATCTACAAGCAGAAGGGCACCGGCAACGCCCGCCACGGCGACAAGCGCGCCCCGATCTTCGTCGGCGGTGGCGTGGTCTTCGGACCCCGCCCGCGCGACTACTCGAAGCACGTCCCCAAGAACGTCCGCAAGCTCGCCTTGCGTCGCGTCCTCGGCGACCTGGTCCGCGAGGAGACGATCAAGGTGCTGCCTTCCTTCGCCGTCGCCGACGGCAAGACCAAGTCCTTCATTGCCGCCGTGACCGCCGAGGTCGCGCCGAAGAAGGTGCTGATCGTCGCCAAGTCCTTCGACGACAAGACCTACCTCGCCGCCCGCAACGTCGGATGGGCCCAGTTGGTCACCGCCGAGAGCCTGAACGTCGAGGAACTGCTGCACGCCAACTCCATCCTGATGGTGGAAGACGCCCTCGAAACCCTTGCCAAGCGCACCGCTTAATTTCCGCTGACCCGCGCCATGAAAGACATCTACCAAGTCATCAAGAACGTCCGTCTCAGCGAGAAGGCCACCATGCTCCAGGAGACCAACAACGAGATCACCCTCGAGGTCGACCGCAAGGCCAACAAACTGGATATCAAGCGGGCCGTCGAGACCCTCCTCGGCAAGAAGGTTTCCGCCGTCCGTACCTGCAACTACCTCGGCAAGGCCCGGCGCAAGCGCCGCGCCGACGAGGGCCGCACCAACCACTGGAAGAAGGCCGTCGTCCGCCTCAAGGAAGGCGAAACCCTCGACCTCGTCTGATTTTCAACCCCGGCTAACCCCGAACAACCCTCAAGCGAGCCATGTCTCTCAAGGAGTTCACACCCAATACCCCGTCCGAACGCTACAAGGTGCTTCCGTCCTTCGACGAAATCACCAAGCACAAGCCGGAGAAGAGCCTTCTCACCCCGCTCAAGCGGAGCGGCGGCCGTAACAACACCGGCCGGATCACCTGCCGCCACATCGGCGGCGGTCACAAGCGCCACTACCGCCTGATCGACTTCAAGCGCGGCAAGTACGACGTGCCCGCCACCGTGGTCGGGATCGAATACGATCCGAACCGCACCTGCCGGATCGCCCTGATCCAGTACAAGGACGGCCAAAAGAGCTACATCCTCGCCCCCGCCGGCCTCGAAACCGGCGCGACGGTGATGTCCGGCGAAGCGGTCGCCCCGAAGGTCGGCAACGCGATGCCGCTCAAGAGCGTCCCGCTCGGCACCGCGATCCACAACATCGAGCTTCTCCCTGGCAACGGCGGCAAGGTCGCCCGCGCCGCCGGCCAGCAGGCCGTGCTCTCCAACCGCGATGGCGGCTGGGCGCTGGTCAAGATGCCTTCCGGTGAAATCCGCCGCTTCAACGAGAACTGCTACTGCACGATCGGCACCGTCGGCAACCGCGACCACATGAACGAGGTGTCCGGCAAGGCCGGCCGCACCCGCTGGCAGGGCGTCCGCCCGACCGTCCGCGGCATGTGCATGAACCCCGTCGACCACCCGAACGGCGGTGGCGAAGGCAAGTCGAAGTCCGGTGGCGGCCGCCAGCACCTCACCAGCCCGTGGGGCCACGCGAAGGGCCAGAAGACCCGCAAGCCGAAGAAGGTCACCAGCACCTTCATCGTCGAAAGCCGCCACAACAAGAAGCGCTAACCTTTACCCCACGAACCTATGCCTCGCTCTCTCAAGAAGGGTCCGTACATCGACCAGAAGCTCCTGGCCAAGATCGACACCGCCGCCGCCTCCGGCGACAAGAAGCCGATCAAAACCTGGAGCCGCGCCTCGATGGTCACTCCCGACTTCGTCGGCCTCACCTTCGCCGTCCACAACGGCAAAACCTTCGTCCCGGTGCACGTCTCCGAGAACATGGTCGGCCACAAGCTCGGTGAATTCGCCCCAACCCGCCTGTTCCGCGCCCATGGCGGTATCGGCAAGAAGTAAGCCGTCCGAACCCCTCCGCATCATGCTCCGCCATCGTCCATTCTCCCTCGCCGCCGCAGTCTTCGGACTGTCCGCGGGGGCGTGGACTTGTGCGGCGCAGACCGCGGATGTGGCCGCCCTGGAAGCCACCATCGAGGAGTTCCGCCAGCGCAACGAGTCGCTCGAACAGTCGATCGTCGAAGCCAACCGCGCCGAGAAGGCCGCCTCCGAGAAACTCGCCACGGTCAAGCTCCGGCTCGAGGCCCTCGGTCGCGACCTGCTCGACGGCGGCGACGACCGCCTGGTCCAGGCCAACGCCAACCTCGAAGTCCTCGGAACCCGGGTCAGCAGCCTCGAAAGCAGCGCCTCCCGGTTGGTCTCCTCCGTCACCGACTACATCCGCCAGGCGGTCGCCGCCGACCCGGATGCCCGGCTTCGTGTCGAAACCGCCATCAGGGAGCTTGACGAAGTCCTCGGACTCGTCCAGAAGCCCGCTCCCGAGGCCCCCGGCAACGCCGGCCAGGCCAAGGTGGTGAGCATCGATTCGATCAGCGGCCTGCTCGTCCTGAACGTCGGGGAAAGCCAGGGCGCCCGGATCGGCACCACCTACCGCCTCACCCGCGGCGACCAACCTTTCGGCTCCGCCATCGTGGCCGACGTCCGCCGCAACGTGTGCGGCGCCTTTGTCGAAGAACTCGAACCCGGCTCCGGCCCGGTCCGCCTTGGCGATTCCTCCATCCTCATCACCGAATAAACGCGGCCCACCGGCCACCCACTCTCTCCAAACGCCTCACCGACCCGATTCCATGGAAGTCAAGAGCACCACCAAATACGTCCGCCTGTCCCCGAAGAAGGCGCGCGACGTCGCCCGTGAAATTCAGGGGCTGCCCGTGTCGAGCGCGCTCGACATCCTCACCTTCACCCCGAAGAAGGCCGCCTTTCACATCAACAAGACGCTCAAGGCCGCCATGGCCGACGCCGAAAACAACTTCTCGCTCAGCGCCGAGTCGATGGTCGTGAAGGAAGCCGTGATCGGCGCCGGACCGGTACTCAAGCGCTTCATGCCCCGCGCCAAAGGCTCCGCCGGCGGCATCCGCAAGCGCACCAGCCACATCTCGATCACCCTCGCCGAAGCCCCCGAGGCCGAAGCGAAGGCCAAGCGAGTCCACGTCTCCACCAAGGCCGCCGCCACGGAAGCCTGATCCCAATCACTCACCGCACTTCATCATGGGCCAAAAAGTCAACCCCATCGGTTTCCGCCTCGCCGTTAACAAAGACTGGCGCTCCAAGTGGTTCGCCGCCGGCAGGGATTACGCCGAGAAGCTCCACGAGGACCTCAAGATCCGCGGCTACATGCGTTCGCGCCTGCAGTTCGCCGCCCTCGCCCGCGTCGTCATCGAGCGCGCCTGGAACAGCGTCCGCGTGACCCTCCACACCTCCCGCCCCGGCCTGATCATCGGCCGCAAGGGCTCGGAGATCGAGCGCATGACCAAGGAGCTCTCCGACATCTGCAAGGGTGCCCAGGTGAAGATCGATATCGTCGAAATCCGCAAGCCGGAGCTCGACGCCCAGCTCATCTGCGAGCAGGTGGCCGTCCAGCTCGAGCGCCGGATCTCGTTCCGCCGCGCCATGAAGCGCGCGGTGCAGACCGCCATGGATTTCGGTGCCGAAGGCATCCGGATCCGCTGCGCCGGCCGCCTCGGCGGTGCCGACATCGCCCGCTCCGAGTGGTACCGCGAGGGCAAGGTCCCGCTGCAAACCCTCCGCGTCCCGCTTGACTACGGCTTCGCCGAAGCCCGCACCGTTTACGGCGTGATCGGCATCAAGTGCTGGGTCAACAAGAAGGAAGACGACGGCAGCTCCCCGCGCCCCGAGCGTCCGGGTGGCGGCGACCGCCGCGACCGTCGCGACAACCGGGGCCCCGGCGGCCCCCGCCCGCCGCGCGGCAACCAGTAATCACGATTTCCCAACACCGAACCATTTCCCCAGGAGGACTGAGCCATGCCCTTGATGCCCAAACGCACGAAGTTCCGGAAGTCGCACCGCGGCAGCCGGGCCGGCAACGCACAACGCGGAACCACCGTCGCCTTCGGTGACTTCGGACTCCAGGCGCTCGACCGCGGCTGGATGACCAACCGCCAGATCGAAGCCTGCCGTATCGCGATCAACCGCTTCCTGAAGCGCAAAGGAAAGGTCTGGATCCGGATCTTCCCGCACAAGTCGATCACCGCCCGTCCGCCGGAAACCCGAATGGGCAAGGGCAAGGGCGCCGTCGAGGCCTGGGTCGCCGTGATCCGCCCCGGCAACATGCTGTTCGAAGTCGCCGGCGTGCCGGAGTCGCAGGCCAAGGAGGCCATGCGCCTCGCTTCCTACAAACTCGGCCTGCCCACCCGCTTCGTCGTCCGCAACCCGCACGCCTGAGCACCCCACCTTTAACGATCCCCAGACATGGCCACGACCAAGACCAAGGACATCCGCGAGCTCTCCGTGAAGGAACTCGAGTCCAAGCTCCGCGACCTGAAGGACGAAACCTTCGCCCTCCGCCTCCAGAAGGCGACTGGGCAGCTTGAAAACGCCGCCCGCATCCGCGTGGTCCGCCGCGAGGCCGCCCGCGTCCACACCGTGCTCACCCAGCGCCGCAACAAGGCCTGAGCACCCCGCCACCCGCAACCACCAGCGACACCATTTCCATGAGCGAACAGCCCAACCCGGAAGCCACCGCGCACGTCCGCAAGACCCGCGTCGGCGTGGTCACCTCCAACAAGATGAGCAAGACCCTGGTGGTCGAGCACATCGCCCGCGTCCCGCACCCGCGCTTCAACAAGATCGTCAAGCGGTCCAAGAAGTACTACGTGCACGACGAGAACGGCGAAGCCCAGATCGGCGACAAGGTCCGCATCGTCGAAACCCGCCCCCTTTCCAAGCTCAAGCGCTGGTCGCTTGAGAAGGTGCTCTCTCACTGAGATCCCCGCCGGTCCGCCCGATTATCCCACACCACACGCTTTTTTCGCCATGATCCAGATGGAATCCCTAGTATCGGTCGCCGACAACACCGGCGCCCGCTCCGCCAAGATGATCGGTGTCCTCGGCAAACGCTCCCGCACCGCCGTGGTGGGGGACGTCATCACCGCCCACATCCGCGACTCGATCCCGACCGCCTCGGTCAAAAAGGGCTCGGTCGTCAAGGCGGTCGTCGTCCGCACCGCGTTCCCGATCCGCCGCTCCGACGGCTCGGTGCTCCGCTTCGACGGCAACGCGATCGTCATCATCGACAAGGACAACAACCCGAAAGGCACCCGCATCTTCGGCCCGGTTGCCCGCGAACTGCGCGAAAAGCAGTTCATGAAGATCGTCTCGCTTGCACCCGAAGTCCTCTGAAGCTACGGCCTCACCCCTGAACCGAACATTTCCCATGAAGACTCACGTCAAGAAAGGCGACCAGGTCGAGATCATCGCCGGCAACCACAAGGGCAAGCGCGGCACCGTGCTTTCCGTCGACGGCGCCAAAGGCAAGGTCACCGTCGAAGGCGGCCGGATGGTCATGAAGGCCGTCAAACGCTCCGAGAAGAATCCCGACGGCGGGATCGAGGAGACGCCGGCCCCCGTCCACATCTCCAATGTCAAGAAACTGGGCTGAGACCACGGTCTTTGCCCGCGCTTAAGCGCACCAACCAGCGCTGACCCGCTAAAACGAAAATGAGCACACCAGTCCTACTCACCAAGTACAAGGAAAAGGTCGTGCCGGCTCTCAAGGAGAAGCTCGGCTACGCCAATCCCCACCAGGTCCCGCGCCTCGAGAAAATCGTGGTGACCACCTGCATGGGCAAGTCCCCCGACCGCAAGGTCGCGGTCGATGACGCCGTGGTCGAGATCTCCAAGATCACCGGCCAGAAGCCCTCCATCACGTTCTCGAAGAAGGCCGTCGCCAACTTCAAGCTGCGCGAGGGTGAACCGCTGGGTGCCCGGGTGACCCTCCGCGGCCCGCGGATGTGGGAATTCCTCCACCGCTTCATCAACGTCACCGCGCCGAACATCCGCGACTTCCGCGGGATTTCGCCGAAGAACTTCGACGGCCGCGGCAATTACGCCGTCGGTTTCGCCGACCAGACCATTTTCCCGGAAATCGAGCTCGACCAGATCAAGCGCACCATCGGTTTCGACCTCATCTTCGTCACCTCGGCCAAGACCGACGACGAAGGCCGCGCCCTGCTCGCCGAGCTGGGACTCCCGTTCCGCGACCTCAAGAAGGCGGAAGAAACCCCCGAAGGCGCCGCCGCCTGAGACCCTGACCCTTTCAAGGAACCACCATCATGGCCGTTCTCTCCGATCCCATCTCCGACTTCCTCACCCGTTTCAAGAACTGCTGCCGCGCCGGCAACGAGCAGTTCCTGGCTCCCTATTCCCGCATCAAGGCCGACATCGCCAAGGTGCTCCAGGAAGAGGGCTACATCTGGGGTTTTGAAGTTGTGACCGATTCCGCGCATCCCCAGCTCAAGGTCAAGGCCCGCTACGTCGACGGCCGCCCGGTGCTGACCGATCTCAAGCGCGTCTCCAAGCCGGGCCGCCGCGTCTATTGCGGCGGCAACGAAATGCCCCGCGTCCTCAACGGCCTCGGCATCGCCATCGTCTCCACTTCCAAGGGCGTCATGACCGGCGCCCGGGCCAAGCGCAGCCAGCTCGGCGGCGAAGTCATCGGCCACGTCTGGTAAACCCCAACCGCGAAAGGAACAAACCACCATGTCACGAGTTGGTCTCAAACCGATTTCCCTGCCCGCCAAGGTCAGCGTGAGCGTCGCATCCGGAAAGGTCCTCGTCGAGGGCCCGAAGGGCAAGCTCGACCTGAACCTGCCGGACGGCATCTCCATCACGAGCGAGGACACCACGGTCGTCGTCGCCCGCGCCACCGAAGGCCGCACCCACCGCGCGCTCCACGGCACCGTCCGCAGCTTGATCCACAACATGATCCTCGGCGTTTCGCAGGGCTTCATCAAGGACCTCGAAATCCAGGGCGTCGGTCTCCGTGCCGCCGTCAAGGGCCAGGACCTCGACCTTGCCCTCGGCAAGTCCCATCCGATCCTTCACCCGATCCCGGCCGGCCTCACGGTGACCGTGAACGAAAACACCAAGAGCAAGGTGGAAGGCATCGACAAACAACTCGTCGGCCAGTTCGCCGCCGATGTCCGCGCCTACTACCCGCCGGAACCCTACAAGGGCAAGGGCGTGCGTTATGTCGGCGAGAAAGTCCGCCGCAAGGAAGGCAAGAGCGTCGGCAAATAATCCACTTATCTCTCCTGAACATGAGCAAGATCAAACGCAAGACCGGCCGCGAGCGCATCCATGCGCGGATCCGCAAGAAGGTCTCCGGCACCGCCGC
>CAMCYK010000200.1 GCA_945883695.1 Akkermansia muciniphila | reverse complement strand
GAGCGGAGCGGCTTGGAAGCTACGGGCGGACTAAAGTTTGACCGCGGAATTGAGAATGAAGTCGCGGTCCATCTCCGCGTTGCTCCGGTTGCGGTCCCGGTAAACGACCCGGTCAAAGCGACTTTGAAGGTCGCAGCGAAGAGGACCGGTTTTTCGAAGGAACGGGTGGAGGCGGTGCTGCGGAGCGGCGGGAAGCTGTCGCGGGCGGAGCTGCTGAGGTGCCGGGTGCGGTGGTTCAGCGACGGGGTGGCGATCGGCAGCAAGGGCTTCGTGGAGGGGATTTTCACGAAGTGCCGCGGACACTTCGGTGCGAAGCGCAAGGACGGCGCGCGGAAGCTGCGGGAGGACGCGGCCGGCGGACTCCACGCGCTGCGTGACCTGCGGCGGGAGGCTGTTACTTGAAAACCCGCTCCTTTATCCAAACCAGTGCCGCCTCGCGGTCGCTGAGGCGGCCTTCCAGTTGCTCGGTTTGGACGGCTTCGAGAAGATCCTTGAAGCGGGGTCCGGGGGATTGTCCGAGGGCGATGAGGTCGCGTCCGGTGACGAGGGGCGGCGGGATCAGCGGGGAGGAGGCGAACTCGTCGCGCTTGCCGCGGAGGTAGTCGAAATTGCCGGTGAAGCCGTTCGACGATCCGCAGTCGACCCGGTGCAGTTCCAACTCCAACGGGAAGGTGGGGGCAGCCATGAAACGCTTGAGCCTCGAGACACGCATCTGCTGGACGTTCATGAACTGCATGTGGCGCGAAACCATGAAGCTCACGGATTCGATCACATCGTTTGGGTAGCGCAAGCGGCGCAGGATTTCCTCCGCCATGGCCGCGCCGAGCGCATCGTGGCCGTTGAAGCGAATGCGTCCGGCCTCCGGGTCGAAGGTTTGGGTCGGAGGCTTGGCGATATCGTGCAGGAGCACCGCAAGACAGAGTTCGAGCGGGGCGTGCTCGCCCAACATCCCGAGCATGATGCGGGTGTGGGTGAAGACATCGCCTTCGGGGTGCCACTCGGGCGGTTGCTCGCAGCCGATCAGCGCCAGGACCTCAGGCAGGAAATGGCGGATCAAGCCGGAGGCGACCAGGAGTTCGAGGCCGCGGGCGCGGTTCGGGAGGACGAGGATCCGCGAGAACTCCTCGCGGATCCGCTCCGGGGCGATGCGGGCCAAGCCGTCGGCGTGTTCGACCATCGCGGCCCAGGTGGCGGGATCGATTTCGAAGTCGAGGGTCACCGCGAAGCGGACCGCGCGGAGCAGGCGGAGCGAGTCTTCCGCGAAGCGTTCCGCGGGCACGCCGATGGCCCGCAGGATGCCGGCCGCGAGGTCGGCGCGGCCGCCGACGTGGTCGATCAGTTCGCCGCTTTCGGGGTCCTCGAACAGGCCGTTGATGGTGAAGTCCCGCCGCCGCGCGTCCTCTTCCGGCGTCGAAAACGTGACCGTGGCCGGCCGCCGGCCGTCGTGGTAGGAGCCGTCGGTGCGGAAGGTGGCGATCTCGACGTGATGGCCTTTCGTCTTGGCGATCACCACGCCGAAGTGGGCACCGACCTCGTTCGAGCCCGGGAAGAGCCGCCTCACCTGGGCGGGGGTGGCCGAGGTGGCGATGTCGTAGTCTTTCGGGTCCTTGCCGAGCAAGCGGTCGCGGACGCAGCCGCCGGCGAACAACGCGACGTGCCCGTCCTCTTTCAAGCGGCGGGCAAGCGAAACGGCGGCGGCGCGGGCGTCGGTCACGGGAGCCTTGGTAGGCGAGCGCGAGTCGGGGGGCAAGACGGGGTTGTCAGGACCAGCGAAGCCGGCGATTGACCCGCGGGTCCGGCGAGGCAGGCTGCCGGCCGTGCGCTTGAAATTGACGATCGCTTACGAGGGGACCGGACTTGCCGGCTGGCAGTCGCAGAACGGCGGGAACACCGTGCAGGACCTGTTAGAGGCGGCGATCGCCGGGACGGCCAAGCAGCCGGCGCGGATCCACGGCTCGGGCCGGACGGATGCCGGGGTGCACGCGCTGGCGCAGGTGGCGCATTTCGATGCGCCGGAGGGGTTGACGATGAATCCCTTCAATTGGGTGCCGGCACTCAACACCAAGCTGCCGGGATCGATCCGCGTGTTGGCTTGCGAGGAGGTGGCGGACGATTTCCACGCGCGCTATTCGGCGACGGGAAAGACCTACCGCTACGATCTTTCGACCGAGCCGGTGCTTTCGCCGTTCCGTTCCGGGCGGGCGTGGCATTTGCCGCGGCAGCTCGATCCCTTCACGCTGCGCGAGACGATGGCGCTGTTCGAAGGGCGGCACGATTTCGAGGCTTTCGGCGCGCGGCGCGGCTACGAGACGGAGGAGACGAGCTTCGTGCGGACGGTGACGCGGGTCGAGTTGGAGGAGATCGGCTGGGGCTGGCGGCTGCGCTACCGCGGCGAGGGATTCCTCTACAAAATGGTGCGGCTGATGACCGGGGCGGCGGTGCAAGCGGCGCAAGGCCGGCTGCGGGTGGATCAGGTGGCGGCGCTCCTCGATCAGCCGGCGGGCCTGCCGCTGGGGAAATGCTCCTTTTGCGCGCCGCCGGACGGCTTGTTTTTGGAGTCGGTGGAATATGCCTGAGGAAGGCTGGCGGCGGGGACGCCAGTACCAATTTCACAGGGTGATCTGGGCACCGAGCTCGACGACGCGGCCGGGAGGCAGGCGGAAGTAGGCGGTGGCGGGGGACGCGTTGCGCGCCATGGCGGCGAACAGCACCAGCCGGATGTGATCGAGCGGGCTGGCGTTCTCGCCCACCCTGTAGGTTTCGCGGCCCAGAATGTAGGTGGCCTTGCCGGGATTGAAGCGGACGGCTTCCGGCAAGCGGGTTTTCAAGGCCTCGGGAACATCCGGGGTTTCGGCGAATCCGAAGTTCAGGGTGACGCGGTGCATGCCGCCGCCGAGATCGGCGTGGCCGGCGGGTTCCGCGATGTCGGAATAGGGTTGGTCGAGCGTGTGGACGTGCAGCAGCACGACCTTCTCGTGAAGCACCTGGTTGTGCTTCAAGTTGTGGAGGAGCGCGGTCGGCACCGTGTCGCCGCGGCCGCTCATGTAAACCGCGGTGCCGGAAACCCGGTGGATGCTGCCTTTTTTGATATCGTTCAAAAGGGCATCGATCGGCAGCGATTCGACCGAAAGCCGGGCGTAGAGCCGCGCCCGGCCCCAGATCCAGGTCATCATCAGGAGCATCGCGCTGCCGGCCACGGTGAGGGGGAGCCAGCCGCCGTGGATGATCTTGAGGGAATTGGCGGCGAGGAAGGGCAGCTCGATGGCAAGGAACAGGGTCATCAAGGCTCCGGCCTTGAGCTTCGACCAGCCCCAGGACGTGCGGGAGGCCGAATAGAAGAGGAACGAGGTGATGGTCATCGTCAGCACGATGGCGATCCCGTAGGCGCTGGCCAGGGCGGCCGAGCTTTTGAACGAGAGGACGAGGATGATGCAGGAGACGAAGAGGAAGCGGTTGACGGCGGGGACGTAGACCTGGCCGATCGAGTGTTCCGACGTGTGGCGGATCCGGATCCGCGGCAGGCAGCCGAGCTGGACCGCCTGGGTGGTCAGCGAGAAGGCGCCGGAAATCAGCGCCTGGCTGGCGATGGCGGCGGCGGCGGTGGCGAGAAGGGTGAGCGGCAGTAGCATCGCCGCCGGGGCCAGCAGGAAGAAGGGGGCGCGGAGGGCGGAGGGATCGTGGCTCAGCAGCGCGGCCTGGCCGAGGTAGTTGAGCACCAGCCCGGGGAAGACCACGGTGAACCAGCCGCAGCGGATCGGCCGGGTGCCGAAATGGCCGAGGTCGGTGTAGAGCGCCTCGCCGCCGGTGACGGCGAGGAAGACCGCGGCGAGCAGCGGGAAGGCATGGGTCCACTCGCGGATCAGGAAATTGATCCCGGCCATGGGACTGATCGCGCCGAGGATCTCCGGATGGGCAATGATCCCGCGCAGGCCTAGGGCCCCGAGGGTGATGAACCAGATCAGGACGATGGGTCCGAAGAGAATCCCCACCTTGCCGGTGCCGTGGCGCTGGATCGCGAACAATCCGGTGAGCACCAGCAGGGCCAAGGGGACGACGTATTTCCCCAAGGCCGGGGTGCTGACCGAGAGGCCTTCCACGGCGCTGAGCACCGAGATCGTCGGGGTGATCATGCCGTCGGCGTAAATCAGGGCCGCGCCGGCCAGCCCGAGAAGCAGGATGAACTTCGGATCCCTGCCGCCGAGCCGCCGCGATGCGGAGCGGATCAACGCGGACAAGGCGAGGATCCCGCCCTCGCCCCGGTTGTCGAGTTTCAGGATGATCAGGACGTATTTGATCGAGACCACGAAGATCAGCGCCCAAATGATCAACGAGGCGGCTCCGACGAGGTTGCTGGCCGTCAAGGGAGGGGGTGACCCCGAATGCGGGGAGAAGCACTCGCGGAACGCGTAGAGCGGGCTGGTTCCGATGTCGCCGAAAACGATTCCGAGGGCCGCCAGCGTGGCGGCGGCGAGAGGTGGCTGGCGGCCGGGCGCGCCGGCGGAAGGGCTGTTCATCGTCGCGAAACGGACCGTCCGCCCGCCCTTCCAATCAGGACGGGGGGGCGCTGGCCAGCCAAAAGGCCGCCCGCCGCGGGATTCGAAAATTTACCGAATCTTCCATTGGGCAGCCCGGAAGATTTGTTGAAACTCCCCCCGCATGCTTGTTTCCAGCCTCCTCATCCTCCTTGCCTGCCTGATTCTTTTTGCCGGAGCTGAACTCCTCGTTCGCGGCGGTGCCTCGCTCGCCCTGAAGCTCGGCCTGACTCCGCTGGTGGTCGGTCTGACGGTGGTCGCGTTCGGCACGTCCATGCCCGAGCTGATCGTTTCGCTAAAGGCTGCATGGAGTGGAAACTCGGACATCGCCATCGGCAATGTGGTCGGCTCCAATATCTTCAATATCGCGGTGATCCTCGGCCTGTCCGCCGCGGTGTTCCCGATCACGACGCACCTCCAGATCCTGCGCTGGGACGCTCCGGTGCTGGTCGCGGTGACCCTGCTGGTGCCGCTGACCTTTCTCGACGGCTCGGTGTCGCAGATCGAAGGGGGAATCCTCATGCTGTTGGCGGTCGCCTACACGGTGTGGGCGGTGAAAATGGCGAAGAAGGACGAGACGCTCGGCCACGAGGCCCACATCGACATTCCCGAGATCAGCAACAAGGGCAGCATCCTGACCGACGTCATCAAGATCGCCGGCGGCCTTGGGGTGCTGGTGCTGGGCTCGTGGCTCTTGGTGCGTCACGCGGTCTTCATCGCCACATCGCTCGGGGTTTCCGAGGCGGTGATCGGGTTGACGATCATTGCTGCGGGCACCTCGATGCCCGAGCTGGCGACCTCGGTGGTCGCCGCGTTCCGCAAGCAGTCCGACATCGCACTAGGCAACGTGCTTGGCTCCAATCTTTTCAACCTGCTGTTCGTCCTCGGCGGCAGTGCGGCGATCCAACCGGTGAAGACGAGCGGGCTGCAATCGATCGACCTCTGGATGATGATCGGGGTTACGGTCATCCTTTTCCCGATGCTGTGGAGCGGCAAACGGTTGAATCGCGCCGAAGGCCTGTTGCTGGTCGCCTGTTATGGTGGCTACCTTTTCTTCATGTGGCCGAAATGACCCGGAATCGCCACTGGACGGCGGGTCCGCGGGCCGTTAAACGCGGCCCGTCATGGCCAAGAAACCGGTGGTGCTCATCATTCGCGACGGCTGGGGTGTGAATCCCGGGGGGAAGAAGACGGCGACGAAGGACGGCAACGCGACCTTGCTCGCCCGGACGCCTTTTCACGACGTGATGCTGGAGCAGTATCCGAAGGCCTTCCTGAGCGCCTCAGGGCTGGATGTGGGGTTGCCGGAGGGCCAGATGGGAAATTCCGAGGTCGGGCACCTGAACCTCGGCGCGGGGCGGATCGTCTATCAGGACCTGACCCGCATCAACAAGGCGATCGAGGACGGCAGCCTGGCCCGCAACAAAACCTTCGTGAAAGCCCTCGCCACGGCGAAGGGCAAGCGGCTCCATTTCCTCGGCCTGCTTTCGGACGGCGGGGTGCATTCGCACCAGGACCACCTGTGCGCGATGGTCGCGATGGCCAAGGCGGCCGGCGTCGACGACATCATGGTCCATGCCATCACCGACGGTCGCGACACCTCGCCGACCGGCGGCGCGGCCTACATTTCGAAAGTGGAGGACGAGATCGCCCGCCACGGCGCGCGGATCGCGACCATCACCGGCCGCTATTACGCGATGGACCGCGACAAGCGCTGGGAGCGCACCAAGCTCGCCTGGGACGCCATCGTCCATGGCATCGGGGAGCCGAAGAGCGTGCTGCCCTCCGAGGCGATGGCCGAGGCTTACGAGGACAGCAAGACCGACGAGTTCCTGCTGCCGATGGTGTTCGAAACGCCCGGCACGAAGCTGGTGCGCGACGGCGACGTGGTGCTGTTCTTCAATTTCCGCGCCGACCGGGTGCGCCAGTTGTCCGAGGCATTCCTCAGCAAGGGCCCCTTCAAGCATTTCAAGGCCGGCCGCCGGCCGAAGGTCCACTACGTAACACTGACCCAGTACGACGCGTCGTATGACTGCGACGTGATTTTCGGGCCCGACAAGCGGAAGATGGTGCTCGGCGAGACCGTGGCCAAGGCGGGCAGGAACCAGATGCGGATCGCCGAGACCGAGAAATACCCGCACGTCACCTATTTCTTCAACGGCGGGGTCGAGAAGGCCTACAAGGGAGAGGACCGCTTCATCATCCCGTCGCCGAAAGAGGTGGCGACATACGACCTCAAGCCCGAGATGAGCGCGGCAGAGGTGACGCGGACGGTGGTCGCGAAGCTCAAGGACTACGATCTGGTGATCCTCAACTTCGCCAATCCGGACATGGTCGGCCACACCGGCGTGGTCGAGGCCGCGATCAAGGCCTGCGAGACGATCGACGCCGACGTGAAGGCGGTGGTCGAGGAGACCTTGCGGCTCGGCGGCAAGCTGCTGGTGACCGCGGACCACGGGAACTGCGAGTTCATGATCAATGCCGACGGCTCGCCGAACACCGCGCACACGACGAATCTGGTGCACGTGGTGTACGTCGCCGCGGATGCCGGCCAGTTCGAAGTGAAGGATGGCATCCTGGCGGATGTCGCGCCGACCTTGCTCGAGATGCTCGGCGTCGCGCAGCCGAAGGAAATGACGGGAGCTTCGCTGCTGAAGAAGAGGAAGAAGTAGTCGCGGAAAGTGGCGGCGGCATGTTGCCGCCAGCCTCCGTTTCCGGTCCGCAAGGCTGGCGGCGGGACGCCACCGCCACTTTTTCAGCTTTCCGGCTCGCGCGGGAACACCGGCAGCGGGCCGGCCGGATTGAGGGCGGCGGGGGCTTTCAACTTGAACTGGCGATCCTTGCCGGCCTTGAAGTTGCCGAAGGCGATCGGCGCGACGGTCAGGCAGACCACCGGGGTGTCGCCGCCCTCGAGCTTCGAGACATGCAGCAGCATCGCGCAGTTCGGGAATTTCGAGACCGCGAGCAGGTCGCCGGGCGCGATCCATTCGGCGGCGGTCGCGTGTTCGGTAGGGAAAAGGTATTCAATCACGACCGGCCACGGCGCCGGCTCGCTGAATTCGTCGGGCGCGATCATCGCCTGCGCGCGCACCGCGAAGCCGGGATGAAAGAGATCGTCCGGACCCAGCCGGCGGACTTGCTGCACCTTGTAGTTGCCCTCGGCATACTGGATCAGCTTCGGTTCCTTGAGGTTGAGGAGGTAATTGCGCATCAAGGCGGCGTTGAGCGCCTGGAGTTCGTCGTCCGAGCGCCCGGCGTAGCGCCCGTAGAAGGCGCGGGGATCGGCGGATTCGCCCGGCGGGGCCTCCATTTCGGGGAGCGGCTCCGGCGGCGTCGTGCGGCCCAGTTTGCGGAGGATCTCGTAGTTGCGCGGGATCTCGGGGTGGCGGAAAACGTGGAGGAACATCAGCCAGCTGATCACCGCGAGGCAGAGCGCCAGCACGTTCGCCAGAGTCCACCAGTAGTAGGCCGGCGAACGCTTTTTCGGCGGGGGCTCCTTGTCGCGGCGCATCAGTTCTTGCCGCAGTCCTCGGGTTCCGGTGTGGGTTCGGTGGAGGTCTCGAACGAGGTGCCGCAGCCGCAGGAACGGGCGGCGTTCGGGTTGTCGATCCGGAAGCCGGCATCGGACAGGTCGTCGGTATAGTCGAGGCGGCAACCGGCGAGCTTGCCCGCGCTGTCGGCGGCGACGATGACCCGGCCGCCGGGAACCCCGACCACCGTGTCGCCTTCCTCCGCGGCGGCGACTTCCATCACATACTGCCAGCCCGCGCAGCCGCCCTTGCGGACCGCCAGCCGAAGCCCGAGCTCCGGTCCGGCGCCCTTGCGTTCCAGCAGTGCCTTCAGCTCGCCCGCGGCTTTTTCGGTGACCGTGATCATCTGGGGGAAAGACAAGACGCAAGACACCAAGACGCAAGACCCAAGACGGGAAAAGCTTCTTGGCACTTGGAACTTCTTCTTTGGAACTTCACCCTCCCCCTGTGCCGCGCATCCACATCCTGCCTGAAATCCTCGCCAGCCAGGTGGCGGCGGGCGAGGTGGTCGAGCGGCCGGCCAGCGCGGTCAAGGAACTGGTCGAAAACAGCCTGGACGCCGGGGCGGGGGAGATCCTGGTCGAGATCCGCCGCGGCGGCGCGGCCTTGCTGCGGGTGATCGACGACGGCTCGGGAATGTCGCGCGACGACGCCCTGCTCAGCCTGGAGCGCCATGCCACCAGCAAGCTCTCCGACGCGGCGGGCCTCGCCTCGATCCGCACGCTCGGTTTCCGCGGCGAGGCGGTGCCAAGCATCGCCAGCGTCTCCCGCTTCCGCCTGATCACCCGCGAGCCCCAGGCGCTGGCCGGCACCGAGATCACCGTGGAGGGCGGGGTGACGCGCGATGTCCGCGAAGCCGGCTGCGCTCCCGGCACGGTGGTCGAGGTGCGCGACCTGTTCTTCAACGTTCCCGCGCGGCGGAAATTCCTGCGCGCCGAGACCACCGAGGCGGCCCATGTGGAGCACCAGCTGCGCTTGCACGCCCTGGCGGCGGCGGGCGTGCGGTTCCGCTTCCGCAAGGACGAGCGCGAGGTGTTCGACCTGCCCGGCGGGATGTCGCGGCTCGACCGCGTCCGCTGGATGACCGGCACCGAACTCGGCGGCGAGCTGGTGGTGCTCCCGCTGACCCACGGCCACGGCATTTCCGTGGAAGGCTTCATCCTGCCCGCCGCCCATGCCCGCAGGGGCCGCCGTCATCAGTGCGTCTTCCTCAACGGCCGGCCGGTCGAGGATTCCGCGATCTCCCGGGGCCTCGCCGAAGGCTTCCGCGGGGCCCTGGCCGACGGGCTTCACCCGTGCGCCTGGCTGTGGATCGATCTCGAACCCGCGCTGGTCGACGTCAACGTCCACCCGGCCAAGCGCGAGATCCGCCTGCACCGGCCGCACGAGCTGCGCGACGTGCTGACGGCCGCGGTGCGTGATGGCCTTGCCCGGGCCGAAGCCGCGCGCCGTCCGGTCATCGCCGCTCCGGCGAAGTCGGCGGGAATCGTCGAGCCCCCCGCGCCGCGGATCTGGCCGGCCGCGCTGCCGGTCCAACGGCAGTTCGAGAGTCCCCCCGAGGTTCCCGCCGTGGCCACGCCCCCGCCGGCAGGCGTCCCGTTCCGCTATCTCGGCAGCCTGCACGAGCGCTTCGCCCTGCTGGAATCCGACGATGGCCTGGTCCTGCTCGACCCGCGGGCCGCCCGCGAGCGGATTCTTTACGAGCGCTGGCTCCACGACGCCGCCGGCCGCGGCGTCGAAAGCCAGGCGCTGCTGGTGCCGGTGCTGCTGGAGCCGGGGCCGCGCGAGTGCGACCTGGCGCTCCGCCATCGCGACGAATTCGCCCGCGCGGGGATCGAACTCGAGGACTTCGGTTCGGGCACCCTGCGGATCGGCTCGCTGCCTGATTTCCTCCATCCGGCCGATGTCCGGGGCTTCCTGACAGGGCTGATCGACGACCTCGCCGGCGGCCAGAGCCCCGGTGCCCGCCTCGGCTTCGACCTGCTGGCCAGGGCGCTGGCCCGCCGCGCCGCGCTGGCCGAGGCCCCGCGGCCGCAGGAAGCCCTACGCCTGCTGGAGATCCTCTTGCGTTGCGATCTGCCTTACTGTGCCCCCGACGGCCGCCCGACCCTCACCGAATTCTCCTTGCGGGAACTCGAGCGCCGCTTTGCCGGAGGAAAAGCGGTTCTTTTTTGAAAACCATCGAGTTCTGACTTTTTAGGTACTTGATAGTTCAGGTTCCTTTAAAATTTTATTGTTCGCGAGGGGAGATCCTGCTTTCCTGCGCGGGTCGATGAGTTCGATCGTTCCCCGTCATTTCCCCGCCATCTGCTGCAAGGCAGGGCGGGGGAATGGCGTTGGGGATCGGAAGATGAGCTCGTATTCATCGGATTATCAGCGTTCTATGTGGATTCTCCGGCGCGCGTGCGCGCGACCTTTGAGCGGATCCCCGCCGTGAGAACTTCGGGAAAACATCGAGACAACTAATCCTTCAGGATGTTCAAAAATTTCCTAAAAACTTCTTGTCTGGATTTCCTGAATGTTTATACTCAGCGGCGAAGGCACCCCCGTCGGGGATGAGTTTTTTAGTCCAGCGCTCATGAAATTGCGTCCGCTCCACCTCCTTGCTCTCGCCCCGGCCCTGTTGCCGGTCGCGGGTGCCGCGTCGCTGCTCGGCGACCGCCTGCAGGAGATCCATGGCGCGCTGCTTGACAACCGCCGCGAGGCCTTGCCCGGCTTGAGCAATCCTTTCAACACCCCGGACAAGGCCCGTCTGGTGATCGAGCGCTCCGACGACGCGTTCCGCCAGTTCCGCGGCTGGCGCGGCAATGTCGTCGGCACCGTGTTCTGGATCGGCGAGCTGCCGACCGAGAACAACCCGGTGCCCAACACCATGAGTTCATGGGACATGAACTGGGTGGAGAATTTCGGCGGCTACGATGATCCGAACCGCCGCAACGGCTATTTCCCGGCCGGCTTCGTGCCGAAGCTCAATCCGTTCTACATCGCCCTGCCCTACAACGACGTCGCCCGCGGCGGGCGCCATCGCCCGGAGGCTTCGGAAGTGATTCCCTGGTTCTGGCGCGAATACCGCGGCGACGGGATCTCCGTTTGCAAGGGCCGCTGGGTCGCGATCCATCGCGAGGGCAAGGTCTGCTACGCCCAGTGGGAGGACGTCGGTCCCTTCGAGATCGACCACTGGCAGTATGTTTTCGGCGACGAGGAGCCGCGCGGCAACCGCAACAGCGGCGCGGGCATCGACCTCAGTCCCGCCGTCCGCGATTTCCTCGGCTTCCGCAGCGGCGAGCGCGTCCAGTGGCGCTTCGTCGAGGCCCATGATGTTCCCGACGGCCCCTGGGCCGGCTGGGACAACCAGCCTCACGGGCGCTGAGCAAGATTTCACCTGCCATGCAATCTGACGATTGCTGTTCCCACACCCGATAG
The DNA here is from genome assembly GCA_945883695.1 of Akkermansia muciniphila. Lineage (GTDB taxonomy): Bacteria > Verrucomicrobiota > Verrucomicrobiia > Verrucomicrobiales > Akkermansiaceae > Haloferula > Haloferula muciniphila_A. The sequence goes on along the minus strand of CAMCYK010000200.1, from coordinate 255 downwards.
AGACAACAAGACGAGAAATTCGTCCCCTTACACCAAAGACTGAAACTGTCCGGAGAGGCGATGTTCCCGCGTCGCTTCTCCGGAAACCCGGCGAGGGACTCTGTCCCGAGCGGGCATGGCCCGGCCCCTTTGCAGGCCGTTCCATGTCCGGCACCCTCGCCGGGTTCCCTCCCCCAGGCACGTCCCATGCCTCGGATCCCGGAGAGCTGATGAGGTCCGCTTCAACTGTTCACCCGAAACCAGCCATGAAAACCA
>CAMCYK010000199.1 GCA_945883695.1 Akkermansia muciniphila | reverse complement strand
TAACCCGCTTCGGGGTTCTGCTGTTTTCGAGCGGACTGAAGTCCGCGGTCCAGTACACCGCCCGTGTGGCGGATCGCTTTGGAGAAAATCCGTGCGTGGCGGGGGTTCCGCGGCATTTTCCGCCACGATGAAGCGGCTGTTCTCCCTGCTGACCCTGCTCCTTTCCTCCTGCGGGCTCTTGCCGCGCTCGACCCCGGCTCCGGTGCCCTCGATCACCGGCGGTCCGTCCTCCGGGAAAGAACTCGTGGTCTTCCTGCCCGGACGCTGGAGCACCGCCGACGAGTTCGGGCGCGAGGGTTTTTTCAAGATCGCGGCGGAGCGCTGGCCGGACGCCCGGCTGGTGGCGGCGGACCTGCATCTCGGTTACTACAAGTCCCGTAGTTCGGCGAAGCGGGTCCACGAGGACATCATCGCGCCCGCCCGGACGAGCGGGGTGACGACGGTGCGGGTGGTCGGGGTGTCGATGGGCGGGCTGGGGGCGCTGATCCACGACCTGGAGTATCCGGCGGACGCCGATGAGATCTATCTGCTGTCGCCTTTCGTCGGGGAAGAGGAGGTCATCGCGGAGATCGGGGCCGCGGGCGGGGTGCGGAAGTGGGACGGCGAACCCAAAAGCGAACGGGATTTTTCGCGGAAGCTGTGGCGTGGGTTGGAGACGAAGTGGTTGGAGCAGGGGCGGCGGCCAGAGGTGAGGCTGGCCTGCGGGACGGAAGACCGGTTGGCGGGATCGAACCGGCGGTTCGCGGCGGATTTTTTGAAGAAGGACGAGGTGCTATGGATGCCGGGCGATCACGATTGGCCGGCGTGGCGGGAGTTGTTTAGGGCGATGGTGAAGTAGGGGCCTGACAAGGCATGTTCGCTCGGCTATAGGACCTGCGATGACGGTCCGATGGAAACTGAGGTGGCAGGCCAAGTTCTTTGGGGTGGCCTATCCCCTGATGTTCCTTCTTGTCGGCGTCTTTCAAGCGGTGAAGGGAAGGCCGATGTGGGGGCTGCTGGGCATCGGCGCCCTGATGAGCGTGCCCATGATCTGGGTCATGGGAAGGCTGTCATTCCCCCGCGCGATTGGATTCGATGGACGACGCGTCACCATCGACCTCGACCAATGGAGCCTCGAAGATGTCGACTCCGTTTCCATCGGAGCAGAGTCGGTGCGTGTGATTCTTTACCGACCCGGGAGAGCGGGAACCGAGTTCGCCGCCACCGCCAGGGAAATGGACGAAGAGACGTGGCGGCAGGTCCGGGAGTGCTGCGGGAGGATCGAGCAGGCGATGGGTTGAGGCACGCTGGACCGCCCGGTGGTGCTAGCGCCAGGTGAGTGTGGCAGGGTCGTAGTTCAGTCCGGCCAAGTTCTGGCGGAGGAAGGGGATGAGATCGGCGGGAGCAGCGGGGACGAGCCGGGCGATCTGTTTGCGTTCCCATTCCTTCCCTTCGGCAGCCCGCTCGGCAAGCCGGCGGAGGGCGGAGGGATCGCCGAGTTCGGCGGCCCACACGGCGTAAAGCCAGCCTTCTCGCTCGTAGTCGCCGTATTTCCGTTGCTTCCAGCCTTCGCGGACAAAGCCCGGCCAGTCGAAGCCTGCGGAATCGCGGAGGCTTGGTGCCAGCTCGCCGATGCCGCGGCTCAGGCGGTGGGCGAGGGCGGCGAGATCGGGAGCCAGGTCGGGATCGTTCTGCTCCGCGAGCAGCTTGAGGCTCGCGATGTCGAGTGGCAGCCGTTCCTTGGCGCGGTGGCGGAGGACGGGGACGGCATCACGGCTCCAACCCTGCTCGATGAAGAAGGAAGTGAGCTGGGGATCGAGGGCGAGACGCTCCAAGAGAGCGGGCTTGCGGGCCTCGGTGGCGTGCCGGAGGAGGAAGGCGCGGATCACCTTCTCCCACGCGCTGTCCGCCCAAGGACGGTAGGCGAGGATGGGCTCCATCGCTTCGGGCGGGAGTCGCTTCGCCAGTTCGAGCGCGGAAGGCTGGATGCCGTCGCGGGCGCTGACACTGTCGATGAGTTCGCGAACGGCGGTTTCGAACTCCGGCCCGCGGGAGGGCGGGGGAATGGAGAGGGGCGGGGCGGGAGCGGCAGGATCACGGCGGAGCCGGTCGAGCGAGCTGGTCATCGGTGGCAGCTTCTCGTCCGCCGCGAAGAACAGGATCTCGACCGGGCGGAAATCACCGGCGGTGGCATCGCGGTTTTCCGGAAGGCTGAGCGGCGAGATGAAACTGCCCTGGAAGCGGTAGCCGAGGGTGCTGAGGAACGGGGTGGCGGACGGGGCCTGGCGGACCTTGTGTTCGACGCAGGTGCCCGCCATGCCGTTCGAGTAGCGGACGATCGCCACGGGATCCCGCGAGATGGCGCCGATGATCGAATCGTCGAGGGCCTGAAGTGCCAGCTCGACGGAGACGCGCTGGTTCCGGGGCCGGGCGACCGAGGATTCCAGCAACAAGCCGGGCCCGGCCGGGCCGCGACGGGCGTTGACGGGAAAGGCGGCGATCAGGCGGGCATGCGGAACTTTTTCGGGACCGGAGTCATTCCACTCGCCGATGAACTCGGTGGTATCCGGCAGCAGTTGTTGGATGCCCTGCGCGAGTTCGCGCGGCGCTTCGCCGGAGCCGCCCCTGCCGCCCGGGGATTGTTGCAGGCCGTCGGGCAGGGCGACCAGCAGTACGGGCACCAGCACGATGACGAGGACCGACCACGCGGCCTTCCGCGCGATGCCTTCGAGCGGCCGGAGAATGAAGGCGGAAAAAAGTTTCAGGGCGGTGACGAAGACCAGCCAGCCCACCAGGGTTTTCAAGATGCCGCCGCTCAGGAAGGACTGCCATTGCTCCGGGGACGGCTGGAACAGAAGGTGGACGACCCCGGCGTGGAGCAGCAGCGGCGGGATCAGCACGAGAGCGAGCAACGCGAACTGCGAGACCAGCAGGCTGGCGAAGGGGATCGGACGCGTGCGCCAGCCGCCGGAGGTCTTGAAGCCGTCCTCCCCTAACAGGATGCGCAGGGTGATCCAGAACAGCAGCAGCGTTTCGAGCCCGGCCAGGGCGACCATGACACGCGGGCCGAGTCCGGTGAAGGGGGCGGCGCAGGCGGCGAGGACCAGCACGCCGAAGGCGAGGATCTCGGCACGGAAGCGTGACCACAGGATGGCCAGCGAATGGAGGAAGGTGGACATGGCGGTCAGGGCTGGGAGGGGGCGAGCCATTTCCCGGTGAGCGGATCGTGGGTGAAGTCCCCGGCGGACTTGCCCTCGATGAAGGCCCGCCAGGCATCGAGCGATGGCGGAATCGCGGGTTGCGGTTCGAAGCGATCGGCGAAGGCGCGGACTTGATCAAAGGAGCGGATGTCGGAGGGAAGGATCCGCCAGAGTTCGAGCAGCTTGGCGAGGGCGACCGGATTGCCGTGGGCGACCGGGGCTTGGAAGCCGTCGAAAACGCCGTAGATCAGGCCGGGACGGAGGCGTGAGAGTTCGACCGAGGGGGAGAGACTCCGGGTGATGTTCCAGATGGCTTCGTCGAGGGCTTCGTCGATGCCGGGGAGTTCACGAAGCGTGCGATAGATCGCAAACGATCGCGATTTTTCGAGAAAATCGAGGAGTCCGGGATAAGTGGCGGGGTCCTCCGGCAGGGCGATGGCGACGGCGATCTGGTGGGAGGTCGAGTTCCAGTTGAAGTCGCCGGGCGGCTGTCGATCGAGGGCCGCGACGAGCAGGTCGCGGATGCCCGTCTGCCATCCGCGTTCGAGCAGCACGGAGGCGAGACGCGGCACTTGCGAGGGATCCTCGCGGATCCGCGTCAGCAGCTTCTCACGGGTCGACTCCGGGCTGCCGGCAGCAAGGGCCATGGCAGCAGTCCTTCGCCGCGCGTGGGAGAGCAGCAGGGGACTGAATCGCGGGGCATATTCGGCGAGGTCGCGCACGGCGAGTTCTTCGTAAAAGGTGCCGCTGAGCGCGCGGAGATAGCGGGCGAACTCGGCTTCCGAACCGGTCGCGGGATCGGGGCGGACGGGGCGGTGATTCTTGAGGTAGGCATCGAGGCTGAGACCGTAGTTGCGGGAAAGGATCCAGTCGGTCCCCTCGCCCGCCGAGGGGTCCGCGGCGCTGCGGTCGATCGTCAGGACGCGCCGGATCGATCCGAGCGGGACGTGCTTGAGGATGATCAGTCGGGCACCGGCCGGATCGAGGTGCCGGCTGCCTTCCAGTTCGAGCGGCCGCAGGATTCGCCGCGACCAGCCGCCGCCGCCGGGGATCGGCGCGGACTGATCCACGTTCCGCCAGAGCGGGACGCAGATTTTTTCGTGGGGGAAGTGGAGGACAAAGCGGTAGCTGCGGAGGGCGTGGGGATCCCAGGTGAGGTGCAGCGGGTCGCGGGCGATGCCGGAAGCGGGCCCTTGGGCGACGGTGTCGAGCAGAAAGCGCTCGTCGGGGAGCTCGAGCGTGCGGGTGACGATCCGGATCTCGCCGTCGGAGGTCGTGGCCGGGCTTTGTCGCCACGGGAGATCGGCGAGGATCTCGTAGCGGAACCGATGGCCGTTCAAGCGGAGTTCGAGCGGGGCGGTCGCTTGGTCGGCTTGATCGGGGAAGGAGTCCCGCACCTGGTTCTCCGGGCGATGCCATCCGGCGGGTCCCTGGAACAAGGGGGAGGGCAAGACCGCGGAGAGGGCGTCCCGGTCCGTGACCGATCCCTCATGGGGAAAGGCATGGGTCCAGACGCGGGATTCGCGGAGGGACCGGGTCGCCGCCGACCACACGACAAAGCCCGCTTCCGCGTCGAGTCCACGGGTCCTGACCGCCGCACTCAGCAGGAGCGATCCGGCGGGATGGGTGCTGTAGAAATCGTCGTCGATCCGCAGGCTGCCGGGGATGATCTCCGGGGTGATCCCGGCAAGGTCCGGGTCGTTCAGGGGAGCGGGCGGGGAAGCGAGCGCGACCTCCGGCACGCGGCGGCTTGCCATTCCGGCGGCCAGCAGCGCGAGGACCGCCGCGCTGGTGGCGGGCGCGCTGCCGGGGCGGGGCCGGAAGATCTTCGGAAGCAGCAGCAGGATGCCGACCGCAGTGCCGCCGAAAATCCAATAGCGGGGGCCGCGATCCATGGCCCAGGGATCGATGAAGGGATGAAGCACCAATTCGAAGCGGCCCGGAAACATCGGGGACAGCACGATGACCGCGGCAAGCAGTGAGGCGATCCCGGCGAGCCAGGTCCAGAGCGTGCCGCAATGGTAAGCGAAGAGGGCGGCGGCGGCATGAAGGAGGACCAGTGACGCGACGGTGCCGAGCGCTCCCGCAAGGATCGCGCCGGGGGGGAAGCCGTGGAGTTGGAGGATCAGCCCGCCGAGGATCGCCTGGGGCGCGACGATGAAGGTGAGGATGGCGGCAAGCTTGGCGCTGAGCCGATGCCAGGGGCGCAAGGGGCTGACCGCTTGCCAACGCGTGTCGTGCATGCCGATCGCGCTGGAAAGAAGGAGCGTCGCGAAGGCGAGGAGATAGCGGATGAATTCGGGATCAACCCTCGAGCGGAAGGGTCTTTCGATGCCTTCGGGGATCGGGCCTTGGCTTGAATTGATCTCGATCCACGGTCCGGTGAAGCTGTCGGGCCGGTGGAGCAGCCACGGCAGGGTGGTCACCAGGAGAACCAGCCAGACGGCGAGGACCGGGCGCTTGAGCCGCTGCCAATCGGTCTTGAGGAGGTGGAGGATCATCGCGATTCGAGGGATCTGTTAGACTCCGGCATCCGCGCGGCCGGCGCGGACCAGGGTGACGAAGAGTTCGCGCAAGGTGAGCGGGTGGACGTCGGGCGGCGGGCAGCCGGGGAAGAGCCGGGCGATGCTCTGGGGGAAGACGGCGGGATCGTATTCGGTGTCGGTGAAGCGCAGGACGCGGCCGGCCGACTGCGCGGCGATCCAGGTGGCGGGGAAATGCGGGAGCGCGCCGAAGTCCGGTGGCAGCAGGATTTCCACGCGGCGGTGGCGGGCGAGGAGGGCGTCGGTGTTCTCGTCGAGCAGGACGGCGCCGTGGTTGAGCATGACGACGTGATCGGCGAGGCGGTCGACTTCCTCGATGTCGTGCGAGGACAGGACGACGGTGAAGCCTTCGCCGCCGGCCAGCTCTAACAGGCCGGTGATGAACTCGTCGCGGACCAGCGGGTCGAGGCCGGAGAAGGGTTCGTCGAGCACCAGCAGATCGGGCCGGTAGGCGAGGGCGGAAATCAGGGCGGCCTTCATCCGCTGGCCGCGGGACAGGTGCTTCAGCTTGCGTTCGCCGGGGAGGCCGAATTGTTTGCGCAGGGAGCGTTCGAGATCGCTGTCCCATTTCGGATAGAGCGGGCGGCACCAGGCGAGGAACTGGTCGACCGTCATCCAATCGGGCAGCTCCTTGCCCTCGGCGACGTAGCCGATGCGGGCGAGCTGGGCGGGGCCGAGTTGCCGCGAGTCGGTGCCGAGGATCTTGACGTGGCCGGAAGAGGGGCGGAGCAGGTTGAGGGCGATCTTGAGAGCGGTCGATTTCCCCGCGCCGTTCGGGCCGAGCAGGGCGGTGATCGAGCCGGCGGGCACGCGGAACGAAGCGTGGCGCAGCGCCCACGAGCGGGAGAAGCGGCGGGTGACCTGGTGGAATTCGAGGAGCGGGCTCATGGTTTTTTCAGAGTGCGGCCGAGGGCTTCGAGGATTTCTTCGGGGGTGAGGCCGAGCAGGGACGCCTGGCGGATCAGGTCGCGACAGGCGGGCGCGAGTTGGTCGAGCAACTGGTCGCGCGAGGAGCCGGCGGGTTTCACCACCACCATCCCGGCGCCGGGGCGGCTGGCGAGGAAGCCGGCGTCGCGGAGTTCGAGCACCGCCTTGTGCGCGGTGGTCGGGGAAATTTTCAGCTCCTGGGCGAGGACGCGGACGGAAGGGAACATTTCGCCCGACGCCATTTCACCGGTCAGCACCGCGCGCTGGACGGCCTTCACGAGCTGGTCGGAGACCGGCACGCCGTCGAGGAGCTGGAAGCGGAAGGGGAGCATGGCGGGGTCGGTCGGGTGTCAACCGTAACAGGACGACTGATACGGTTGGGGAGTGGGATGGCAAGGGGGAAGTTCGGGAGCTGGCAGGACGGTCCCCGGAAGCCGTCAGCCCGTTCTGCGCCGAAGGGTCCCAAGCGGCCGTCCCCGTGCTGCTGCGTGGCGGAGCCTCCGCGCCCCCAGTCCGGCACGGCGGTCCTTCCAAGCCGGACCCGGGCCCGGGTTGACTCGCCGCCGCGGCCTTGCATCATGCAGCCGCTGCGGCACTGCCATGCTCACCCTTCTTAAAATCCGCAATCTCGCGCTGGTCGACGAACTCGTCTGGGAACTCGGCCCCGGCCTGGTCGGCGTGACCGGCGAAACCGGCGCCGGCAAGTCGGTCATCGTCGGTGCCCTCAAACTCGTCCTCGGCGAGCGCGCCGACAAGGCGTTGATCCGCACCGGCGAGGACACCTGCACGGTCGAGGCGGTCTTCGACCTCCGCGACGCCGCGGAAATCAACGCCGTGCTGGCGGAGGGCGGGCTCGACGCCTGCGAGGACGGGTCGCTGATCGTCCGCCGGGTCATCGGGCAAAGCGCCAACCGCCAGTTCGTCAACGATTCGCCGGTCACGCTGAATTTGCTCAAACGGCTCGGCGAGCACCTGGTCGACCTGCACGGCCCCCACGATCACCAGTCGCTGCTTTCGACCGAGCGCCAGCTGGCGATGCTCGACGCCTACGCCGGCAGCGATGCCGCGCTCGACACCTACCGCGCGACCTGGCGGGCCTGGCGCGATAAAGTGAGCGAGCTGGAAGACCTGCGGCTGGCCGAGTCGGCGAGCACCCAGGAGCTCGATTTGCTGCGCCATCAGGTGGGCGAGATCGATGCCGCGCAGCTCAAGCCCGACGAGGAGGACGACATCGCCGACCGCTACCGCCGCGCGAGCAATTCGACGCGGCTGGTCGAGCTGTCCGGTGCCGCCGCCGCGGCGCTGGGGGCGGACGAGGGCGGGGTGCTGGCGCACCTGGTGGAAGTCCAGCGGCTGGTGCGGGATCTGGAAAAGCTCGACCCGAGCATCCGCGAGCGGACGCAAGGGCTGGAGAACGCCGTGATGGAGCTCCAGGAGCTGGAGCGCTCGCTCGCCGACTACGCCGAGGATCTCGACATCGATCCCGCCGAGGCCGCGCGGCTGGAGGAGCGGGTCAACCTGTTCGAAACGCTCAAGCGCAAGTATGGCGGCGACCTCGCGGCGGTGCTCGCCCAGCGCGATCGCGCGGCGGCCCGGCTCGATGCCGTGGAGAACCGCGGCGAGCGGCTGGAGCAGCTCGGGGCCGAAGCCGCGGCGCTGCGCGAGGCGACCGACAAGGCCGGCCTGGCCCTCGGTGCGAAGCGCAAGAAGGCCGCGCCGAAGCTGGCCAAGGAAATCGCGGGACAACTCAAGGACCTCGGCTTCAAGCAGTCGTCGTTCGAGCTGCAAGTGGTATCCAACAAGGAGCCCGGCGCGTCGGGCCTGGAAGGGATCGAGTTCCTCTTCGGCCCGAACCCCGGCGAGCCGCTGCAACCGCTGCGGCAGATCGCGTCGAGCGGCGAGATCAGCCGCGTGATGCTGGCGGTGAAGAGCGCGCTGGCGGAGCAGGATGCGACGCCGCTGATGGTCTTCGACGAGATCGACGCGAACGTCGGCGGCGAGATCGCGCGGGCGGTTGGCAGGAAGATGGCGGTGCTCGGCGCGCGGCATCAGGTGGTGGCGATCACCCATTTCCCGCAGGTCGCGGCACTGGCCGGGCGGCACTACGTGGTCGAGAAGGAAGTCGCCGGCGGCCGCACCCGTTCGCGGTTGTTCCCGGTGAGCGGCGAGGGCCGGATCGCCGAGCTGGTCCGGATGCTCGGCGGCGGCGGCGAGTCAGCGCGGGCGATGGCGGCGAGCTTGCTGGGGGATGCCTGAGTCCGGAATCCCACTGCTTGACCCCGACAAGGAATGCGGGCATTTTCCTTACATGACGCAGTCCACCCTTACCGCGAAGAATCAGACGACGATTCCCAAGGCGGTCATCGAGGCGCTTAACCTCAGGCCGTCCGACCAGCTCGTTTACGAGATCGAGCCGGATGGACGGGTGGTGCTTTCGGCAAAGACCGGCACTTTTGCCAGCGTGGCGGCGAGCTTGGCCCGCAAGCCGGGGCCGGCCCGTAGCACGGTGGAAATGAATGCCGCCGTGAAAGCCGCGGCCGTGAAGCGCTTCAAGCGGGCCGGGTCATGACGGCCCTCGATACCAACGTCCTGGTCCGCTACCTGACCCAGGACGACGAGGCGCAGTTCCTGAAAGTGCTGCAGATGCTCAACCGGAATCGGGCCACGTTTTTCGCCTGCGATCTCGTGGTCGTCGAGACGGCCTGGGTTCTGCGCGATTTGTATGATTGGACGGCGGGGGAAGTGTCGGATGCCTTCGCGCGGCTGGCGACCATTCCCAACCTGGTTTTTGAGAACGAGAATCGTCTGAGAGCCTCGCTCAAGGCGTTTCGCGAGGGTGCGGATCTGGCGGACGAACTGATCGTCCGGACCAGCCGGGACCTCGGATCAAAGGAACTGGTGACTTTCGACAAGGGCGTCATCCGCAGGCACAAGACCTTTGCCCGACAGCCGTGAGCCCGGCGGTCGTTGGCGGCGAGCTTGCTGGGGGATTGACTTCTTCTGATCAAGTGGGATCATCCCACCATGATCGTGACTTTGGATTCCAAACGGCGGCTGACGGTTCCCGTCTCGGTGGCGCCCGCTTCACCGGGGGATGCCTTCGAGGTGACCTTCGATGCCGACGAGGACGCTTTTGTCTTCCGGCGGGTCGCGGCGAAAGGCGATTGGTTGTCGGTGATGAAAGAATGTCCGGTTCCCATGGACGACCTTCCGCCCCGCCGCCGCGAATTCCCCCGCCGCCGCGAACCATGAGCTGGCTGCTGGATACGGACGTGCTGAGCCAACCGGCCAAGACGCACGGGGATCCGCGGGTCCTGGCTTGGCTCGAACGGGAACAAGCGCGGTGCTACACCAGCTCGGTGGTCATCGGGCAGTTGGCCTATTGGGTGCGCTCCAAGAAAGGCCGGCAACGGACCGCTTTGCAGAGCTGGCTCACCCGCCTGACGGACGCGATGCACGGCCGCATCCTCGGCTTCAACGTGACCGTGGCCCATGTCTGGGCGGACCAGGAGATCCAGCTTGAGAAAGCGGGGCTTCCGATGCCGGTGGAGGACGGATACATCGCCGCCACGGCGCGCAGGCACGGTCTCACGATCGTCACCGGAAACGACAAGGATTTCCTTCGCCCGGGGCTCAAGGTCTTCAATCCGTTCCGGTTGGCCGATGAGTGACCGGCACCTCCCATGAAACGCAGCTCCCGCAGCTTCAAGGCAGTGCCGCAGCCGGTGGACGCGCCGTCCGGTCAGGTGGCGCGGGAACTCGGCCTGCCGTGGAAACAGGTCGGGATGCCGCGCCTGCTGGTGGGCCGGCGCGAGTGGATCGCGCTGCCGGAGTTCGGGGTCGGGCCGCTGCATGCCAAGACCGACAGCGGCGCGCGGACTTCCTCGCTGCACGCGGAGCAGATCCAGGTCTCGCCCGACGGCGCGAGTGTCTTCTTCGTCACCTGCGACCACTACGGCCGGCGGATCTCGTGCGAAGCCCGGCTGGCGGGCGAGAGGCGGGTGAAAAGCTCCACCGGGGTGGCGAGCAAGCGCTACTACATCGAGACCGACGCGGTGTTCGCCGGCGGCTTCACCTGCAAGATGCGGCTGACCCTGGCGAACCGTTCCGACATGCGCTGCCCGATGCTTTTGGGCCGCCGGGCGCTCGCCGGGTTTTTTCTGATTGACCCGCAGGGGGACCATCTGATGGGTCCGCTGCGCGATCTTGAATCGCAGCTTCCCGGCATCCGCCGTTTATGAAAATCCTCGTCCTCTCGCGCAACGCGAGCCTCTACAGCACCTCCGCCCTTGTGAACGCCGCCGAAGCCCGCGGCCATGAAGTGAGGGTGGTCGATTACCTCCGGTGCTACATGAACATCACGGCGCACAACCCGAAGATGTTCATCGAAGGCGAGGAGCTCACGGCCGACGCGGTGATCCCGCGGATCGGGGCGAGCCACACGTTTTACGGCAACGCCGTGGTGCGGCAGTTCGAGATGATGGGTGTTTTCACCGTCAACGACTCGGTGGCGATCGCCCGCTCGCGCGACAAGCTGCGCAGCATGCAGTTGCTGGCGCGGAAAGGCGTCGGGCTGCCGATCACCGGCTTCGCCCACTCCACCGACGCGACCAGCGAGCTGATCAAGATGTGCGGCGGCGCGCCGCTGGTGATCAAGTTGTTAGAAGGCACCCAGGGCGTCGGCGTGGTGCTGGCGGAGACGGCCAAGGCGGCCGAGTCGGTGATCGAGGCCTTCAAGGGCCTGCGGGCCGACATCCTGGTCCAGGAATTCATCAAGGAAGCCCATGGCGCGGATATCCGCTGCATCGTGGTGGACGGGAAAGTGGTCGCTTCCATGAAGCGTCAGGCGGCTGAGGGCGAGTTCCGCTCCAACCTGCACCGCGGCGGCACCGCGGAGAAGGTGAAGATCACCCCGGAAGAGCGCTCGGTGGCGATCCGTGCGGCGAAGATCATGGGGCTGAATTTCGCGGGGGTGGACCTGCTGCGCTCGAACCACGGGCCGGTGGTGATGGAGGTGAATTCGTCGCCGGGTTTGGAGGGGATTGAGAAGTCGTCCGGCAAGCCGGTGGCGGACATGGTCATCGACTTCATCGAGAAGGCGGCGGTCAAGCGGCCGAAGCCGCCGAAGCCGACGGACAAGTGAGTGGAGGGGATGTGAACCGTGGCTGCGGCGTCTCGCCGCAAGCCTTCTGATGGGC
>CAMCYK010000198.1 GCA_945883695.1 Akkermansia muciniphila | reverse complement strand
TCGCCCGGCTGGAGCGTGGCGGGCGGGGTGATCGTCTGGAGGAACCAGGTTTCCCCCTCGTAGCCGTAGAATGGAGCGCCGGAAAAGGTGCCGACGATCGGCACCGGGAACTGGAGTTCCGACGCGGTGAAGCCGTCGGGAAGCTCCCACTCGATGGACGGCGGGAAGCCGACCTGCCCGGGATTGAGGTAATAGGTGTGCCAGTGCGGAGCGTGGGCGAGCTTCAGTGCCACGCGAAACGGTTCGCCGGGAGCGATCTCCTTTACTTCCGCGATAATCGACGCGGTGACGGGGGCTGCCGAGGCCGCTTCATCGAGCGATCCGAAGGGGTTCTCGTCCTGCGCGCGGAGCGGAGAAAGGAAGGCTCCGGCCGATAAAACCGCGAGGAAAGAAGTGAAGGGTCGCATGATGGAAGTGGCTTGCTTGCTCAATAGAGGCATCAAAGGTCGAAATCATCCGACAAAAATGCCGGGCGGGGCCGTGATGGCCTGCCCGGCATGGAAAATCAAGGAGACGTTGCGAGGGTTCAGCGGCGGTTCTCCGTGTCCTGGGCATTGCCGATGGCGGCCCCGCCCAAGGCCCCGACGCCGGCGCCGATCAAGGCACCTTCGCCCGCGCGCCCCGACTGGTTGCCAATCACCGCGCCGGCCGCGGCACCGCCGAGTCCGCCAATGACCGCTCCGCGCTGGGTGTTCGGTCCGGTCGGGCCCGAGCAGCTGGTGGCGAATACGACGGTTGCCAGGGCAAGTAAGTTCAGGGATTTCTTCATGGTTCGATTGGTTCGGATTCGCGAACAAGATTCGGCATTCCGGGGCGGATGCAAGTTTGAAAAACCCGCACGTTTGGGGGCGGCAGTCCTGCCCGGCCCGCGTCCCACGGTGGGGCGGAGCGCAAAGGGAATGATCGGTGCCGCGCATCGGAGAAAGGGAGTAACTTCCGCGCCGAATGCTGACAAACCGACCAGCGTAACCCTATGGAAAGCTTGCACGCGAGGCACCTAGCCGGGGAGCCGGTCGAGGGCATCGACGCATTCGTGAACCAGCCGCGGACCTTGGAAAATGAAGGCGGAATAGATCTGTACGAGGCTGGCTCCGGCGCGGATCTTTTCGACGGCATCCTGCGCGCAGGTGATCCCCCCGACGCCGATGATCGGGATGCGGCCGCCGAACTCGCCGGCAAAGGCGCGGATGATTCCGGTGCTGCGTCGCGTCAGCGGTTTGCCGGAGAGGCCGCCGGCCTCGTGAGCACGGGGGTGACCGGCGACCGGCGCGCGATCGAGGGTGGTGTTGGTCGCGATCAGGCCGTCGAGGCCGCCGTCGAGGAAGACCTTCGCGAGATCGGCGACGTGCGGCGGATCGAGGTCCGGCGCGACCTTGAACAGCAGCGGGACCCGCTTGCCGTGCTCCCTGGCGAGCAGGGCCTGTTCTTTTTTGAGCCGCTCTAACAGACGGGCCGACGCTTCGGCGCCCTGGAGATCGCGCAGGCCGGGAGTGTTGGGCGAGGAAAGGTTGACCGCGATGTAATCCGCCACCGGGTAGGCCGCCTTGAGGCAGGCGAGGTAGTCGTCCGCGGCGTTCTCGTTCGGGGTGTCCTTGTTCTTGCCGATGTTGAAGCCGATCACGCCGTCGAACTGCTTCGAGAGCCGGACGTTTTCGACGCCCGCGGCGATGCCGGGATTGTTGAAGCCCATCCGGTTGATGATCGCCTCGTGCTCGACCAGGCGGAACAGGCGCGGCTTGGGATTTCCCGCCTGCGGGCGCGGGGTGATGGTGCCGATCTCGACGAAGCCGAAGCCGAGGCGGCCGAGCGCGTCGATGGTGTTGCCTTCCTTGTCGAGGCCGGCGGCGAGGCCGACGCGGTTGGGGAAGCGTAGTCCCATCAGCTCGACCGGCGCGAGGCATTCGGCGGCCGGAAACAACAGGGAGAGCAGGCCGGTTTTCTCGGCGAGACGCAGCCCGCGCAGGCTCAGATGGTGGGCGGATTCGGCATCGAGTCGGAACAGCAGCGAACGGGCGAGGTCGTAGGCGTCGGGCACGGCGCGGAGCGTGAACGGCGGCGCGCGGAGGTCCAATCCCGAAGTTCAGGTTCCGCGACCCGCAGGGGAGAGCCGGAATCCCTGGAGAGGAATCCCCGCCGAGGGCGCCCGGGTCACACCGCGGGGCTACTGGATCAAGATGATCGCGGCGGTCCGGAAGCTGCCTTTGGGCCCGGCGACCGGAACTTTGATCAGGCCGCAGCCGGTCACCGAGCCCCAGGCCTCGGCCTGCACCAGGACGCCGCTGGCAGCCGCGGCACCGGCCACGCCATCGGGAACGAAGTTGGAGGGAAGCGCGAGGCTGCCGGTAAAAGTGCCCCCGCCGGTGCTGACCATGCCCGTCCATGGCACGACCGAGGGCGAAGCCGGAGCGGTGAGACGGAACGATGCGTCCAGGGTGAAACCGGTCGGCAGGGTCGGGGTGGTGAGCTGCGGCGCGGCGTTGGAGAGTCCCGCGCCATCGATCTCCACGACCGGACTGTCTTGGTTCAGCCAGCCGAGCGAGCCACCGAGGGCGGCGGCCGTGGCGGGGACGGTCCACGTGCTCGTGCCGACCTTGACTTCCATCGCCGGGAAGCCGGCGGGGTAGCTGAGGGACTTGGTGTCCGGGCCTTTGAACCACCAGATTCTGTCGGCGAGCAACGGATCGCTTGCAGGGGTCTGGCCGAGATCGGGCAGGGTGATGATGCCGCCCACGAAGGAGCTGGGGTTGGCGTAGGGCTGCGACCAGACGATGGCCTGGCCGGTGGCGGACAAGTGGATCGGCAGGTTGATCGCGGTGCCGTCGCCGAGGAGCCCGCTGAAGGTGGCGCTGCCGAGGGTGCCGAGCGAGCCGTTCGCCCAGCCGAGGCCGGCGGGAACCGTGATGCCGTCGTGGCCACCGGCTTCGAAGACGAGGCTGAGCGTGGTGCTGGAAGCGGGAAGCTCTTCCGCTTCCGCAAGCCGGAAGCCGCGGACCGTGCCGCCGTTGTAGGTGCCGGAAACCATCGGGCTTTCAAGATCGAGGGTGGCGTTGAGCGTGACGGCCGGGGCGCTGCCGCTCGCGGCGAAAGAGGCGGCGAGGGTGCCGGCGCTGGATCCGGGGGCCAGGGTGAGCTTGCCGGCCGCCTTGCGGGCTTTTGCTCCGGGCGACTCGAGGGTGGCGCTCCAGGTGTTGCCCTTTTTGAACAAGAGCTTGAACACTCCGGCAGGGGGGGCACCGGTGCTTTCGAGCAGGGCTTCATACTTGCCGGCGAAGTAGGCCGAGCCGGCGATCACGATCGGGAAGTCGACGGTCCGGAGCAGGGTCTTGCCCTGGAAGATGCTGAACTTGACCGGGTAGGTTCCGGTCAGGTCGGTGACGGTCCCGGTGATCCCGCCGGTCGCGAGGTTCAGCTTGAGGCCTTTCGGCAGCTTGCCGACGAGCTTGAGGGTTTCCCCGGCAACCTTGAGCGCGTTCAGGTCGATCAGCACCGTCTCGCCGACTTTGAACGGGCCGGCGCCCGCGGGTCCCGGCGGGGTGATGACCGTGATGGTGGCCGTGTTTGAATTGGCCGAACCGGCGGGGTTGGTCGCTCTGGCCCAGTAGCTGGTGGTGGCCGTCACAGCGGGAGGGGTGAAGCTCGCCGCGGTGGCACCGGAGAGCGGATTCGTGAGGTCTCCGGAGGCACCGCGATACCATTGGAAGGTCGGCGAGGTCCCGGAGGCCGTCACGGTCAGAGTGATGGTGCCGCCGCTGTTAATGGTGGTGGACACCGGTTGGCCGGTGATGGCAGGGGCGGTGATCGATCCTCCACCCCCGTCGGTGACGACGATGGTGAATGACTGGCTTTTCGCTCCTCCCCGATAGCCGGAATCCTCCCATGCCTTGATGGTGATCGGATAACTGCCAATCGAGGCGGGAATTCCGGTGATCGAATCGGTGGAACTGTTGACCGCGTTCGCGTGGACGAGACCGGCGGGAAGGGTCCCGACCACCTGCCAACTGCCGGCCTTTGAACTCGGCGCGCCGGTCACTTGGACCAGGAAAGCCAGATTGGTACCGGTCTTCGCCGGAACCGTGGTGGAGTTCGGCGAGGGCGAGACTTGGGCAATCACGGTGGCGCCGGCAACGGTGTCGAAGGCACCGAGCCCCGCGATGGTGGCGACCGACCACTTCACGACCTCGCTCACTCCCGAGGTCCCGAGGACCCGGGCTTCCGGCAGGAGGAGTTGGACCAGCGGCGTTTTCTGGAAAAGCAGCAGGAGGGATCCGAGTTTCGAGAAAGCGATACGGACCTTGGTGGGAATGCGAAAGGGTGAGTTCATGGCGTGGCTCTGACTTTTGGATGTGAAAGAAATAGGGAGGATATTCAATTGCAGCCGCAACCGCCGCCGCCCACCCCGCCGCCGCCGGAGCTGGCCTCGCGGGAGAAGTAGCCGTGCTCGGTCATCGCCTTGTGCAAGGGATCGAGATCATCGGCCATGACAGCTCGCGCGAGGTTGCCGCGCTCGTAGGGTTGGACCCGCACGAGTTGGTCGGCGCAACTGCTCAAGCTGCAAAGGCTGGCGGCAAGGGCCAGGAAGCGGAGATGCGGATTCATCGGGCGTTCGCGGCGTTCGGTTTCACTCGGCGAGGAGGGCCTCGATCTCGGCAACGTATGCCGCTTCGGTCTTGGCTCCCTTGAAGCCGCTGTGGACGTGGCGGATCACTCCCTTGCGGTCGACAAGATAACTCGTCGGCATCGAAGATGGGCTGAAAAATCCGGCCGCCTTGTGGGACGAGTCATGGACCAGCGTGAAGGAGGCTTTCATCTTGGTGGCGAAGGCCTGGTGCTTGGCCGCATCGTCATCGACACCGATCCCGATCACCACCAGCCCCTTGGATCCGTATTTGGCATGGAG
Source organism: Akkermansia muciniphila (assembly GCA_945883695.1). Taxonomy (GTDB): domain Bacteria; phylum Verrucomicrobiota; class Verrucomicrobiia; order Verrucomicrobiales; family Akkermansiaceae; genus Haloferula; species Haloferula muciniphila_A. The sequence goes on along the minus strand of CAMCYK010000198.1, from coordinate 7,257 downwards.
CCGGTTGAGGCAGGGAAAGGAAGCCTTGCAAGGGGCGCACCAGGATGCCCAGAAGTCGACGAGGACCACCTTGCCGGCGGTATTCGGGATCGAGGCGCCGGGCAGCAGCTTGGCGAGCTTCGGCATGGCTTGTCCGGCCTTCGCCGGATCGGCTGCGGGCAGGATGGCGGTGGAACAGGCGAGCAGCAGCGTGCAGATTATCGTTTTCATTCGGGATATGGGTTGGTGGTGATTCAAGCGGCTTGGACCAGCCATTTTCCGAAGCCCCGGCTTCCCTCGATGCCGTGCTCCGACTGGGCGCAGACCTCGACGTCGCGGGCCAGCGAGGCGAGGTAGAGCCCGTCCCGGGCTCCGAGGATGAAAACGGCCGTGCTGTGGATCCCGGCCTGAAGGCAGGTGTTGGCGACCACCGTGACCGCGCGCATGCCGTTCGAGACGGGCCAGCCGGTGCGCGGGTCGAGGATGTGGCCGTAGCGGACACCGTCGTGCGAGAAATAGCGGGCGTAATCGCCGGAAGCGGAGACGGCCCGCCCGCTGATGCCGAGACCGCCCCAGCAGGTGCCGGGTCGGTTGCCGTCCTCGATGCCGATGTGCCAGAACGGATGCGCGCCGTTGCCGCCCATCGCGCGAATGTCGCGTCCGAGGTCGACGATCGCGTCCTGGATCCCGGCCTGGCGGGCGAGCGCGGCCAGCCAGTCCACCGCGAACTCCTTGCCGAAGCCGCCGAAGTCGAGACCCATGCCAGCCGCGGGCAGGAAGACCGCTCCGGGCCGGCGCTGGACCTTGCGCCAGCCGGTCAGGGCGAGCGCGGTCTTCACGTCCTCCCGCGCCGGCAGTTTGACGTGGGCGACCTTCCAGTCCCAAACCTTGAGCAGCGGCAGCATGGTCGGATCGACGATGCCGTCGGTGCAGGCATGGACTTCCGCGGCGATGTCGAGGAGGGTCTCCATCTCGGAGTCGGTCTTGACCCACTCCCGGCCGGCGGCCGCGTTGATCCGCGAGACCATCGAGTCCGGGCGGAAGCGCGAGAATTTCGCCTCGAACTTGCCGATCCAGTCGAGGGCCGCCGCCGCGAACTCGAGGGCACCGCGCTCGTCATCGAGCCGGAACTTGATCAGGCAATTGGTGCCCAGCGCGCGGAACTCGAGACGGCGCACCCCCTGGGCGTCGGGTGCGAGAACGGGCATGGCGGTTGTCATGGCAAACGGGTGGATCAGAAGTCGAAGTTCACGCCAAACGTCCAGATGTTGGCGCTGGGATAGGCGAGGTCCGGCGCGCTGTCCGAACCGCTGCCATCCATCATGTAGCGCTCGTAGGCGGCGTTGAGGGCGAAGTGGTCGTTGAACTGGTAGCGGAGGCGCAGTCCGAGGCTGATGGCCTCGAGCGCCGAGAGCCGGTAGTCCGAGGAATAGTTCGGCCGGGTTCCGTTCGGGAAAGTCGGAGGCGCGCCCCGCGGGTCGTCAGGCGACGGGGTAGGGAAGCGCACGCCGTTGAGCGTGTTCATGAAGAAATCCGCGGCGCTCTGGTGGTAGTAGCGGGCGAAGGGCGTGACTTCGAAATGTTCGCCGACTTCCTGGCGCCACTCGAGCTGAAGGGTTTCGGACAGAATGCCGAAATCGTCATGGGAGAACCGCACGACAGCGTCCAGCGCTCCTTTCGCGTCTTCGAAGTAGCGCCTCGCCTCAAACTGGAGCACCTGACGGAAGCGGCTGTCGGGGCGGTTCTCGCGGTAGACGTTGATCAGCGGAACATCGAGGCCGCCGGGATCGAGGATCTCGTCGCGCTGGATCAGCTTGTAGGGGTCGTTGAGATAACCCTCGCTGTAGCCGAGGGTGAGATTGGCGGTGACCAGCGTGTTCTTGTCGATGATCTGGGTGACCCCGGCGAACAGGTCGTAGGTGTTCTTTTTCCGGTCCCCCAAGACGGGCACGCTCACGGTGTCGTCCAGGTAATTCAAGCCGTAGGAGACGACGGTGTTTTTTTGGTTCAACTCCCAGGCGTCGCTTAGCGCGAAACCGTAGGAAAGATAATCATCTTCCTCGCTTCTGGATACCTCGAACTCCACCCGGTGGTCGCCGAACTTGTGGGCCAAGGCACCGAGAATGCCGGTCCGCACGTCCTCGACGTTGGCGTAGAACGGCTGGTAGGTGCCCGGCAGGAGGCCGGTGGGCGAGGCGCCGGAGATCGCGTCGTTGAGCCACTGGAAACGGAAGGTGGTGGCTTCGTTGAAATCGAACTGCCCCCGGATGTAATGGGCCTCGATCCGCATCCGCTCGTCGTCCTCCTGATAGAGCTGATAGCTGTAGTCATAGGATTGCGTGACTTCGATCTCCGCGTCGGCTTGGAAACCCGGGATGAGAAGTGTCGCGAGGGCGATGGGCGGGCGGCTTTTCACAAATGAGGAATGAATCGGGTGGCTCAATGGGGAACGGCTCATCCCACTATTTCATGAGGATCATGAATCGCTTATTTTCAATATTTCGGGAGGATAGCATGTCCGTCCCGCCTCGGGGCAACGGGGAAATTGTTTCCGATCGGTTACCTTTGGCCGTCCGCGGGGCAGTGCCTTCATTTGAGAAGGGATTCTCGAGGGGCTCGGAATCGTTCCAACCGTCAGGCCGGCCGTGAATTTCCCCGATCGGCGGGATGATCGGCGCGGTCGATGTTCGACCTCGGTCTTTCGATTCACGCCAGGGGCAGCGGGCAGGATAATCTCCGCGCCGATGAACCGCTTTTCCGCCTCCCTGCTGGTCAGCTTGCTTCTCAACGGCTGCAACCACGGAACCCCTTCGGCCTATTCCCTGCCCGTGACCCACGGACCGTCGGGCGCGAGCCAGGAGAACTTCGACTCGCCTCCCACGGTCCGTTTGCCCGCCCGGGTGGCGATGGCGAGGATCGAGGCCGGCCATGCCGGATACCGGATGATGCCGGTGATTCCCCGCGGCGGCAGCCCGGCTTTCGCTCTTGCCAGCCCGGGGGCAGGAAGCGCATGGTTTACGTGTTCACATGATCACACGCCTGTTTTCCGCCGCGCTCCGGGGGGTCGATGCCCATGAAGTGGAGGTCGAGGTCAACGCCCGCGATTCCGACAAGCCGCAGACTTTGATTGTCGGCCTGCCGGACGCCGCGGTGCGGGAGTCCTCGCAGCGGGTCCTGTCGGCGATGGCCGCCTCGTCGCTGTCGCTCGGACTCGGCACCAAGACGGTGAACCTCGCCCCGGCCGACTTGAAGAAAGAGGGGCCGTCCTTCGACCTGCCGATCGCCCTGGCGATGGCCGCGGCTTGCGAGGAGGTGCGGCTGGGCGCCGACGATTGCATGGTGACCGGCGAGCTGGGCCTCGACGGCACGGTGCGGCCGGTCAAGGGTGTGCTGGCGATCGCGATCGAGGCCAAGCGCCGCGGTCGGCGGCGGGTGATCGTGCCGGAGGCGAACATGGCCGAGGCGGCGATCATCGACGGCATCCAGGTCTTCGGCGTGAAGTCGTTGCACCAGGCCTGGAAATTCCTGATCGGCGAGGAGGCGCTGGCTCCCTACCGCTTCGACCGCAAGGCCTTCTTCGACTCGAAGCGCCAGTATGAGGTTGATTTCGACGAGGTGAAGGGCCAGCACCACGTCAAGCGGGCGCTCGAGGTCGCGGTGGCCGGCGGGCACAATCTCCTGATGGTCGGTCCGCCCGGCACCGGCAAGTCGATGCTGGCAAAACGCTTGCCGACGATCATGCCGGACATGAGCGAAGAGGAGGCGATCGAGGCGACCAAGATCCACTCCATCACCGGGATGCTCGACCTCCAGCGCGCCTTCCTGACCACCCGGCCCTTCCGCTCGCCGCACCACACGATTTCCGACGCCGGGCTGCTCGGCGGCGGGACGAATCCGGGACCGGGCGAGGTCTCGCTGGCCCACCACGGCGTGCTCTTCCTCGACGAGCTGCCGGAGTTCCGCCGTTCCACGCTGGAGGTGATGCGCCAGCCGCTGGAAGACGGCCAGGTGACCATCGCCCGCGCCGCCGGTTCACTGACTTTTCCGGCGCGCTTCATGCTGGTGGCGGCTCTCAATCCCTGTCCTTGCGGGTATTATGGCGATTCCAAGCGGGAATGCCGCTGCTCGCCGGGGCAGATCGAGCGCTACCGCCAGCGGATTTCCGGGCCGCTGCTGGACCGCATCGATCTCCACGTCGAAGTGCCCGTGGTGGAATACCGCGAACTGGCGACGGCGAGCAGCGGCGAGAAGTCGGAGCGGATCCGCGAGCGGGTGATGCACGCGCGGCAGGTCCAGCGCGAGCGCTTCGCGGGAACCTCCGCGCCGACCAATTCCGCGATGGGGGCGCGCCAGGTGAAGGCGCACTGCCCGCTGGATGCCGAAAGCCTGTCCTACCTCGAGCACGCGATGGAGCAGCTCAACTTCTCCGCCCGGGCGCATGACCGGATCTTGAAAGTCGCCCGCACCCTGGCGGACCTTGCGGGATCGGAGGCGATCCGGCCGAACGACGTGCTGGAAGCGATCCAGTACCGCTCGCTCGACCGCAGCCTGTTCCAGTAGCGATCGTCCGCCTTACGCCAGGAACGGGTTCGACTTCCGTTCGCTGCCGACCGTGGTGGCCGGGCCGTGGCCGGGAAGGAGGAGGGTCTCGTCGGGCAGGGTCATCACTTCCGCCCGCAGCGCGGCGAGGGCCTGGCGGTAGGGCTCACCGGTCGCGCAGCCGCCGATCGAGCCCGCGAACAGGGCGTCGCCGGTGACGCAGACCGGCACGGCCAGGCCGCTCACGAGGTAGCCGAGGGCGCGGTCGCAGTGCCCCGGTAGCGGGATCGCCCGGATGGTGAGTTTGGAACTGGAGAGCAGGTCGCCGGGCTGGACCGCTTCGCCGCGACCGGGCCCGTAGAGATGCCGGATCATGCCCTTCAAGCCGGGAAGGCCGCCGGTGTGGTCGGCGTGATTGTGGGTGATGAAGACATCGAGTTCCCGGATTCCCCGCTCTTCGAGCCGGCCGCGCGCCGCGTGGATGTCGTCGCCGGTATCGAAGAGCACGTGTTCGCCCCAACCCGAGCCGACGAGCCAGGCGTTCACCGTTTCGTCGTCGAAATCCAGGTCGAAGCGCGTGATCTCGTCCGGCAGGGCATCCGGCGGCCGGTAGCCGGGCAGTCCGGCGAGCGCTTCGGGATCGAGGCCGAGTGCGGGGGCCAATTTCAGCAAGGTCTCCCGGCTCGCCGGTTCGCGGCCCGCGCTGATCACGTCCCGCTCGGGCAGACCGCAGAGCGCGGCCGCTTGCGAGGGAGCCATGCCCAGCCCGCGCAGCGCTTTGCGGATCACGTCGGCGGTGGTGTCATAGAGCATGGGGGTCAGGCGAGTTCGCAGGCGAGGCGGATGGCGTGGATCATTGAATCCGGCCGGGCGATCCCTTGGCCGGCGATGTCGAAGGCGGTGCCGTGGTCCGGGCTGGTCCGCGGTTTGGGGAGTCCCAGGGTGATATTCACGCCGCTGTCGAAATCGAGCAACTTGAGCGGAATCAGGCCCTGGTCGTGATACATGGCGAGGACCGCGTCAAACTGTCCCGCGGCCGCCTGGCGGAAGACGGCATCGGGGACATGGGGTCCGGAAAAAACGCCGGGGAGTTCCCGGTTAAGGGCCTCGATCGCCGGGGCGATCACCCGGGATTCCTCATCGCCGAAACGACCGTTCTCACCGGCGTGGGGATTCAGCCCGGCGACCGCGATCCTCGGCTCGCGGCGAAAACGGCGGCGGGCGAAGCCTGCCAGCAGGCGGCCGGTGGTCAAAATGGCATCCGTGGTGAGAGCGTTTGAAACATTTGCTAGAGGAATGTGGATGGTTGCCAATCCGACGCTCAGGTGAAGACCACTCAAGCACATGGCAAACTTCTTAACGCCAAAGCGCTCTGCAAAAAATTCCGTTTGTCCCGGAAACGGGAATCCGGAGTTCTGAAGGCTCGCTTTGGCGACTGGAGCGGTGACGACCGCCACGGCGTCGGGGTCCGATTTCAGGATTCGAACAGACGCTTCAAGCGCATCGAGAGCCGCCGCGGCGGAGCGGGCGTCCGGTCGGCCGGGCTTTCCGGCGCTGGCATCGCCGATGACTTCGAAGTCGAAGCCCGCGGGGAGTTGGCCGGACTTGAGGGCCTTGTCGACGACCTCGGGTCCGATGCCGGCGGGGTCCCCCAGGGTGATGAGGATGCGCGGCATTTCGGAGTGTTTTGCCGGTTCAGAGCTTGCGGTCGATCACGGCGTTCTTGCGCCGGACTTCCATCCACTTTTCGTAAGCGGCCGAGCTTTTCTTGGTGCGGACCCGGTCTTCCACCATTTCGCGGACCTCGTTGAGCGAAGGAGAGGGACCGGGGATGATGTCGACGATTTTGACCAAGGTGAAACCCGCGGGATCCTCGAGCGGGCCGAGAACATCGCCTTCCTTGCCGGCGAAAATGATCGCCGCGAATTCGGAGGCGAGATCGGTGCGCGGCAGGTTTTCCTGGAAGCCTCCTTTTTCGGCGTAGGCGTCGCGGGAGTGTTTTTTGGCAAGCTCCGCAAAATCGGCGCCGGCCTTGATTTCACCCACGAGTTGCTCGGCCAGGGCGAGCTGGGTTTCGGGAATGGCGAGAGGATTCTGGGGATCGAGGCGGGGCAGGAAGATCTTGTAGAAGGTGATCTTGTCCTTGGTGGTGTCGCGGAGCTTGTCCTTCATTTCCGCGTATTCCTTGGTGATCTCTCCCGGCAGCGGTGGTGCGGCTTCGGAGTAATGTTCGGCCCGCATGGCCTGAACGATCAGCTGCTCGCGGGTCATCTTGCGGTAGCCGTCCATGCCCATCCGGGCGCGCTTCAGCTCCTGCTGGAACTTTTCCTCGTCGCCATCATAGTTGGCGAGGATCTGCCGTTTGATTTCCTTGTCGACGACGTGTTCGGGGAGGTTGGCTCCCTTTTTCTCCATTTCCTTGAACTCGGAGAGGATGATCTGACGGTCGATCAGCTCTTGCAGGATCTTCTCGCGGGCTTCGAGCACCTGGCGTTCGAATTCCGGGCCGCGGCGCGGGAATTGGGCGGCAAGCTGGGCGAAAATCGGTGCCAGCATGAAGCCCACCTTGCTCTTGGTGATGGGCGTGCCGTTGACCACCACGGCCACCGCGTTGACTTCGAAAGGGCCCGCGGGGGCGGAGGGTGCTGGATTCGGGGCCTCGGTGGCGGGCTGTTGGGTCAAGCCGGGACCGGTGGTGGCGAGCAGGACAAGCCAAGCGATGCGGGATTTCATGAGCGA
>CAMCYK010000197.1 GCA_945883695.1 Akkermansia muciniphila | reverse complement strand
TTGCAGAAGGCTCCGTGAACCCGCCAGCACGCTTCTGGCACCGATGGGACGCGCGCTGGCGGCAAAACCGGCGAAAACCGACTGACAGCCAATCCTGCCGGCCAGCCGTCAGAAAATCCCTGTCAGGCTGGTATCAAGTCCGACAGGCTGCTAGGGATTTGCTTTTGGCGGGAGGCTCCTGAAACCGCCGTCGTGCCGGACCGGACGACGGGGAAAAGGGGGGGCGATATAGCAGTGTCCCCGGAGCACAGCGAGGGTCTACCCCCCCGGTGAGCGCTGCTGGCGCACCGTTTCGCGGGCGGGAATCATCCGGGAAACCGATGATGTGGATTCCCCAATCGGTTCGCGTTGGTCTGCTGCATCATCGCGCACAACCCCATGCACCTGCCGCTGTTCCGCGGGCGCGGTTGGAACCGGAGTTTCCTCGGCCTGCTGATCGAACGCCTGCGACGACCTCCCGTGAACCATGCCCGCTGAAGCCGCCATCACCCGCCCGGGCATCGTTTTCTCGCTGCCCTTCTTCCCGCTCCACCTCACCCCGCTGGCACCGGTGCCGTCGTGGGAGCGTCTGGACGATTGTCTTTAAAGCGACAGGCTGTCTTTAAAGCGTTGGCAGTTTTGGTCCACCGTCAAGCCGATCCGGCCCCGGCGGCGATGCTCAGAATCCGGCAGTGCGGGCCACGCTTTGGACGGCGCGGCCGGGAATACTCGCCAAGTCTCTGGCCACGGCGCAGGAATTGAGGGCAAGGATGCCGCAGAGCAGGGCGGAAAACATCAACAAACGTTTCACGGGGGGGAACATGGCGAACGCGCCCTGCGAGTCAAGCTACCTGAAACAGAACAGGTTTGGCAGACAGGGCTCATCTCCGGGTTTTCAAAGAGGGACCCGCAGACCGACAACCAGGGAACCGGCTACATTCTAACGAGGGGACGGGCAAAATTACGGGCAAAATTACGGAGGAAACGGCCACCCATGAACCCATCCTGGCGCGAAAACCGCAAAACCATTTGGCGCAAGAAAGCGTTTATTTGTCGCATTTGGGGGGGCCAATTGGATTGCAAGCTGCTTTGAACCCGCTAGCGTAACGTATTTACATCCTTAGCCGAAATCATGAGAAAACCCCATCAAGAAACGCACGACATTCTGACCGGGACAGCCCCGAGGCAGTCCCGGGGCTTCGCTTTGGTCATCACCCTGTCGATGATGGTCCTGCTGACGATCCTGACCGTGGGCTTGCTGAGCCTCTCGACGGTCACCTTGCGCACAGCGGGGATCGGTTCGGCCCAAGCGGAAGCCCGCGCCAACGCCCGGCTGGCGCTGATGCTGGCGGTTGGCGAACTCCAGAAGGAACTGGGACCCGACATGCGGGTCAGTGCCGAAGCCGCCCTGTTTGACAGCGACCACAAGAGCGAGGCCATCGACGGGATCGACCAATCCCACTGGCTTGCCAGCTACAACGCCTGGGGCGACTGGCTGAATGCGAGCTACTCCGCTCCCGGCGGCAGCAATCTTAAAATATCCGATACTTACACTCCCAAGCGTCATAAAATGTTCCGACGCTGGCTGGTCTCGCTGCCCATGGGAAACGAAACAAATATCGATGCGCCGAATTCACTGCCGGACAATTCCGATCCTAACTGGGTTGTGATGGTCGGCAAGGGCAGTATCGGGATCGATCCTGACAACCCGAAGCCGGGCGACGAAATTGACAAGGTGTCTCGGGCTTACCTCACGAAGATCGGAGAAACCGGCAAGCATGCCTGGTGGATCGGTCCAGAAAACCACAAGGCCCGTATCGACAAAGCCATGAAACCACGCATCATGAGCCCGGACACTTGGCAGACGGCGCAGGGTGATACCGCCGAGGTGGGCGTGGGACGCTTGGATGGCTTTGAAGCGCTGGATCAGGATCCCGCACTCGGGGACAAGCTGATCACCTCCCAAAGCATGCGTCCGGCCAAAGTCGCCGAGGCCGATGTTCAGAAACATTTCTATGATCTTACCGCGCACAGCCAAGGCGTCCTTGCGAGCGTCCGCACCGGACACCTCAAAAAGGACCTCAGCTTGTTGTTTGAACAAGACAGCTCCAAACTACGTGCGCCCTATCGCTTCAACCCGGGTCGCGACATCCGCGAGCCGTCGATCCGACCAATGAGTCAGGAATTGGCAGCCAAGGGACCGAGAATCCCCAATCGCCACTTTCAATCGTGGACCAACATGCGGCACTACTACCGCATGTATCGCTCCGGAAGCGACGCGACCCCGACGGAAAGCGGCAAGCCTGGGTCGCTCATTTGGACTGGAAACAAGCCAATGACAGATTTCGCGACTTCAACCTCGCTTGCGTTGGAAAGTCCTTCATGGGATGGATCGAACCATTACTGGCGGGTACCGATCCTCGCGAAACTGACGATTATTTACAGTCTGGTAGCGAAGCCGGCTCCCGATGGGAAATTCTATTGCCTTCAATATTACAGTCCGGTTTTCACATACTGGAATCCGTATAATACCGAAATGGTCGTTCCTTCCGACCAAATGTTGCTGTCCTGCAAGGCTTACAGGATGTGGCCAACAAACATGAAATTCTATCTGAACGGTGTGTTGAAGGGAACGAACGGCTACGCTGAAGCCAAGAACTTCAGTGGTAAGCTCATGTCGGGCGGGAGGGGTAACATCATTTTCAAACCCGGCGAGTTGAAAGTGTTTTCCATGAAATCAACCATTGACAGCTCAGCAGGAGGCGGTTTGGTTACCGAACTTGTCCCTGGGTTTGACCCGAATGTGGTCGCGGGGGATGAGCGGATCTGGCAGGTTGGCAGCGGAAACAATAGCGTCCTTACCTTTTCCCGAGAAGACAAACCAGGTGCCTCCTATGAATTTTCCTGTGCCCAATGGGGTGGCGGGGTGAACGTGGGAAATACCCCGGGCGCGATGTTCATCGAATCGAAGTTGGGGAACGGACCGGGGGGACTGCCCATGACGTATTCGAATGACTGGCTCCAGAGAAGCCCGTACCGACCGGACCAGACCAACACCGCGATAACGCCACCCGGCGTCAGCAACCTCGGGACGTGGGAATTTGATGGGAAGCCAAAAATCGTAGCCTACGCGCAAATGGCGATCAAGGGCCTGTTTGAATTCGATTACCCAAGCATCAACTGGGGGAGAGATTGGCGCAGCCGGAACTGGATCCAGGCCCCGCCCTACTATTTTGGAAGCGGGATGTATATGTCACTTGATGACACGATCGCGCATACCCAGCGCCTGGACTGTCCCTACGTGGTGAATTTCGGCCCCACCACGGCTTTCGGCATCAGCAAGATCGTCGGGCAGATTGGAGATAAGGCGTTTCTTGGTTCGGGTGCTCCCGCTTACGAACAAGTCACCTCGGCCGCCATGCTGGAACTACCCACGGCACCCCTCAGCAGTCTCGCGAGCTTTTCCAACATGCGTATCAATCCCGGCTGGCTCAACGCCAATCAACTTGCGCCAAACTTTGCCCGCAGTTTCACGGGAGATGGCAGCAGTGTGGCAAAATGTTCACTCTATGCAGCCGAGGGCAAGCGAGTTGCCTATCAAAGCGGGGTCACCGGCCCGGGCATCGGAAACTCCTTCATGCACCCGATGCTGCCAAGGAACGACGTTTATCGGTTCATCGACAACTCGAAGAGCCAGGACGTCATTAACCGGGAAGACCCCAGCGTGACTGAAACGGTCGACACGAAAGCCTACTCTGACTATTGGGATCATGTCTTCCTGCTCAACGATGTCTTGTGGGACGATTACTTCGTTTCTTCGCTGGCCAACCAGACACGCCCGGGCGCCACTTCTGCGGGTAACCTCAAAGCGAACATCGCCCGTCTTGTGGAAAACGAGGGCGTTGCCGTCTCCCGCTACAGCTACCACAGCGGCGGCAGGCAACCTGACGAAGTCAAAACCGATCTCCAGGCAGTGGACGGATACCTCAAAGCCGCAGGACATCTGATGGTGGATGGGATGTTCAACGTCAACAGCACTTCGGTCGCCGCCTGGCACTCGCTGTTCGCTGGCATCCGCGAGCGGAAGGCCGTTTTCCGCGACAATTCCGGCAGTGTGAAGGAAATCGATGTTCCCAAGAACCACATCGCCATCACACGCTTCGATACAGAGGTTTCCGATCGGGAGATGGATGATGCCGGTCAGGGGGTCACCCTGCCCGATGGTTCAAACGGCTGGAGTGGAGTACGTTTTTTGAATGACGAGCAACTTAGAAAACTGGCTGAGGAATGCGTAAAACAAGTGAAACAGCGCGGACCCTTCCTCAATTTTTCTGAATTCATCAACCGTCGCTTGTCGAACGATAACCTCGGTCTCATGGGAGCATTGCAAAGTGCCATCGACTACGACGACGACGCCCCAGACTCCGCATCAATCAATTATCGTTTCAAACAGGCTCCTGGTTTCATGCTGGAAAAAGCGGAACTTGGTCGAACCAGCTTCAGCACACCTGACGCGGCGGAAGGCTCGCGGCTCGCGGGCATTCCCGGCTATGTGATCCAGTCGGACCTCCTCAAGCCCATCGCCAACACTCTGGCCGTGCGCGACGACACCTTCCGGATCCGCGCCTATGGCGATGCCCGCGACCCGCAGGGCATGATCACCGCCCGCGCATGGTGCGAGGCGGTGGTGCAGCGTTTGCCGGAATACCAGGATTCCATGAACAGTCCCGATATTCCTGCCCGCTTGCTTAGTGCAGGCGGTGTATTCAGCGACAATTCCGCCCTGTCACCGGCTAACGTCCGATTCGGGCGGAAATTCAGGATCGAGAGTTTTCGCTGGATGACCCCTGCCGAGGTGTAAGACCCACTTTAAAGCAATCTTATGAAAAAACTTTTTTTATGTTCCTGTCTCACGTTTTGTGCAATTTCCCCGCTGTTCGCTCAGGAAGATGCCAGTGACAAGGAGCGGCAGGTCAAAGGCCGGATGGCGTGGTTTGTCTATACGAATATGCCTGAAGGACTCGAAAATCCCGTCAGCGTCATGTCCGGGCAGATCATCAGCCAATTACTCCTCTCAAAACTCTCTCCCAGTGATCCTGTCAAAATCCCTGCCGATGGCATTCTCCGCATCGTCCGCAAGGTCGAGAACCCGAAGGACCCTGGTAAGCCTGAGTATCTGACGCTCGCGCAGGCCATCGTCCCCGAAGCTGTTTCCAGCGCGATGATCATACTCATGCCTGTAGCGAAGAGTTCAAGCGGCTTGCTATTTCAAACCAAGGTTCAGGATCTCGACGCCCTCAAGGGTGGAGACTGCATGTTTTTGAATATGACAAATCTGAAGATCGGTATTGAGTTAGGGAAAGCTAAACTGGAGGTCAATCCCGGACAAGTCACAACTCACAATCCGCTCGGTTCTTCCGAATCGATCAGCCTGCCGATCCGCTTGAGCTATTTTCATCCAAAGCGGAACGAATGGGCGATGATCACCGCCTCGACAGTGGCGCTCTACTCGACGCGCCGTGAATTGTGTATTTTTAATTGGGATGCGCGATTCAATCGGGTGGATTATGAAAGTATCACCTTCCCGGTCGCCCCATGACGCCGTGCTTTGGCAACCGCTCCGGCCGGAAATCGAGGTCGAAATCCCCGGCAACCAGCTCTCCCCGCCTACAAGGTGGCGGCGCGCGACCACTGGGTGCTGAAAAGCCAAGGAGTTGGCGCAAAAACGCGTCAATTTTACGCAAATTTTCGCCGGAATTGGCTCGATTACCGGCAGCCGGCTGATTGGGTAGAGTGTTGCCTAAATCGCTTTTCGACAGCTGCCCTCGTCAATTTTTCCGAATTGAACCGGGCGCAGACAAAGTCAACCCCGGATGGGGGATCCGTCATTGAGCGATCGAGCCAGCGCGACCCAAAACAAAAAACTACCGATGAAGCCTCCTTTCAGTTCCAACGAGCCCCTTCGTATCCGACCAAACTTGGCAACCTTGCTCGCCACCGCGACTCTGGCAGGCACCTTCCAGGCCGGAGCCGCGCCGATTGCGGTGCCCAACCCCAGTTTCGAAGCCCGCGCCATCACGGACGGACAGGACGTTTTCAATTCGAGCGGCACGGACAGCTGGCGGCACTGGCAGCGGACCGAGAACGGCGGGCCCTGCCGGATCCTGAATCCCGGCGCCAGCGGCACCCTCCGCCCCAACACCCTGAGCAGCTACGTCTACGCCTTTGATGGGGCCGCACCCGCCGGCAACCATTTGCTGATGGTGCGGAGCCGCTATTCGGATGTGGCGCTGACGGTGCCGCCCCAGTGGGATGGCATCAACTATTTCTCGGCCGGTGTGGTGCTGCTGGATGGCGTCGCCGAGCCGGCGCCCGCGTTGCCCAGCGCCCCGTTCGATTCCACCAAGGTTTACAAGCTGACCGCCACGGTGGGTAAGCCGATCGTGTTCCAGACGATGCCGGCGCAGGGCTCTCCGGTGTTTTCGACCGATCCCCGCGTGCCGCAGGACCAGGTCTGGTTCGGCTACGCCCTCCAGCTCGCCGTCGGGGGAACCAAGGTGAACCCTGGCGCCTTTGCGAACGCGATCAACGGCGGCGTCGTCGTCACCCAGGACGCCAACACTTTTTCAATACCGGTCGACAGCTTCCGGACAGTGACGACCACCTATTTCCCCAACCCGGCGGACGCCGGCCTGGTGGGGCCGACGCAGTTCCTGCAACTCCGTCTGGCCGCGCTGGACAACCCGGCGAACCTGGCACAGACGGGTCATGTCGCCTACGATGACATCAAGCTGGAGGAGTTTGCGGCACCGGCCCTCGCATATTGGGACTTGAACGACACTGCTGCCGGCGCGGGTGGCATCGCTCCAACCGGAACCTGGAATACCTCGAACCAGTGGAACGCCACGGCCGATGGCACCGGTACAGCGGTTGCGTGGACCCCGGGCCAGACCGCTGTCTTCTCGGCCGGTGGGGACGCCACGGGCCCCTATACGATCACCGTCAGCGGCACCCGGAACATCGGTGGCCTCGCCTTTGAAAATGGCAACGTCACCCTGACCGGTGGCACGGCACTCGAGCTGGCAGGCATCGGCATGGTCGACGTCGCCACCGGGTTGACCGCCACCGTGGAGACACCCGTCACCCAAGCCTCGGCGGGCCTCGAGATTGCCAAGACCGGGACCGGCACGCTGGTGCTCTCCGGTGCCAACAGCTACAGCGGCGGCACGACCGTGCTGGACGGCACCCTGCGCCTGGGCGCCAGCAACGTGCTGGCGGACTCCTCGCGGGTAACTGTCATCGGCCGGTCCGCGGGCATTACAACCTTCGATCTCAACGGCAACAGCGACACGGTGGGCGGACTGGTGCTCGGCGGATCCACCGCGAGCAGCGCGGCCGTGGTGAGCACCGGCGCGGGCACCTTGACGCTCGGCGGCGACGTCGCCTACGTCAATGCCGGCGGCAGCGGCGGCAACCCGCTCGGCGCGACGATCAGCGGCAACCTCAGCCTCGGCGCGGCGGCGCGGACCTTCGTGGTCAACAATAGCACCACGTCGGCAGCCGACCTGACGGTATCGGCGGCCATTTCCGGCGTTGGTGCCATGACCAAGGAAGGTCGGGGAATCCTCGTCCTGTCCGGCAACAACGCCGGGGCGACCGGCGGCTTGATCCTCACCGAAGGCATCATCCAGGCCGAATCGCTGGCGTCCCTCAACGGAACGGGTGCCGACGTCACGCTGACCGCTCCCGGCGCGCTGGTGTTCGGCCCCTCCTTCGGGGCCGCCAACATCCCGACCGCCTTGTCGACCCGGATCCTGGAATCCTCCAACGGTGTCATCGCCGCCGACAACTACGCCGCCAACAACTTCGATTTCGGCACGGCCAACCTGAACACCTATCTCGGCGCGGTCAGCGACGTCTCCTACACCGGCACCCTGACGCCCGCGGGCACCCTCTACCGTCTCGGCGGTGGCGGTGGCACCTTGACCATGGCCAACACCAACGCGCTGACCGGCAGCGGCAAGTCCGCCATCATCGGCGGTCTGGTGAGCCTGCCGGGCAGCAACGATTACGACGGCGGCACCACCCTTCCCAGCGGCACGGTGGTCCTGACCATCGGAACCAGCAGTTCGATCGGGACCGGACCGCTGACCTTCGCCGGCGGGACCCTTCAAGGCGCTGATGCCACGGCCCGCACCTTGGCCAACCCGATCGTCCCGGCCGGCGCCCTCCGCATCGGCGGTCCCGGCGACTTCACGTTCAGCAACACCGCGGCGAGCGACCTTGTGGCAAGCCGTACCTTCGTGATCGACAACCCGAGCACCACCTTCGCCCAGAACTTCATTGGTGCGGCAGGCGGGATCACGAAGTCCGGCACCGGCGCCATGGTTCTCACCGGCAACAACACCCACGGCGGAGGCGTCAACCTGACAGCGGGCACGCTGTTGGTGAACAGCGCGACGGCCTTCGGCACCGGGACCGTGACCCTCACCGCAGGGACCATCGACGTCCCCACCGGCCCGATCACGGTCCCCACCAACAACCCCGTCACGATCGCCGGGTCCTTCACGTTCGGAGGAACCAACAACCTGACCTTCGGCGCGGGAACCGTCAGCAGCAGCGGCAACCCGACCATCACACTCAATGGTACGAACTCCACCCTGACGTTTGGCGGTGTGCTGACCAACACTCTGGCCAACAACCAGACGACGACGGTCAATGGCCCCGGCAACACCCTGGTGGTGGGCGGATATGCGCTCAGCAACAGCGCCACCTCCCGGATCCCGACCATCACCGGCACCAGCAACATGCGCATCACCGGCGGCGTGACCAACGGCGGCACCGCGACAGCCAGCGGCCTGACCAAGAGCGGCACCGGCACGCTGACACTCCAAGGCATCAACACCTACAGCGGCGCCACCACCGTCAACGCGGGCGGCTGTCTCGCGCTGATCGGCGGGAGCCAGAACTCGGTCATCAGCGTGGCCAACCTGGCCTTCCTCGGATTGTCTCCCGGCTCGCCCACGACCTCGACCAAGAATCTGACTCTGGCCGTGGGCTCGAAAATCCGGATCACCGGCACCCCCACCGAGTCCAGCTACGCGCTGTTCACGACCACTGGCACGATCACCGGTATTCCGGTCCTGGAAACCGACATTTCCGGCTACGAGATCGTGAATGAAGGCACGGTCCTGCGGCTCAAGGTGAAGCCAAGCGTCGATTACCTCAACTGGGCCGCCGGTTTCGCTCCCGCCGACCTCAGCAATCCGACCGCCGACTTCGACGGCGACGGGCTCGTCAACAACGACGAGCGCATCTTCGGCCTCAATCCGACCCTCGGCAGCTCGGCGAACCCGATCTCCGTGCCGCTCGACACCAGCGCCGGCACCTTCAGCTTCACCCGCCGCGACCCCGCCCTGTCCGGCCAGCTGTTCTCGGTCTGGACCTCCACCAGCCTGTTGGCATGGAGCAGGGACGAAGGTGCGGTCCTCACGCCCGGCACCTTGGTCGATGGGATCGAGACGGTGGCCGTCCAGCTCAGCCCCAGCCTGCTGACCGCGCCGCGGCTCTTCGTCCGGGTGCGGGCGGAATCCGCCCCGCCGCCACCACCGCTGCTGGAGGAGAACTTCGAGGCCGACAACGGTGACTTCATCGTCGTGACCACGGGCGGAACCCCCTGGGATCACGGTGATCCGGAATCCGTCAGCTTGGGCGGTGGCGCGGTCCTCACCGGCAATGGCGGTTCGGCCAAGTGCTGGGGAACCAACCTCACCGGTGCGATCGTCGCCAACACCGACACCTCGTTGCGCTCGCCGATGATCGATCTCACCGGCATTCCCGGCGGTTGCACGCTGAGCTTCGCCCTGGCCCTGGACAGCGACACCGGCAACACGATCGAGGTCAATGCCGTCGACCCCACCACCGGGGCCGTCATCGCGAACCTGCTGCCCGCCACTCAGGATGGCAGCACGACCGCTCTTTGGGAACAGCTTGTCGTTGCCATCCCCAACCTCAACCGGCAGGTCCGCCTCGAGTGGCGCTTCAAGGGACTGAGCTTCGAATTCCCCGTGCTCGGCGCCTACCTCGACGACGTGAAGGTCATCAAGAACCCGTAACCCTCGCGCTCGGAAAATCGGTCCATCAAGCGGCGGTCGGTCTACTGACTGACTGCGGCTTGATGGCAGTTTCGGGGCGCTGAGTCAGCTGTCTTCGTATCAAGAGGACGGGCTTTTATTATTCAGGCTTTTAGTATTCAGAGGGACCGGCAGTCTTCCAATCACGAGCGATTTTGAGACGTGACCTATGCCATCTGTTGCGGCTAGTGGTCCGGGTCGGCGTTCCACTCGACCGCGAACCAGTACATCCCATGAACCGCCTCGTCGCCACGCTACTGATCACCCTCGGTTGCTCCTTCACCCTTCACGCGGATGACTGGAAGCCCGAGCCCGGCTTCATTTCTCTCTTCAACGGCACCGACCTCACCGGTTGGTGCTTTCGCGAGAAGACCGGAAAGGACGATCCGAACCCCGGAGCGATCCTCGCCAGGCAGGACGGCAAAACCGAAGCCGCCGATGCCGGACGCTACATCGTCAGCAACGGGGTCATTGCCGTGACCTTCCCCGATGAGGCCGACAAGCTCACCGGACAGCTTTACACTGTCGCGGAGTTTCCGAAAAACTTCGTGCTCAAGCTCGAATTCCGCGCGTCGGTGAATGCCGACAGCGGGATCTTCATCCGCAAGCCGCAACTCCAGTGCCGCGACTACCTCGTCGCCGGACCCTACTTGGAGTTGAAGCAATACAAGCCACAAGAGTGGAACCAAATCGAGGTCACCGTGAAGGACGGCGTGGCCCAATGCACGTGCAATGGCGAAGTCCTCGAAGCGGCGCTGGCTCTTCCCGCCAACGGTCCGATCGGACTCGAAGGCGACCGCGGGGTGATGGAATACCGCCGTATCCGGATCAAGGAGATGCCCTAAGCTCCAAGCTACCATGGGCGCTCTGGCTTTCGGGCATTCAGACCACCGACCCCGGTATCGACCACCAACCGCAGCACTGCCGCGAGTGCATGCTTGACACCAAGGCTTCCAATGATGCGACCCGGAAATACAACGATGATCCTGGACGGGGGACTGGCAACCGAACTGGAAGCCCGCGGTTGTGATATCTCCGGATCACTCTGGTCAGCCCGCGTGCTGCGAACGTCGCCAGAGGCCATCGAGCAGCTCCATTACGACTTCTACGCCGCCGGCGCCGACTGCGCGACCACGGCGAGTTACCAGGCGAGCTATGAGGGCTTTGCAGGCATCGGGCTGGACGACGACGAGACGACGAGACTGCTGCGCCTTTCCGTCGAGCTCGCTCGATCCGCACGGGCGCGGTATCAACAAAGCCACCCGGAAGACCGCCGCGCGCTCTTCGTCGCGGCCTCGGTCGGCCCCTATGGAGCGATCTTGCATGACGGCTCCGAGTATCGTGGCGACTACGGTCTGTCGGCGGCGCAACTGGTCGCCTTTCACGCGCGCCGTTTCGAGGTCCTCGCATCGGCTGGCGCCGACTTTCTCGCCTGCGAGACGATCCCGGTGCTGGAGGAGGCCCGTGCGTTTGTGGAACTGCTCGCGCGACATCCGGAGTCGCAAGCCTGGCTCAGTTTCACGTCGCCGGACGGCGTGCACACCTCCCATGGCGAGCCGCTGGTCGAGTGCGCACGGCTCATTGACCCGGTGCCGAACGTTATCGCCGTTGGCGTCAACTGCGTGAAGCCCGAGATCGTCGCCGAAGCGATCCGCGCACTCGCCGCCGGAACGGGCAAGCCCATTGTCGTCTATCCGAACTCAGGCGAGCACTGGGAGGCTGGCGAAGAATCCTGGCATGGCGAGCCGCGACACGGGCTCGCGGCGCTTGCTCCGGCGTGGATCCGCGCAGGGGCGCGACACGTCGGCGGTTGCTGCCGCATCGGGCCTGACCAGATCGCGCAGTTGAAGGCGGCCTTATGAATGCGGTTGGTCTTCGAAGGGAGCGGTTTCAAAGGGACGGGTTTCAAAGGGACAGGCAATCTTCCACGCGGAAAACGGTTTCAAAGGGACGGTTTCAAAGGGACAGGCAATCTTCCACGGAAGGCGCGCAGGTGCTCGTCGCGGCTGGCCGCGATGAAGACCAGCCCGCCGGCGGTCACCACCGGCCCGCCGTAGTTCTCGGTGCCGGTCTTGGGAATC
>CAMCYK010000196.1 GCA_945883695.1 Akkermansia muciniphila | reverse complement strand
CCTGCCCGCCGGCGACGAACGCCTGTGGGCCGCGAAAAACCTGGCCGCCCAGTGGGCCGAATACGAACCCGCCGCCGCCCGCCAATGGGCCGCCGGACTTCCCGCCGGCGAGCGCCAGCAAGTCGTCGACTACCTTGACAACGGCGGTGTGCAATAGCCGTGACGCTCCAGAGCGGGAAGCCAACTGTCCGCCTCGTCTTCAAGTCCGCACCCATCGTGCCTTCCACCGGGACCGCGGATCTTTAGTCCGCGGAACGGTCCCTTCCGGCCTGCCCCCATATTCCATTCCGTATCGCCTGCCAGTGAGGCCTCCGATGATCGGCGTGCATGAGACACCGGCCCCAGGATCGCGTCGAACGCAACTTGCTTACGCCTACTTCACGCCGTCGCAGGCCAAGGGGACCGTTCCGCGGACTAAAGATCCGCGGTCCAGTACACCGCTCCCCGCGCCCTTGCCCGCCGCCCCGTCCTCCCCCATCGTCCGCCGCATGGAACTCGACCTGCTCGGCACCCACGCCGACCGCGCCTACCCGATCCTCGCCGGCCTCGTCGTCCCGCGGCCGATCGCCTGGGTCACCACGCTCCACGAAAACGGCACGGTCAACGCCGCGCCCTTTTCCTTCTTCAATGTCTTCGGCGACGACCCGCCGCTCGTCATCTTCGCTCCCGGCGACCGCGACGACGGCACGCCGAAGGACAGCGCCCGCAACGCCAAGCGGACCGGCGAGTTCGTGGTCAACCTGGTCGACCCCGGCCTCGCCGAAGTGATGGTCCGCACCTCCGCCGCCCACCCGCCCGGCGTCAGCGAAGCCGCGCACGAAGGCCTGGCCACCCTGCCCTCGTCGGTCGTCGCCCCGCCACGCCTCGCCGCCGCCCCCGCCGCGCTGGAGTGCAAGGTCCATTCGATCCTCGAAATCGGCTCCAACCGCCTGATCCTCGGCATCGTCCACCGCGTCCACGTCCGCGACGAACTCATCGACCCCGCCACCCTCCGCATCCGCCAGGACCACTACCACCCCGTCGGCCGCATGGCCGTGCCCGACTGGTACTGCCACACCGCCGATCTCTTCGAACTTCCGCGGCCGCGTTGATGGCGGTCATGATTCTAAACCGCAGATGAACAGGATGGACGCAGATGGGAGGAAGCAGGATTGCTTTGACGACGGAATCAACGGGACTCCCCGAAAACAAAACCATCGGGAAACTCGCCGTCCACTTCCCCAACTTCATCCATTCATCCCGTCTGAGATTTCGCCGATTTCGTCCTTTTCGTTGTTCCCACCGCGCATTCCAACCGACTTCCCGGATTCTCATCCCTGCCTTTCATCTGCGTCCATCCCGTTCATCTGCGGTTGAATGACTTCCATCCACCCATGACGTCCCTCCTCCCCATCCATCGCCCGGCGCTCTACCTCGCGCCGATGCAGGACGTCACCGACCTGCCCTTCCTCAGGGTCATCCACCCCCGCGGCGGGGCGGACGTCTATGTGACGGAGTACTTCCGCGTCCATCCCGAGTCGCGGCCGAACGCGTGGATCCTCCGCTCGATCGACGAGAACCCGACCGGCCGGCCGATCTTCGCGCAGATGATCGGCCAGGAGGTCGACGCGCTGGTCCGCACCGCCAAAGAGCTGTTAGAGCATCCGGTCGCCGGCATCGACCTCAACCTCGGCTGTCCCGCGCCGGTCGTCTGCCGCAAGGAAGCCGGCGGCGGCCTGCTGCGGAACCTGCCGAAGGTCGACCGCATCCTCGGCGCGCTGCGCGACGCCATCCCCGGCCGCTTCACCGTCAAGACGCGGATCGGCTACCACCATCACGACGAGTTCCCGCAGCTGTTGGAGATTTTCCGCAAGCACGCGATCGACGCCCTGGCGATCCACGGCCGCACCGTTGAGGAACGTTACAGCACGCCGGTCCACCCCGATTGCGTGAAGCTCGCCGTGGAGACCCTGCCCTGCCCGGTCATCGCGAACGGCAATGTGGTCGACGTCCCGACCGGCCTCGCCTACCTCGCGAAGTCCGGCGCCGCCGGCCTGATGATCGGCCGCGGCGCGATCCGCAATCCCTGGCTGTTCGCCCAGCTCCGCGCCGCCTTCGAGGGCACGCCGCCACCCGCGCCGACCTGCCGTGACCTGTTAGAACATGTCCTGCTCCTCCACGACGAGCTCGCCGCCTCCGCCGCCCGCTTCGACGAGCTCGGCCATGTCCAGCGGATGAAAAAGACCATGGTCTTCGTCACCCAGGGCCACGACCCCGACTTCGAATTCCGCATCCGCCGGGCGAAGACGCCGGATGACTTCCACTCCGCCTGCCGGGATCACCTCGACCGTGACGACCCGATGCCGCCCGCCCCGCAGGAAGGCTCGCGGGTCTTTTGCGGCTTCGCCGAGCTGCTGGGGTGAGGAGTGTCGACCTACCGTCGACACGGGCGGCAGGATGCCGCCCGACCATCGTCATGTCGCCTTCAAGGCGACACTCCACTCAACGTCATGTCGCCTTAAAGGCGACACTCCGCTCATGGCTCCAAGATCAACTCGTCGCCCGGCTGCGGCTTCACGTCGCCAAACTGCACGGGCGCGTCCGCCACCCCCGGCGTGACTTCCGACACCTTGAGCCGGCCGAGGATCCCGGAGTTCCGGCGGATGCACAGCACCGCCCCCGCCTTCGCCGCAGCCGGATCCAGCACCTCGATGGTCGCGAAGGACCCCGCCTCCGGGTCCTCCACCCATTCGGAAATCTTCGCCACCACCGGCGCGGCGGCGATCTTCCGCGCCCGATCGTCGCCTGCCGCGGCGGCTGCCACCGGCGGATCGGCGGGCGGAGGCGGCAGCGCTGCCGGCGGCGCGGCCACCGGGGCTTCGGCAGGCGGTTCCGGAATCACCGCCATCGGCGCCGCCGCCACAGCGGCGGCCGGAGCCGGCAGCGGATCCGGCACCGCGGCGGCACGGCTCGCGACATCGCCCAGCAACAGGCGCTCGCGCTCCAGTTTCAGCCGCTCGCGCTCGATCCGGATCTGATCGATCTCCCGCTGCACCTGCGCCAGCTCGTCCTTCGGCACGTCCCGCTGCTCTTGCTGGAAGCCTTTCCACGACATCGCGAGCGCCCCGAGCAGCAGCGCCACGGTCATCCCCAGTAGAATCTTGATCGTGTCCATGGCCGGAAGCATCCGAAAGTCGCGGCGCATTGCAAGGAAAGGAACGGCCCATCGGCACCACCGCGAAAGTTCCGGCTTGCCTTCGTGTAATTGATACACTTTCTAATTTCCGACGCGATGGCCCACACCTGCGAGTATCCCCGCCCGGCCCTGACGGTCGACTGCGTGGTCTTCGGCTTCGACGGCACCGGCTTGCAGGTGCTCGCCATCCGGCGCGGGATCGAGCCCTTTCTCGGGAGCTGGGCCCTGCCCGGCGGATTCGTCCGGATGGACGAGGACCTCGAAAGCGCCGCGCGCCGGGAACTGGAAGAGGAAACCGGCCTGCGCGACGTCTTCCTCGAGCAACTCTACACCTTCGGCGCGCCCGACCGGGATCCGCGCGGCCGGGTGGTCAGTGTCGCCTGGTTCGCCCTCGTCCGTCCCGACCGGCATCCGGCGAAAGGCGACACCGACGCCAGCGACGCCACCTGGTTCGAGGTCGGCCGGCTGCCCGCCCTCGCCTTCGATCACGACCTGATCCTGCGCGCCGCTCTCGACCGCCTGCGCGGCAAAATCCGCTACCAACCGGTCGGCTTCGAACTGTTGCCCAAGCGTTTCACCCTCACCCAGCTCCAGGACCTCTACGAGGCCATTCTCGGCCGCCCCGTCGACAAACGGAACTTCCGCAAGAAGTTGCTCGCCTTCGATTTCCTCGTCCCGCTCGACGAGTTCACCGGCGGTGCCCACCGCCCCGCACGCCTCCACCGCTTCGACCGCCGCAAGTACGACGCCCACCTAAAACGCGGCTTCCTCTTCGAGCTCTAGGAAATCCACCAATCCTCAATCATCAATCATCAATCATCAATCATCAATCATCAATCATCAATCATCAATCTCCCATCTCCCATCTCCCATGTCACCACTCCAAACCGATCTCTATCAACTCAGCATGGCCGCCGCCTACTGGCAGGCCGGCAAGGCGGAGCAGGAAAGCGTGTTCCACCTGTTCTTCCGCCGCCTGCCGTTCCAGGGCGGCTACGCCATCGCCGGCGGGCTGGAGGCGGCGCTCGAATGGCTGGAAGCCTTCCGCTTCCGCCACGAGGACCTCGACTACCTCGCCACGCTGCGGACCAGGAACGGCCGGCCCCTGTTCGTCGACGACTTCCTGGGTTACCTCGGCGATCTCCGGCTGAACCTTGATCTCGATGCCGTGCCGGAAGGTTCGGCCGTCTTCGCCCACGAGCCGCTGCTCCGCGTGCAGGGCCCGATCCTCCATGCCCAGCTCGCCGAGACGGCGCTGCTGAACCTGCTTAACTTCCAAACCCTGATCGCCACCAAGGCGGCGCGGATTTGCCACGCCGCGGCAGGGGTCCCGGTCTTCGAATTCGGCTACCGGCGCGCCCAGGGTCCCGACGGCGGACTGACCGCCAGCCGTGCCGCTTGGATCGGCGGCTGCGAGGGCACGTCGAACGTCATCGCCGGCCAGCGCTTCGGGATCCCGGTCCGCGGCACCCACGCCCATTCGTGGGTCATGTCCTTCGACGACGAACAGGAAGCCTTCGACCGCTACGCCGAGGCGATGCCGGACAACTCGACCTTGCTGGTCGACACCTATGACACGCTGGCAGGCGTTGACCGGGCGATCGCCACCGGCCGCAAACTCCGCGAACAAGGCCACGAGCTCAGCGGCATCCGGCTCGACTCCGGCGACCTCGCCTGGCTCAGCCAGCAGGCCCGCGCCAAGCTCGACGCGGCCGGCTTCCCCGACGCGAAGATCGTCGCCAGCAACGACCTCGACGAGCATCTGATTGAAAGCCTGCGGCACCAGAACGCGAGGATCGACATCTGGGGCGTCGGCACCAACCTGGTCACCGCGGCCGACCAGCCCGCGCTCGGCGGCGTTTACAAGCTGGCCGCCCTGCGCCGCGAGGACGGCACCTGGCAACCGCGGATCAAGCTCAGCGAGCAGAGCGCCAAGAGCTCGATTCCCGGCCGCCTGCAAGTCCGCCGCTTTCTCCACGACGGCGAATTCGTCGGCGACGCGATCCACGACATCGACCACCCGTTGCCGGAGCCGGTCACCCTCGTCGACCCGGCCGATCCGATCCGCCGCAAGGAGATCGCCGCGGGCTGTCCATTCGTCGACCTGCTCCAGCCGGTCATGAAAGCCGGCCACCGGATCGCCCCGGCCGAACCGCTCGCCGCCGCGCGCGAACGCTGCCGCGAATCGATCTCGCATCTTCACCCCGGCATCCTCCGCCTGAAGAACCCCCACGCCTACCCCGCCGGCCTCGAAGGCGGCCTGCATCAGCGGCGCGAGGCGTTGCTGGCGGAATTGCGATGATGCTCCTCCTGCCCCGCGATGTACTGCCCGACCGCCTCGCATTGGGACGGGCTCACGGAAAACGCACCGTAACCCTCCTGCCACGCGAATTTCTTCAATCCAATTTCCTCATGAACCCACTTGGACGAGACCGCCTTCACGCTCCTCACCACCTCGGCGAGCGCATGGGTCGCCCGGAGGCCAACCAGCAAGTGAACATGATCCGCCACGCCTCCCACCGCCTCCGGAGTGGCTTCGAGG
Source organism: Akkermansia muciniphila (assembly GCA_945883695.1). Classification (GTDB taxonomy): domain Bacteria; phylum Verrucomicrobiota; class Verrucomicrobiia; order Verrucomicrobiales; family Akkermansiaceae; genus Haloferula; species Haloferula muciniphila_A. Next base: position 6,562 of record CAMCYK010000196.1, on the reverse strand, counting down.
TTTTTGACGACACCACCCAGAAACGCGTGCAGCCGCCCCCGCCATTCCGGGGTGATCAAGGGCATCCGGTCCTTGGTGCTGAAGACCACATGGACGTGCAACGCGAGATGAGTGGAGGGCATGACCGGTTCTTCGTCCAGCGGCCCTATCGGGACGCCATTCGCTCTTCTATCCGATTCCGATGAATCCTCACCTCAGCAACTGCCTCCTCGGCGGCACCCTCGGCGATTCCATCGGCTTGCCTGCCGAGGGCATCCCCGCGAAGCGGATCGCCCGGCTCTGGCCGGGACCGCTGCGACAGCGCTTTCTCTTCGGTTGCGGGATGGTCAGCGACGACACCGAGCATGCCGTCATGACCGCCCTCAGCCTCGCCAAGCACGGCGCGGATCCCGAGCGCTTCGCCCGCGACCTGGCCCGGCGGCTGCGCTGGTGGTTCGCGGGGATTCCGGCGGGCATCGGCCTTGGGACGGCACGCTCGATCTTGAAATTGTGGTGCGCCATCTCTCCCGCGCGCAGCGGCGTGGGCTCGGCCGGCAATGGCCCGATGATGCGCGCCGCGGTGATCGGAGTTCATTTCGCCGACGACGAAACTTCACGCCGAACCTTCACCGACGCCTCCACCCGCATCACCCACAGCGATCCCCGCGCGGCGGAAGCCGCCCGGATGATCGCCGCGGCGGCCGCCTTGGCCTGCAAAGGAACGGACACCGCCGCCATCCTCGACCAACTCGAATTGCTGGTTGAAAGCAGCGAGATCAAGATGCGCTTTCCTCAGCTCCGCGAAGCCCTCGCCACTCAATGCGAGATCGGAACATTCGCCGACCCCTTCAGCCGCAAACCCGGCTTCGTCAGCGGCTTCGCGCCGGACAGCGCTGCCGTCGCCCTCTTCGCCTGGCTCCGCCATCGCGGTGACTTCCGGGCGACCCTCGAATCCGTCGTGAAAGCCGGCGGCGACACCGACACGGTCGCCTTCATCGCGGGCTCGCTGGCCGGCATCGAAACCGGCCCCGAAGACATGCCCGCCGACTGGCTCGCCGGCATCCGCGACTGGCCGATCCATCCGTCCTCGATCCAGCGGATGGGCACCACGGACCCGCCGTGCTATCCGGTGTGGCCGCTTTCCCTGATCCGCAATTTCTGCTTCCTCATCATCGTCCTGTTCCACGGCTTCCGAAGATTGGTTCCTCCCTATTAACTCCCATGAACCTCCACCTCGCCGCGGGCCATTCCCCCCCCCCCTCGAACAAGACTGGCGCGCCGCGAATCCGCGGTTAATTTTTCGCGCCAGTGAATCACCCGTTCCGTCTGACACTCCTGCTGGCTGTCATCCTGCCGGCCCACGGTCTGACCGTCCAAGGCTACAGGGCGGCGGATCACGACCGTTTCACCGGATTCCCCGCGGCGCCCGCGGTGAATCCCGGCTTCTTGTTCGATGCGTCGAAGTTCACCGGAGTCGGCTGGTGGATTTGGACTTCCGGCTCCAACACCTTTTACGCGCCGATCACCGCCGTCTCCCCGCGCCACCTGCTGTGCGCCAGCCACTCGGTGCCATCGGGACTTGTTAACTTCATCGACTCCACCGGCTCGCTGGTACAGCGCGCCATCCAATCCGCGGCGGCGGTGCCGAACGGGTCCGGGGGCTCTTCCGACCTCTGCGTCGTCACCCTGGCCTCGCCGCTTCCCCCGACCTTGGCCCATTACCCGTGGATGAATCTCGCGGGCGGCGACGCAAGCTACCTCGGGAAGGAACTGGTCGTGCTGGGCCAGACGCCCAACGGCACGCCCCGCGGCGGACGGGCGGTGGCCTTGGCTTTCGACGGCGAGGCCGGCCAGTTCGCCGGCACCCACAACATCACGTGGCTCTTCGACAGCGCCACCTCCCTGGCCAACGACGCCGCCCTTTCTTCCGGCGATTCGGGAGGGCCCAGCTTCATGATGAAAGGTAGCCACCCGGCGCTCGTGGGCATCCATTCCGCGATCGGAACCGTGGGCACGAAGACCGAAAGCTACGACAGCTTCCTCCCGCACTACGCCGCCCGGGTCGACACCCTTCTCGCGCCGGCCGGGCACCGCCTGATGCCCGCCTATTTCACGCCGACCACCCTGGCCATCCCCGCCGCCACCCCGGGCACCTTGCGCCGCTCTAATCCGGGCCAGGTCGCGTTCCCGATCGCCAACAGCGGCGGCCAGCTGACCGGCAACCTGGCGGTCAGCATCAGCTTCCCCCCGGGCCAGCAACCGGATGCCCTCGCCGCCCCCGGCTGGGTCGTCGAGGCCGCCGGGACCGGTGCCTGGAATCTCCGCGCGGCGACCCTCGCCGCCGGCGCGGACCTCAGCTTCACCGCGAACTGGGCCGCCCTGCCGGCCCTGCCGGCGATCGAGGCCAGCCTCAGCGCGGACTCCGACAGCGCCGACGCCGTCACCGCGAGCCTTTCCGTCCCGCTCGGGCCTTCGTTCGCGGAATGGGCCGACGGCCTCGCCGCGCCCGGCCAAACTGACGACCCCGATGGCGACGGCCTGGAAAACCTGCTCGAGTATGCCCTCGGCGGCGACCCGCAGAGCGGCGCGATGATCCTGCCCGGCGGCCACCCGCTGCTCCCCGTGCTGACGCTTCAGGGCGGGACCGTCACGCTGTCCTATCCCGGGCGCGACGACGCCGTGCTACGAGGAATCTCGTACCTCGTGGAAAGCTCCACTTCGCCGTCGACCCTCGCCGGAGCCACCACCCTGCCGGCCGGGGCCACCTCGTCCACCGCGCCCTTCTCGCCTGCCGTCCCCGGCTTCGTGAAGCGCACCCTCACTTGGCCCGCCGACAGCCCGAAGCGCTTCGCCCGGGTGAAGGTGGAGTTGGCGGAGTGAGCGGACCCTAGCGAAGCGCCTCCAGCAGGCGCAGCCGGATCGGATCGACGCATCGCTTTTCCAGTCCGCTGATCCCGGAGGGGGCGATCTTGACGAGTTTGTCGCGGGCGACCCAGCGGCGCTCGCTGTTCCGGAGCCATGGAACAGCCGCCAGCATCAGCAGCGGGATCAGGATCAAGCACGGCACCAGCACGCGCAGCTGCAGCTGGCCGCCGAGAGCGTTTTCCCTCGGGATGAAGAGGCCCATCGCGGCACGCCATAACAGCCACAGCAGGGGGATGCCTCCCGCCGCGCTGGCATAAAGCAGGAATTCCGCCTGGTAGACCGGCAGCAAGCGGACAATGCCTTGCGCCGGAATGAACAGCGCGGCGACCAGCGCCATCGTCCAGCCGATCCACATCCGCTCCGCCCGCAGGACCAGAAAGCCGGCTCGTTTCCCCCAACGCCAGCGCCCGGTCTGAAACAGCATGACCAGCAGGAACACCATCCCTCCTAAAGTCTGCGACAGCCAAGGCTGCATCAGAGGGACACTACGAAACCCGTAGTAGTTCAGTCCGATGTCGCGGCACCCGAGTGGTGAAAACACGACGATGCCGAGCCACCAGAGCAACGGGAAAACGACTCCCAGCCCGATCAGCCAGGCCCGGTCGGAGCGGCGGAACAACGGCATCAAGCCCCGGGCCAGCCCGCGCACCGCCGCACCCCGTGAGCCGAGGGCGATGGTACAAGCCGCCAGCAGGAGGAAGCCGACCAGTGCCATGGCCACCGCGCCGAAGCGGTCCGCGACGGCATATTCCGCCCTCCGGCCCGGTTCGAGATCCTCCATTGGGAATGCCAAGTGATTGTAATGGAAATCGAGTTTGACCAGGGAGCTGGCATGAGAAAGCAACTCGGTGGATCGCACCGACCGAGAGTCGATCACCGCGAGTTGCAGTCGTTTCAGCCAAGCGGCTTCTTCGGCCAAACCCGTGCTTCCCGCGATCAAAACGAGTTTGAAAATGTTTCCCGGCTCCAGATAAACCACGCTCATCCCGGGCGCCTCGTCTTGCAGGACCATTCGCAAGACCTTGCGCAGGTTTTGGATCAATTCGCGCAGCCCATGCTCGTCTCCCACCGTTCTCTGGATTGCGGCCGTTTGAGCCGCATTCTTCACGAACTGGTTCAGCCAAGACGAGTCGTGGATCTCGGAGAAGCCCGATAGCACCCGCCTCATATGAAGGCGTTTCAGCGTTCCGTCGGGCGGCAAGGAGCGTTGCTGCCGTTGGTTGATCTGTGCCGAGTAGGACTGAAACCTTGCGCAATTCGCCGCCTCGCGGATCAGGATAAGGGTTCCAGGGTAAAAAACGTCTTTGTCTTGCAAGGGCCACAGCGCGTTGGCGGGATCGATCTGCTTCCAGCGGGCCTGGTAATCCGCGGGCACCGCATCGTGGCTCACGGTGCCGTACCAATCAACGGCGAGGAAATAGCGCGCCGGATCCGATGGGTCTTCCTGCAACAAGGCCTCGATCTGTTCTTTCCTCTGTTCCGGATTCCAGTGCCCCCGCAGCGGCACGTCGGCCGCGGCCGGTCCCATCGCCGCCAGCACGCGCTCGTGGTGCTTCCCGTCGCGCCCCTGCCCGTGAATCCACTCCAGCAGCCGCCCCTCCTCCCAGTGCTCCGGCACGAGCCGCCAAAGCGCGATCGCGAGGAATAAGATGGCCGCTCCGGCAATCCAGAACAAACCCCCGGCGGCCGCGGGTTTGGCCGCCGCGAGCCGGGCGGCCACCGCGGAGACTTCCGCTTCGTCCGGCTTGCCATGCGCCAGCCGTGCCGCGAGTTCCACCGCCGCGATCTCGCGGGCCTCGCCTTCCAGCGGACGGGTCGCGAGATCGATGAAGCGGGTGGCGGGGTCCGGCATGGCCGGACCGGTCTAGCAGGTCGGGGGAGGCGTTCAAGGCGGCGGTGTCGGGCGGCAGGATGCCGCCCGGCGGTGTCAGGTCGCCTGCACGGCGACACCCGTGTTGACCACAGGTCCACACTCCTTATCTCAAGCCCTCCGGAGGCCGCGCCCGCGCCTCCTCCAACAGCTCCGCCTGCTCCTCCGCGCCGAAGCGCGACCTAAGGAGTGTCGACCTGTGGTCGACACTCCTCTCGCCGCGCGGCGGCATCCTGCCGCCCGTTCACGGCCGGATCTCCACCCGGTCGCCGAGCTCGGTCAGCGCGAACAGCTTCTGCGCGTTGCCGGGTGGCACGCGGATGCAGCCGTGGGACGCCGGATAGCCGGGGACGTGCCCCTGGTGAAAGCCGAAATCACTGCAACTCAGCCGCTGGAAACAGGGCATGCTGGCCGCGTAGATGGTCGAGGTCCAGTTGCGGTACTTGTTGGTGATCGCGAAGGTCCCGGCGGGCGTCGCGTAGCCCTTCTGGCCGGTGGAAATCTTGCTCCGGTAGAGCTCGAAGCCGGACGAATCGTCGAGCACCGCCTGCTGGTCGGAGAGGTCGACCACGATCCGCCGCTGCTCGACGTGAGGGTCCTTGCCGAGGATCACCCGCATCATCTTCACGTCGCCCTTGCGGGCGGCGATGTTGATCGGCCACATCCGGTTGCGGCGGGTCCAGACGCTGGTCTTGGCCCCGGCGGCCAGCAAGGCCCGCGCGGTCTCCGGACAGCCACAATCGGCCGCCAGCATCATCGGCGTGATGTTCATGTCATTGCGCAAAAGCCAGCGCAAGGTGCCGCCGCGGACCAGTTGGAGAAAGGCGTCCGGCACCGCGGGGCCGAGCGGCGCGTTGGCGTCGATGCCGCGCTTGAGCAATTCTTTCACGATCCCCGGCCGGCCGAGCACGATCGCCAGGTGCAAGGGCGACTGGCCTTCCGCGACCGGCTGGTCGGGCGGGGTGCCGCGGTCGAGCAGCATGGTGGCCGCCTTCGCGTCGCCGTGGCGGATCGCCAGCCCGAGCGGGGTGTCGAGGAAGGGCGCGGGCAAGGGCCGCGGCTGGCCGCCGTGGGCGAGCAGCAGGCTGACATGGTGGCGGAGCTTTCTACGGGAAGCCTCGTAGTAAAGCGCGTCGCCATCGGCACCGTAGCAGAGGAAGAGGTGGAGGAAATCCGCACGATCCTCGTCGAGCGCGACCTCGAGCGGCCGGCGGCCGGCGGAATCGCGCGTTTCCGGCGAGACCCCGAGGTTGAGCAGCAGGCGGCACAGGTCGAGGTCGCGCTCGGCGAAGGATTTCCACAGCGCCGCCGACCACGACCCGCCGAGCGGCCGGGCCCCGAGCTCGGCGAGCAATTTCGCCAGCGGCAGATCGCGCTCGTGGATCGCGGCGTGCAAGGGCACCCGGCCGTCGCGGTCGGCGAGGTTCGGATCGGCACCGGCGCGGACCAGCGGCGGGATCAGGTCGCGCCAGCCCTTGCGCAGGGCGGCGACCAGCGACGATTCGCCGGCGCCGTTCACCGCGGCGGCATCGGCGCCGAGCTTGAGCAATTCGTCGGCCAGATCGCGGCGGCCGGCTTCGATCGCGACGTGGAGCAGCGGGTTGCCGGCGGGATCCTTCTGGTGGGGGTCCGCGCCGCCTTCCATCAGCCGGCGGACGAAGACCAGCCGGCCGTGACGGATCGCCCACGGCAGCACCTGGTCGCCGTCCGGGGTCAGGCCTTCGGCCGGCGCGCCGGCGTCGAGCAGGCGCCCGGCCAGCGCGGGCTCGCCGCGGAACACCGCCAGCG
>CAMCYK010000195.1 GCA_945883695.1 Akkermansia muciniphila | reverse complement strand
TCATTTTCCGCTGATGGCAGCGATTCTGGGGCTCAAGCTTTACGAACCCGGCCCGAACGGCAATTACAGGCCCGACCACGACTCCCTATGATCCAACTCCTCGTCACCGGAAAGTCCGGCCGCATGGGCCAAGCCGTCATCCAGGCGGCCGACCAGGAACCCGCCGTGCTGGTCTCCGCCACCCACGATGCGGGCGAAAACCTCGCCGCCGCGATCGCCCAGGCAAACACGGTCATCGACTTCACCATCCACAAGTTCACCCGCGAGCTGCTCGATGCCGCGCTGAAGAACGGCACCCACCTGGTGATCGGCACCACCGGCCACACCGATGACGAACGCGCCGCGATCCGCGAGGCCGGCAAGACCCTGCCCATCGTCTACGCCCCGAACTTCTCGGTCGGCGTCAACACCCTCTTCTGGCTGACCCGCAAGGCCGCGCAAATCCTCACCCAGGACCGCTTCGACATCGAGGTGACGGAAATGCACCACCGCCACAAGATCGACGCCCCCTCCGGCACCGCCCGCCGCCTGCTGGAAATCCTCAACGAGGAAACCGGCACGACCTACGAGGACGACATCGCCCACGGCCGCTTCGGCAACGTCGGCCCGCGTCCGCCGCGCGAGATCGGCATGCACACCCTGCGCGGCGGCGACGTCGTCGGCGACCACACCGTGATGTTCGCGGCCGATGGCGAACGCGTCGAACTCACCCACAAGGCGAGCTCCCGCATGACCTTCGCCGCCGGCGCCGTCCGCGCCGCGATTTGGCTCTACGACAAGCCGCCCGGCATCTATGACATGCAGGACGTGCTGGGGCTGAAATAGACTCAAGACGCAAGACTTGAAGACCCAAGACCAGAAATGCCCGGAAAACCGCAGATCTCCAGTCTTCCGTCTTCCGTCTCGAAGTCTTCCGTCTCCGCGGGCATCGCCCTCGGCTCGAACCTCGGCAACCGGCTGCGCCATTTGCAGGACGCGCGCGATTTGCTCCAACGCATCGCCGAGTCCGGCAGCCTGCTCCAGGCCCCGATCTATCAGACCGAGCCGGTCGCCTGCCCGCCGGAGTCGCCGGATTTCTACAACACCGTCGTCGAGATCCGTTACGCCGGCAGCGCTCACGACCTGCTCGACGCCACCCAGGCGATCGAGTTCCGCCTCGGCCGCGCCGCATCGCCGGAAAGAAACGCCCCGCGGGTCATCGACGTCGATATCCTCTACTTCGGCGACCAGCGGATCGACGGAGAACTGCTCGATCTCCCCCACCCGCGCCTGACCTCGCGCCGCTTCGTCCTCCAGCCGCTGGCCGACATCCGGCCCGACCTCGTCCTTCCCGGCGATCAGGTTTCGATTGCCGAACACCTCCGCCACCTCGACTCTCGCGAGCCGCCGCTCGTCACCGTCCAAGCCGTCTGGTAACCTGACTCTCTCCTCAATTTCCAATCTCCCAATCTCCCAATTCCCCAAAAAAATTGTCCGGACCCGACAAAGCCGCCGCTATCGCCGCCCGGAAAAATTCCGGCGCGCCGGTGACGATGCTGACCGCCTACGACTACCCGGCCGCGCGGCTCTTTGACGAGGCCGGCATCGATGCCCTGCTGGTCGGCGATTCGCTCGGCATGGTCGTTCTCGGCTACCCGGACACCACGCACGTCACGCTGGAGCAGATGATCCACCACGTGGCCGCCGTCGCCCGGGCCAAGCCGCGCGCGCTGGTCATCGGCGATCTCTCCATCGGCACCTACCCGGATCCCGCGACCGCCGTGGCGAATGCCCGCAAGCTCGTCGCCGCCGGGGCCGAAGCCGTGAAGCTCGAAGGCGGCCTCCGCCAAGCCGACAAGGTCCGCGCCATCGTCCACGCCGGCATTCCCGTCTGCGGCCACCTCGGCATGCTGCCCCAGCGCGTGCTGGAAGAAGGCGGCTACAAGAAGAAGGGCAAGACGCCGGAGCAAAGCGCCGACTTGCTGGAGGGAGCGCTTGCATTGGTCGATGCCGGCGTGTTCGCCATCGTGCTCGAAAGCGTCATCCCCGCCACCGCCGCCTGGCTCACCTCACAGCTCCCCGTACCGACTATCGGCATCGGCTGCGGCGAGCACACTTGCGACGGCGAAGTCGCCGTCGCCACCGACCTGTTAGGAAGCTACCCGTGGTTCGTCCCGCCCTTCGCCAAGCCGGAGGCCAACCTTGCCCCCCAGATCCGCGACGCAGCGAAAGCCTACATCCAACGAGTCTCCGCCAAGGCCCCGTCGCCCCAAACCCCCAATCCAGCGCCGGAATAGCCACGCTAGCTCCTGCCTTTTCTTGGCACTTGGCACTTCTTCACTTGGAACTTCGCCGCACATGGTCAGCCCCGAAAAACAAGCCGCCCTCGATGCCCGGATGGCCGCCCTCGGCATCGCGGAGGACGACCTCGTGGAAAAGTTCGTCCTCGGCTCGGGCTCCGGCGGCCAGAAGATCAACAAGACCTCCTCCTGCGTTTATCTGAAGCACCTGCCCACCGCCATCGAGGTGAAATGCCAGGCCCACCGCTCGCGGGAAATGAACCGTTTCCATGCCCGCGAGGAGCTCTGCGACCGGATCGAAGGCATCCGCCGCGACCAGGTGCAGGCGAAGATCGACGAGGTGGAAAAGCTGCGCCGCCAGAACCGCCCGCTGTCCCGCCGCTCGAAACAGCGCTCGGTCGCCGACAAGCGCAAGACCTCGCAGAAAAAGTCGCTCCGCCGTCGCCCCGGGGTTGGCGACTGAACGACTGGATCTGAGATTCAGTCAACTCCAGTCCAGCTCGAAGATGTCATAATGCGCACGGCCCATCCCCAAGCGCTCGTAGGCGCGTTGGGCGCGGCGGTTGTTTTGCTCCACATAGAGTCGAAGTCCGCAGACATCCCGCCTGTCTTTCGCCTGCTGGCGGACATGTTCGAACAGGGCCCGGAACACACCTCCCTTCCGGAAGTCCGCCGCGACATAGACACTCTGGATCCACCAGAAATTCCCATCCCGCCAGTCGCTCCACTCGTAGGTGATCAGCAGTTGACCCACCACCGCGCCATCCACCTCGGCCAAGAAGTAGATTCCCTTCGCGGGATCCTCCAGCAAAGCGCCAACGCCGCGCCGCACGGTGGCGCTTGCCAGCCGGCGTTGCTCGGTTTCCCAGGCAAGCCGGGAGTTGAAGTCGGCGATGACGGAGGCATCGGCGGGTCGCGCTTCTCGGATCTTCAACACGCCCCATCAAACTGCCGAATTCGCCTCTAGGCAAGCCGCCTCACGCGGTCCAAAATTCCCGGCATGAACCATTACCTCGATCTCCTGCGCGACGTTCTCCGGAACGGCGAATCCCGCGCCGATCGCACCGGCACCGGCACCCTCTCGGTCTTCGGCCGCCAGGCCCGCTACGACCTCCGCGAGGGCTTCCCCTGCCTCACCACCAAAAAACTCCACCTCCGCTCGATCATCCACGAACTGCTGTGGTTCCTCAAAGGCGAGACCAACACCGCCTACCTCAAGGAGAACGGCGTCCGGATCTGGGACGAGTGGGCCGATGCCGAAGGCGAGCTCGGCCCGGTTTACGGCCGCCAGTGGCGATCCTTCCCCGCCCCCGACGGCCGCACGATCGACCAGATCGCGGAGCTGGTCCACGGCCTCAAGGGCGATCCGCATTCGCGCCGCCATATCGTCGTCGCGTGGAACCCCGGCGAGCTCAACCGGATGGCCCTGCCGCCCTGCCACTGCCTGTTCCAATTCTTCGTCCACGAACCGGAATCCGATCGCCCCGGACTCTCTTGCCAGCTCTACCAGCGCTCCGCCGACCTCTTCCTCGGCGTGCCCTTCAACATCGCGTCCTACGCCCTGCTGATCCAGATGCTCGCCCAGGTCTGCGGCTATGAAGCCCGCGAGTTCATCCACACCTTCGGCGACCTCCATCTTTACAAAAACCACCTCGCCCAGGCCAACGAGCAGCTCACCCGTGACCCGCGCCCGCTGCCGACGCTGTGGATCAACCCGGCGGTCACCGAAATCGACGGCTTCACCTTCGACGATTTTCGGCTGGAAAACTACGATCCCCACCCGCACATCAAGGCGGAAGTGTCGTTATGAAGCTCATCGCCATCGTCGCCATGACCCCGGACCGCGTGATCGGCCGCGACGGGACCCTGCCCTGGCATCTGCCGGAAGACCTTGCCTTCTTCAAGCGGACCACCTCCGGCCACCCGATCGTGATGGGCCGCAAGACCTACGAATCGATCGGCCGGCCGCTGCCGAAACGCCGCAACATCGTGCTGACCCGCGACCCCGCCTGGCAGGCCGCGGGCGTCGAGGTCATCCACACGCCGAACCAGCTCCCGGCGGTCGACGGCCCGGTCTTCATCATCGGCGGCGCGGAAATTTACGCCGCGTTTCTCGACAAGCTCGACGAATTGCTGGTATCCCGGGTCCACGCACCGCACTCCGGGGACACCCGTTTCCCGGAGTTCGAACACCTCTTTGCCGATCCCGAAGTCGTGGCAATCCACGACGCCTTCCAAGTCCTCCACTACATCCGCTGAACCTCATTCCCGCCATGGCCCAGACATTCGAACTCGAAGGAACCCTCAAGCAGCTTTTCGACACCCAGACTTTCGCCAGCGGCTTCGCCAAGCGCGAGTTCGTGGTCGAGGTGCCGGACGGCAAGTATCCGCAGATGCTCAAGTTCGAGTGCGTGAAGGACAAGATCTCCATGCTCGACGGTGTCAAGATCGGCGACTCCGTGAAGGTCGCGTTCGACATCCGCGGCAGCGAGTACAAGGAGCGCTTCTACGTGAACCTCAACGCCTGGAAACTCACCAAGGGCGAAGGCGGCGACGGCGAGCCCCGCGTCGAGCGCGATCCCGCCAGCTCCTCCTTCGACTCTCAGTTCGACAACGAGCCCGACTCCTCCGACGACATCCCGTTTTAAGGCAGCTCCGCCCGACGTGCGACGTGCTGGACCGCGGACTTCAGTCCGCTCGATATACCCGAAAGCACGGCAGCCATCCTATGGTCTCCGGCTCTTCGTTCGGCGTACTGGACCGCAACCGGAGCGAAGCAGAGATGGACTGCGACTCTCCACTTCCTTTCCGCAGTCAAATCTTCAGTCCGCTTGGACGGTTGGCGCCTCACCCCACCACCCGCCGCACCCCGTCCAGCGCCGCCTGGCTCACCGCCAGCTTGAAATCCTTGCGGTTCCGCGGATGGATCTGGCGCAGCGAAACCGTTTCGCGTCCCTTCGCCGCCCAAGCCAGCCACACCGTTCCCACCGGCTTCTCCGCCGTGCCACCACCCGGCCCCGCGATCCCGGTGACCGCCACCGCCACGTCGGCGCCGCTCGCCCTCAAGGCACCCTCGGCCATCGCCCGCACCACCGGTTCGCTCACCGCGCCGTGCTCGTTGAGCATCGCCTGCGGCACGCCTAACACGTCGCGCTTCGCCTCGTTGGCGTAAGTCACGAAGCCATGGGTGAACACCTCGCTGCTCCCCGGCACGTCGGTCACCCGGTTGGCAATCAGCCCCCCGGTGCAGCTTTCCGCCGTCGCCAGCTTCATCCCGCGCTCCGCCATCATCCGCACCACCGTGGCTTCCAGCGAGGAGCCGTCTTCCGAGAAAATCAGTTCCGCGAACATCGACATCGCGATCTCCCGCCCGGCCGTCACCGCCTCCTTGTGGCCGATCAGCCGCAGATCCACCTCGCCGATCCGCGCGCAGTAGCCGACCTCCAGCCCCGGGATCGCCGCCAGCTTGGCATCGATCTCCTGCTGCAAGTCGCTCTCGCCGATCCCCGTCAGCCGCAGTTCCAGCATCCCCGGCGGCATCGACAGCCCGGCCAGCGCGATCAGGCGCGGCGCCACCTCGTCGCGGAACATCGGATACAGCTCGCGCGGCGGTCCCGGCAGCAGGAACACCGCGCAATTCGCCGCCTGGTTCAGCCGCGGCGGGACGTAGATCCCCGGCGCGGTCCCGTTCGGATTCGGCAGCACGTCGGCCCCCACCAGCACCTGCGCCTGCTTGCGGTTGGAATCCGCCATCGCCTTGTTGCGGGCCGCGAAAAACGCCTCCAGCGAGCGCAGCGCCGCCTCGTCCTCGATCAGCTCCGCCCCGACCACCGCGGCCGTCGCTTCCCGCGTCAGATCATCGCTGGTCGGCCCCAGCCCGCCGGTCACGATCACCGCGTCGGCCCGGCCCACGCACTCGCGCAGCGCCTCGGTGATGGCATCCCCATCCGGCACCGTGGTCAGCCGCTGGATCCGCATCCCCAGCTTGAACAGTTGCTCGCCGAACCACTTGCCGTGGGTGTTCAGCGTGGTCCCCAGAAGCAGCTCCGTCCCGGTGTTCAGAATCTCAATGCGCACGCAGCAAGACAGAAGACGAGAAGACGCAAGACGCAAGACCGGAGAAACTCAACCCTTCCAATCGATCTCCTTCGCGTCCGCCCACAGCTCTTCCAAGCCGTAGTAGTCGCGCAGTTCCTCGTGCATCACGTGGACCATGACATCGATGTAATCCAGCACCACCCAGCGGGTGTCGGCGTTGCCCTCGGCGTTCGCCGGTTTCGCGCCGTGCCAGTCTTCGACGTGACCCCGCACGTCGCGCAGGATCGCGCGCAGGTGCGGCATCGAGGAGCCCGAACAAACGACCATGAAATCGGTCAAATTCGAAAGTCCGCGCAAGTCCCACACGCGGATCTTCTCCGCCTGGATTTCATCCGCCGCTTTCGCGCACGCCTTTGCCAATTCCAATCCTTCTACAGCCATATCGTCCCGTTCGGGAAGAGCAGCCTAGCCCCCGGAATCCGCTTGGCCAATCAATTTCAGCATCCCCGGGGCGATAAGCCTCCCCACTGGGGGCGCGGAGCCACCGGCCCGCAGAATGGTCCCCCGACACCGCTGCCCGACCCCGCCCGCATTGCCGAAAGGTCGCCCCCTCGCCCTCCCACCAGCAGTTGGATCCGCCCCCCGTGGCTGCGGCGTCTCGCCGCAAGCCTTCCGCTACCCCGACACGCGGCAGGATGCCGCGGGACCATCGCCATGTCGCTTTGGAAGCGGTGCCCCCCACCCGTGGCTGCGGCGTCTCGCCGCCAGCCGTCTCCCCCCCTCGTCGACCCGCCGCAGATCCCTGCCCATCCACCCCTTACCGTTCCAAATCCGAAACGCCCCCTCTCCACCCTTCCCATCCCCCTCCCGCTTCCCTACATCTCCACCATGCGAAAAGCCCTCATCTCCCTCCTCCTCGCGCTGCCCCTCGCTGCCGCGGACCTCGATTTCAAGGAAGCCTTCGCCGATCCCGCCACCCGCGAGGTCGCCCTCGCCCGGCTGGTACCAAAGACCCGCGACTGGTTCTTCCACCACGCCCTCCACCACCAGCTCGCCGGCCGCGCCGACGCCTTCCGCCAGACCCTCGCCGACTGGAAAGCCGCCGCCGCCGTGAAGAACAGCGGCATCTCCCTCGACGGCTACCAGACCCTCGAAACCCGCGAACTCCTGCTCCGCTACGAGGCCGACCCGCGGAAATCCATCGACGCCCTGATCCGCCTGCTCGACCTGAAGTTCGACGACTCCCGCCCCTCCACCCCGGCTCGATCAAGCTCCTCGCCCGCCTCACCCGGCCGCAGCTCGACGAACTCCTCGCCGCCCGCCCGGACCTCGCCGCCTACGAATCCTTCGCCACCCGCTACCTCGAAACCCTCCGCCCCGGCAGCGAGACCGACTTCGCCCTCGATCTCCCCGCCCACGCCGCCCACCTCGCCGCCTGCCGCGAACTCGTCGTCACCCGGAAATTCGGCGACCCCTCGCTGGCCGGCCACGTCCTCTTCCACCACCTCCGCCTCCAGCGCGAACTCGGCCAGTTCCCGCTCGACGACTTCCTCGCCTACCTCGCACTGCCCCGCGAGCGTCACCCGCTGCTCCTCATCAAGGAACTCCCGAAGGGCCAGGTCATCTTCAACACCACCCGCACCTTCAGCTCCGCCACCGGCTGCGACCCGGTCGAAGACGACGAACCGCTGATCCAAGCCTACCTCCAGCACTTCCTCGCCGCCGCCGACACGCCGGACACCTTCAAGCCCTACTTCGAAGAGAAGACCCTCCGCCGCCTCCACGCCCGCGCCAAGCTCCTCGCCGGGGCCGATCCCGTCCGCTGGGGCGCGGAACTCGATCCCGCCGAAGTCCTCGAACTCCAGAAAGACACCCGCATCGCCTTCGCCCCCGGCCAGCCCGTCCTCCTGCCCGCCGATGCCGCGGTGAAACTCGCGCTCGACCTGAAACACACGCCGGAACTCCTCGTCCGCGTCTTCGAACTCGACCTCCCCGCCTGGATCGAGCGCGAAGGCTCCGAGCCGCCCGTCGACCTCGACCTCGACGGCCTCGTCCCCCACCACGAAAGGCGCCTCACCTTCGCCCAGCCGCCCGTCGTGCTCCACCGCGAGTCCATCGATCTCCCCGAGCTCGCCGGCCCCGGCGCGTGGATCGTCGAGTGCGTCTCCCGCGGCGTCGCCACCCGCGCCTTGATCCGCAAGGGCCGCCTCATCCCCTACGTCGAGCGCACGGCCCGCGGCCAGAGCGTCCGCGTCTTCAGCGCCGCCGGCACCCTGCTCAAGGACGCCGAAGTCGCCCTCGGCACCGAGGTCTTCAAGCCCGACCCCGCCGGCCGCATCCTCATCCCCGACCGCGACGCCGCCGCCCGCCGCGAAGGCCTGGTCCGCCACGGCAAGCTCGCCGTGCCCCTCGCGCTCGAACCGCGCACCGACGACCTCGCCTTCAATGCCCGCTTCCACCTCGACCGCGAGCAACTCCTCGCCGACCGCCCCGCGAACCTCTTCCTCCGCCTCCAGCTCGCCAGCCACGGCCACGAACTGCCGCTCGAGTGGATCGAAAAACCCTCGCTCACCCTCGTCGCCACCCTCGTCGGCGGCCTCACCACCGAGCGCGTCATCGGCAGCGACCTCAAGCTCGCGCCGCAGATGTTCGTGCCCTTCCAGGTCCCGGCCGATGCCCTTTCTCTCAAACTCCGCCTCACCGGCACCGTCACCCCGCGCGACGGCGCCGACCCGATCGCCCTCCGCGCCGAGCAGGACTACGCCATGAACGGCATCCTCAACACCGGCCGCATCGGCGCCGCCTTCTTCACCCGCGACACCGACGGCCACCGCCTCGAGCTCCGCGGCCGCAATGGCGAGCCGCTCGCCAACCGCCCGCTGAACTTCGATTTCACCCATCGCGACCACGCCGAGACGATCCCCGTCGCCCTGCGCAGCGACGCCCGCGGCATCGTCGCCCTCGGCAAGCTGCCCGACATCACCGAAGTCCACGTCCGCGGCTCCGACATCTCCCCCGCCGGCTACTTCCCCGATGAAGAAGGCGGCTGGAGCGATCTCCCCGACCACCTCCACCTCGCCGCCAACGAGGAAATCCGCCTCCCGCTGGTCCGCTTCATAGCCGCCCCCGACCGGACCCGCCTCAGCCTGTTAGAGAAGCGCGGCAACACCGTCCTCCGCGATCACTTCGACAAGCTCGCCATCGAAAACCGCCGCCTCGTCCTGCGCGGCCTGCCGCCCGGCGACTTCACGCTTTCGCTCGATGGCAAGGACCTCGCCGTCCGCGTCTCGGCCGGCCCGGAAAGCGACGGCCTGCTGGTCTCCGCCACCCGCATCCTCCCGCGCCACGCCCCGGCCCTACCCTTCATCGCCGCCGCCACCCTGGAAGCCGGCTCGGTCGTCGTCCGCGTCGAAGGTGCCAGCCCAGGCACCCGCGTCTCCCTGCTCGGCGGCCGCTACCTCCACTCCTGGGATGCCGGCGAAGCCCTGCAACCCTTTGCCCCGCCGCAGCCCGACCTGTTAGAGCCCGGCTTCACCGGCAACGGCTACCTCGAAGACCGCCGCCTCGGCGACGAGATGCGCTACATTCTCGACCGCCGCGCCGCCAAAACCTTCCCCGGCTCCCTTCTCCCCCGCCCCGGCCTGCTGGTCAATCGCTGGAGCCAGGACGACCTCGTCCAAACCGAACAAACCGGTGACGATGCCAGCGGCGGCGAACGAGAAGGCCTCTCCCGCAAACAACTCAGCGATCCGATGGGCTCCGCCGCCCCCTCCTCCCGCCCCGCCGGCGAAGACGGCGGCCCCAGCCTCGACTTCCTCGCCGCCTCCTCCGTCCTCCGCTACGACCTCGAAGTCGGGGCGAACGGCCAGGTCCGCGTCCCCGCCGCCGACTTCGCCACCTGCCAGTTCATCGACATCGTCGCCGCCGATCCCGCCGGCCGCCACCATCTCGTGCTGCCGCTCGCGCCGAACGACACCCCGCTGCGCGACCGCCGCCTCGCCCGGCCGCTCGATGCCGCCAAGCACCACGTCGGCACCCGCCGCGCCGCCGCCCTCGCCAAGGGCGCGGAAGCCGCCATCGAAAGCGTCATCGACGCCGACTGGCGCGCCTTCACCACCCTCGCGGAAGCCCACCAGTTCCTCTTCGGCGCCACCGGCGATGCCCGCCTGAACGACTTCCTCCCGCTCCTCGACTGGCCCTCGCTCGACGAGCCCGCGAAGCTCGCCTTCCTCTCCGAGCACGCCTGCCACGAGCTCCACCTCTTCCTCGCCCGCAAGGACGCCGCCTTCTTCGAAAAGCACGTCAAACCGATGCTCGCCGAAAAGCGCGAGCCCACCGTCATCGACGACATCCTGCTCGGCCGGGACCTCCTCAAGCACCTCCGCCCCTTCGCCTGGCAGCGCCTCAACGCCGCCGAGAAAGCCCTGCTCGCCCAAGCCATGCCCGAGGCCCGCGTCCGCGTCGCCACCGAGCTCAAGCAACGCTGGGACCTCGAAGCCCCGACCCCGGAGGAGGAAACCCTGCTCTTCACCCAAACCCTCCGCGGCACCGACCTCGCCACCGAGGATTCGCTGGGGTTGGCGAGGAACCGGATGGAGGAAGGCAGGGAAATGGCGGGAATTGCGGGTGGAGCCACTTATATCTTGGACAAGCTCAAGACCATCATCATCCCCGAGATCGACTTCGAGGATACCTCGGTAGAAGAAGCGATCGACTTCCTTCGCCTCCGTACTATGGAACTCGACTCCGCGGAGCTTGATCCCAGCAAGAAGGGCATCAACTTCGTCATCCGGAAACCACGCAGCTCTGGTGGAGATGCGGGACTCGACGCAGATGCAGCGGGTGGACTCGGAGCAGCTCAAGACCCCGGAGCGCTCCGCATCAAAGAACTTCGACTTCGAAATGTTCCGGTATCAGAAGCACTCAAATACATCGTCGGCAACACTAGGCTCCGCTTCAGAGTCGATGAATTCGCCGTCACGTTGGTCCCGGCCACCGAAACCGATGAAGACCTGCTTACCCGCTCCTACAGCGTTCCTGCAAACTTTCCCGCCATACTCGCCGGCGTCGATGATCCGACATCTGCTCAAGGCAAGAAATCATTAGAGGATCTCTTTCGAGACATCGGGGTGAAATTCCCCGAGGGAAGCTCGGCCAAGTTCTTCCGTGGCAGCAACACGCTCCTCGTGAGGAACTCTGCAACAAACATGGACCTAGTCGACCAGTTTGTAGGCCAGATCGTCAGCTCGGGCGATAGCGACTCCGCAACCGATCCATTCGCGGCCGGTGGCGGTGGCGGGGTTGATGAAGTCATGGACGACCCCTTCGCCGGCGAAGCACCCGAGCTTCCCAACGCCACCGGCCGACCCGTCCGCGCCCCCTTCAACTCCCCCGCCGCCCGCCCCTCCTGGAGCTCCGACCGCGACCAGACCCGGCTCTGGCACGAGTCGAACTACTACAAACACCGGGGTGCCACCGACGAGTCCTTCATCCCGCTCAACCGCTTCTGGCTCGACCTCGCGACCTGGGACGGCAAGGGCGGCTTCCTCTCGCCGAACTTCAACGCCTGCACCTCCCACGCCAACGAGGCGCTGTTCTGCCTCGCCCTGCTCGACCTGCCCTTCAAGGCCGCGCGCCCCGAAACCAAGGTCGACGGCTCCACCCTCCGCGTGAAGGCCCGCGAGCCGATGCTGCTCTTCTACAAGGACACCCGCGAGACGCAGAAGATCGCCCCCGACGCCCCGGTGCTGGTCCGCCAGACCTTCCACCGCCTCGACGACCGCTTCCGCACCGTCGAAGGCCGGCAGATCGAGAACAGCATCACCGGCGACTTCCTCGCCGGCGTGCCCTACGGCGCGTCGCTCGTCGTCACCAATCCCTCCGGTGCCGGGCGCCGCATCGATGCCCTCGCGCAGATCCCCGCCGGGGCGATCCCGCTCGACGGCCTCGCCGCCACCCCGTCCAGCACCCACGAGCTGAAGCCCTACGGCGTGCTCAATCTCCGCCTCGCCTTCTACTTCCCCGCCGCCGGCGAGTTCCCGCTCTACCCGCTGCAAGTCTCGGAAGGCGACCTCGTCCTCGCCCGCACCCCCGTCCGCACCCTCCGCGCCACCGCCGAAGCCC
>CAMCYK010000194.1 GCA_945883695.1 Akkermansia muciniphila | reverse complement strand
CCGTTTGTTTCCGGTGGCCCAGGATCCCCGCTAGCGCGTCCGTGGTTACGTCGGCAAGGTTGGTGTCGTGCAGCGGCAGCAGGGTGCGCTCCAGCGTGTAGGCGTAGGATTTCGCGGTGGCATCGCGCAAGGTCTCGCGCTTGATCTCCATGAAGTCGGCGACGGCCTCACCCATCAGCTTCGATGCCGTCCGGGTGTCGTGCGATGCACGGAAAGCAGCAACAGCGGCAGCGAGCGTGCCGCAACCGTCGAGGGTGCTTCGGGCCGCGATGTATTCGGCGACGATCTCGGCCAGCGTCATGTCGAGTCCAGCCGCTTCGATTCGCTCGCGGGCCGTGTTGGCATCGTTCGCGAGTCGCGGGTCGATCACCTTTCGGTCAGCTTCGGGCGTGCCTTCGATCTTCTTGATGTAATCGCGGGCGGCTTCTCTGGTCTTGAAGTTCGCCCGGACCCGCTTGCCGTCGTTCATGCTGGCGGGGACATCCACGCGCCATCATTTGCGGGATTCCATGTAAACGATTTCGAGTGCTACTTTTGCGGCCATGGTTCTATGGGGTCGAGTTGGTTAACTGTGCCTATGTGTGCCCAAAACTGCGGGAATAGCCAGAAAAACCCGAAAAACGCTGAAAAATGGGAATTGATGCTTAGTTGGTTATTGTGACCTTGATTTATTCAGGTTCTAGTGGGGGCAACCCCGTGGAGGTTCGAGTCCTCTCGCGCGTATGTTTTCTCTATCAACGGGTTACGGGTTCCATCCCCGGCCCCGTTGACAACCTCCACACCCTCATGAGCAGGGGTGGTGACAAAGTGGTGACAAACGCGGCTCCGGGAGTTGCAAAGCGCTCGAAAGCAAGGCGTTCCGGCGGGTCCAAAAAACAGGGGCCGTTCCTCAAGGTGAAATCCGGGTCCGCCGCGGTGCCGGTCTACCGGACCGAAACCCATGGCCGGCTCCGCTACACGCTGAGCTTCTACCGGGAGGGCCGCCGCGAGCGGAAGGTGTTTGCCGATCTCGAGGACGCCAAGCGCGAGGCCCTGTTCGTGGCGCAGCGGATCCAGTCCGGCATGCAGCACGTGACCGACCTCAAGCCGCACGAACGCGACAGCTACAAGGCGGCGAAGACGATGCTCGAGAAGTCCGGCATCCCGCTGGTCGCTGCGGTGGAGGACTACCTCCGCGCCCGCGAGCTTGCCGGAACGGAATCACTCGCTGCCATGGCCGCCGAGCATGGCCGGCATTTCAAGAAGGTGCTGCGGCAGGTCACGATCCCCGTGGTCGTCGCGGAGATGCTGCTACAGCGCGAACAGGATGGGGCAAGCAAGGTCTATCTGGGCCAGCTGCGGACCACCCTGAACCGCTTCGCCGCCAAGTTCCCCGGCGAGATCCTCGAAGCCACCTCCCAGGAGATCGACGCCTGGCTGCGCTCGCTGGACGTGGCGGCCGGGACGCGCAACTCGATGCTTCGCTGCATCAAGGTGTTCTTCTCCTTCGCCCGCGAGCGCAACTACCTGCCCGAGGACCGGGGCACGGCGGCGGACACGGTGAAGCTGGTCAAGAACGTATCGGACAACTACTCGATCTTCTCGCCCAAGCAGATGGCGGCGATCCTGCACGCCGCGCCGCCCCGCATGATTCCGATTCTAGCTATCGAGGCGTTCACCGGGATCCGGGTGGCCGAGCTGAGCCGGCTGGATTGGTCCGCGGTGGATTTGGATCGGCGGATCATCGAACTCCGCGCGGATCAGGCGAAGACGACATCGCGCCGGGTGGTGCCGATCCCCGACAACCTTGTCGTGTGGCTGGCCCCCTTGGAGCGGCAGGGCAAGGTCGTCGCGGCGAAGAATCTCTACGTGGACATGACGGCGCTGGCCCGTGCGCTCAAGATCGAGTGGCCGCGCAACGTGCTACGGCATTCGTTCATCAGTTACCGGATCGCCATCGTGAAGAGCGCGGACCAGGTCGCTTTGGAGGCGGGGAATTCGCCGTCGATGATCTTCAAGCACTACCGGGAGCTGACGACCGAGCAGGAGGCGGAGAAGTGGTTCGGGATCCTGCCGAAGGAGGGTCAGTGGGAGAACACGTTCACCTGCGACAAGCGGACCGGGCGGATGACGCTTAACGGTCAGGTGATCGCGAAATAACGGCCCGTTCAATCCGCGCGCCAACGAGGCCCGAGAGACGCGGAATGGTTTTGTGAGGGGCGGGAATACCGGCATCCCTTGCGTGGGCGGCACGTGCTTCCACGCGGTTCCAAACGCTTAATTCGATGGAGGGAAGGGGGGCATCATAGCGCTGGGACTCTGGATCTGGGATGGTCTTGCTAATTGGGGGGGCGATTCCCGGAGCACTCACTTAGAATCCAATGTTGACAGCGCTCGGCGTAAGTGAAAAAACGTTTTATCAATCGCGCTTCCAAATCGAGTTTTCGCTCGAAGTAACCAACCCAGCCAGAACCCAACCCAGCCACCGAAATCATGAAATTCAGTAATTACTCACTACTTTTCCTGCTCGCCACGTCGGCCTCCCATGGAGCGTTTGTCATCAGCCAACCCAACGAACCCACCGCCCAAGGCAACGCGGGTACCGGGCAGTCGTTCACGCCGAGTGTCGGGATGGTTGATGATCCCGGCCCATCGACTTCAACCATCGACCTGACCGGTTTCTCGCTTTGGTCAAGCGGCGGTGCTTCGGCTACAACGGGCCGGAACACCACCTACTTGCTGATCTATGATGCCAATCCCTCCGGCACGGCCAATCTGGTCGGCAGTTCGACCAATTTCATCGATCTGGACCCCATTTCGAACGCGCCAGCAGGCACCCAATTGACTTGGACGTTCAACAATCTGACCCTGAACTTCAACACGACCTATTTTGCCGTAATTTCGTCGAGCGATGCGGGAACCACCGTGAATGACATCGGGGTTGGATTTCGAAACAGTACCTCGAATCCCTATGCCGGCGGCAATGCCCTTGCGGACAACTTTGCGGTGCAGGGGACCGGTGATCTCAAATTCACCGCGACCTTCGCCAATCCGGTTCCTGAACCCGCCGCAGCCCTGCTCGGTTCGATCGGAATCCTGACCCTGCTGCGCCGTCGCCGGGGATGATCGGCCCCCCGATGTTGCGGTTTGGTTATCCCGGTGAGCTTCGGAATTCCTCAGGGCGGCGAGTTCGGGTTTCACCAACTGCCAGCTTTGACCATCAAGAAGTCCTCAAGCAGCGGACACGGGCCACCAACTTCCTTCCACCTGTGCCTGAATTCCCCCAGCCCATGTCTGCCGCTGAAAAGCCCCGTTCACGCCCTGTCGTTCCCCGGATGAGGTCGCGCAATCTCCCGCACTCCTTTAACGGGCTTGTGGCAGCGGCCGGATGCTGGCTGGCCTGCGCCGCCTCCGTGCTGGCGTTCGTCGAGGTGGACTTCAGCCATTCCTACAATGGGGCGACAGATCCTATTCAGAACACCGGGAACATCACCCTTGCGTTCGCGGTCGATGGCTCGGGCAACGTGACCCTGGATGCCTCGTGCGCATCACCAGGGGCTGCATCCTATGTCAACGAGTTCGACGGTCCGGTAGGGACGATCAGTGACTCCGCAATGTGGGGGCAGGGCTTCACCATCGTGCTGTCTTCTTCGGGCAGTGGCAGCCTGCGCGTCAGCAACAGCGGAGCCGGGCTCTCCGTCCAAGGCGGCAACGCGGAACGCCTGGACTTCCTCAACGAGGAGATCACCGCCTCCGTTTCGGCGGCAGGGTCGGATTTCAAGCTGCTTGAGCTCGGTTATGCGAACGCCACCACCACGGCGGGCACCGAGATGAGTGTGGCGGGAACCGCCTACACCTTGAACGGCTCGAGCGGTACGATCGACGTATCCGCCCAGGGGGCCACTGGAACCTTCACCATCGATTCAGCGACGGACGCGGATGCCCAAGGATTCGTGCTCAGCGGCCTGTCATTCGATCTGGTGGGCCTGCCTTTGGTGGCTTCGGACGCAGTCGTGAGCTTCTCCAACAGTGGAGCCGGATTCGGACCTTCGCCACCCTTCATCCTCGCCGGGAGCAACTCCGCAACCGTCGCGCTTGCCTTCTCCATCAACAACGCAGGGATCGTATCCCTCAATGCCTCCACCACCAGCACCAACGGCACGTTCGCGGCCACGGTGAATGAATGGGACACAGCCAATGCCGGATCAGTGGCGGATCCTTCGTTGTTTGGAAAATCCTTCACGCTGACGGGCAGCGCGTCCGTGACCGGCGGAACCGGAAACCTTTCGCTCAGTGAGCTTGGTGGGGGCGGCATCGGGATCCAGGGTGAGAATTCCAACCGGGTCGATGGTCTGAACTACGGCGCCGGCGATGCCAACTCCACCCCGGAAGCCCTGATCTGGACGCTCAATGCGCCGGCTGGACTGGAACTGGTTTTCAAAAGCTGGTCTTACGTGGAAGGTGCCGGCGGGGACATTCGGGTTTCGAACGGAGCGACGAACAGCGACTTCCCCAATATGACCGGTGCCACGGGAACGCTTGTCATCTCCGACCTGCCGCTTGGCCATGGCGAATCCCTCACCTTCAGGGAAATTTCCGGAATGGGAGCGACCACCGGCGCAGGCATCGCCGGCTTCAGCTTCGCCCTGGTATCGGCTTCCACACCGCCTCCCGGTTCCGAAGGATTTGACAACGGCGCGGGAAACAATCTCTGGACCAACGCCACGAACTGGAACCCGGACGGCGTGCCGGCCGCGCCCTCCAATGCGATCATCGATGGTTACAACGTGATTCTCAAGAGCGCGGCCCCCGCCAGCCCGGACGAACTCCAGCTCATCAATGGCTCGCTTACCCTCGCCGGTAGCGGAGCTGTGTCGATGCGCGCGATGACCGTCGGCCGCGACCTCACCAAGACTGTCCGGCTGGTGATCGACGGTTCGGGTGTGTCTTTCGGCTACACAGGCTCATCCGCCGCCGACGAGTTCGCAATAGGCTCCGCAGGCACGGTCGAAACCAAGCCGGACGCGGGCGGCAGCGAACCGCTGGAACTTGGCATTGCCAAGCTGGTTCTCGACCTGGGTTCCGAGTGGATTCTCGATGGTTCGAACCACACGGGATCCAATAACATTGGCGACCGTTTCGTGTTGGCGAAATTCGGCTCGTTCTCCGGCAGCACCGCGGGACTGCGCACCCGCAACTTCGCCCTGCCTGCCAACCGCCGCCTCGAATTGGTGGCCACCGCCACCTCGCTCTACTACGAAGTGATGGCTCAGACCGCCGCAACCGGGCCGAACATCATCCTCATCAACGTGGACGACATGGCCGGTGGCCAGCACTTCGGCTTCGATGGCAGGAACTGCCTCACTCCGACCCTCGATACGCTGGCATCCACCGGCATCCGCTTCACCTCGGCGTTCGCAGCATCGACCGTCTGCGGACCCTCGCGCTACTCGCTGCTCACCAGTCGCTGGCCCTCGCGCAACACCAGTGAGAATTTCACCTCGCTCTATCCGCTTGGAACCCTTGGACGATTCGGCGTATCGGACACCGATTTGGAGCACGACCGACAGAACATCGGGGCCTGGCTGCAACAGGCCGGCTATCGCACCGGCTTTGTGGGGAAATCCCACGTGCTCGATGATGAATTGAAGAACACCGCCGCATGGGCGGCCAAGGGCCTGCTGACTTATGGGAAAACCGTTGATCCGGCCACCAATGCGACGGTCAACGCCGCCATGAAACACAACCACCGTGTCGTCTGCCAGATGATGCGCGAACATGGCTTCGATTTTGTCGATGGCTTCTATCACGCCAACCTCAAGGAACTCTACAGCGACAAACTGAACGTCCACAACCAGGAGTGGATCACCAGCCGCGCGCTGCGTTTCATCGAGGAGAACCACGACGGGCGATTCTTCCTCTATATGGCGCCCACCATCAACCATGGTCCGGTGAACAACAACCTCGACTACACGCTGCGTGCCAACAAGGCCTACACCAGCGCCGGCCACCTGCCCAACGAGGACTACTCGTTCATGCCGACACGCCAGGCGATCATCAACCAGGTGAACGCCGCCGGCAAGGATCTGATCTCCGCCCGCGAAACGTGGCTCGACTACTCCATCCAAGCCATCATCAACAAGCTCACCCAGCACGGCATCCGCAACGACACCCTCATCATCTTCACCTCCGACCACGGCGAGAAAACGCTCTACGGCCCGCTCGTTTGGGGAAAGTCCTCCCTCTATGACCTCGGCATGAAGGTCCCGCTCGTGATGAACTGGCCCAACGGCATCACTTCGCAAGGCAGGGCCTATAACGAAATTGTCAGTCATGTCGACATCGCCCCCACAATGCTTGCCCTGACCGGTGCCTCCGGCCTGCCGACTCGTCCGGTGGACGGTGTGAGCCTGGTTCCGGTTCTCAACGGCGGGAATGCCGCAGTGCGCGATGACGTATTCTGCGAGATCGGCTACGCTCGTGGTGTCCGCACCAAGAACCGCAAATACATCGCATTGCGCTACACGCCCACGGTTTATGCCCAGATCGCGAGCGGCTTTCAGTGGCCGGAATACAATGCGAGCTCGCAGCTGACGGGTGGAACCATCGCACGGCCTTATTATATCAACAACAGCGGTCTCGGAGCGGGTGTCGCGTCCACCAATCCGACCTACTTCGACGAAGACCAGCTCTACAACCTGACCACCGATCCGAACGAGAATACCAACCTCTACGGCCAGGACCCCGCCACCGCCTACGATCTCAAGAAACGGCTCGCAAATTACATCGGTGGCATACCCGGTAGACCGTTCCGACAGTTCAACGATGCGTCGACCGAGTTCTCGCCATCGCCGATCTCCGCGCCTGCCGCACCCGCTGCGGTCCAGATGCAGTTCCTCAATCCGAACTCGGTTCAACTCAACTGGACCGATGCTGCCAACAGCGAGCTGGGATACGTCGTCCGCAAAACTGTCAACGGTGGTGCTCCAGTCATCGTCAGCGAGCTGCCCACCGGTGTGACCACCACCAACGTCGTGCTCGATTCCGGCATCGAGGACATCGTGCTCGAAGTTGCCAGTTATAACGCGGCGGGCGACAGCGGGGTCAATGAAGACCTGCTCGCTCCCGAGTCGTGGCGTTACCGGACCTTCGGCGACGTCGATCCCTCACTGAGCCAGCCTGTAAGTGAGTGGTCAAACGATGCCGACGGCGATGGCGAGTCCACCCTCTGGGAATATGCGTATGGCACCGATCCGCGGTCAGGCACATCAGTCGCCCGACCGGAACTGAGGATGGGATCCGGCATCGGCGGACCTTTCCTCGAATACCG
This sequence comes from Akkermansia muciniphila, assembly GCA_945883695.1. GTDB lineage: Bacteria > Verrucomicrobiota > Verrucomicrobiia > Verrucomicrobiales > Akkermansiaceae > Haloferula > Haloferula muciniphila_A. The sequence continues at coordinate 5,261 of CAMCYK010000194.1, read as the reverse complement.
CTTGCCCCGCGATCGCCGCCGCGGCTTGCAATTCCTCGGCTCGGTTTCTCCGGGTCTCTCCTCCGGATGGCAAAGCGGTCCGCCCCATTGCGTGGTCGTTGAGGACGAGCAGAACCACCTTCTTTTCCGCAGCGCGACACCTGTGAGTGGAGCCGCGCGCCAGTTCATCCGTGCTGAAATGGTCGATCCTCCAGGCGGGCAGCCGTGAGGCGGTTCGTGAGCCTGGCTTGATGCGCTTGCTGTGTTCCCGTGTCGCAGCGGTGGCCTGAATTTCCTTCTCACTCCGGTCAGCCCAATCCCGATTCTCCGAAATTCATGATGTTCGCCACAACCCGCCCCTTGTGCGTCACTGTGTGCCGGAAGCACCGTGGTTTTGCCCTGGTTGTCACGCTGTCCTTGATGGTTCTTCTGACGGTTGTGGCAGTCGGCCTGCTGGCATTGTCGTCGATCTCACTCCGGGCCAGCTCTCATGGTGTGGCGATGTCCGAGGCCCGTGCGAACGCCCGCATGGCGCTGGTGCTTGCGCTTGGGGGGCTCCAGAAGGAGCTTGGGCCGGACCAGCGGATCTCCGTGCCGGGCGGGCAACAACTCGAGGAGGGCGACAAGTCCGCCGGCAGTCAATGGACCGGTGTTTACGACGCTTGGCCGGAGGGTGATGAAATGCGCCCTTCGCCCGTGTTTCGCCGCTGGCTGATCTCCGGTGACGACAGCGTGGTCAGCGATTCCTCTGCCCCCGGAACCTCGATGCCGTCCGCAAGCAAGGTGCGTTTGGTGCCTGCGGATGCGGATCACGATGCGGTGGAGGCCGGTCTTATCGAGGCTTCCACGGGTGCCTTCGCGTGGTGGGTGGGTGACCAGAACATGAAAGCCAAGCTTGGCGGAGCCGTGGACCCCGCCGATGATGCTGTCGCGGCCGCCAACCGGCTGCAGTCCGCGCCTCGAGCCGCACACGAGGTTTTCTTCGGCAGCTCCGCGGTCGCCGCGGATGCGCTACAACTCGATCGACTGGCGTCCATGCGAACGGTGGAGCTTCTGGCTCCGTCGCGGGATCCACTTTTCCATGATGCGACGACGGTCTCGCTGGGCTTGCTGACCAACGTGCGCGCCGGTGGATTCCGCAAGGATCTCAATTTCCTGATGGAGACCCCCAAGCCGCAGCCCAACACGCCGGAAGTTGCCCCGCTCTACACCGCAGGTTCCACAGCCGGCATCAATCTCGGTGAACTATGGGTCGATCACAATATCTGGGCGGAGCTCGAATTTCCTGCCTCCCCACCCAAACATGCTGATGGCGGGACGATCCCTTCCGGGATGCCGTTTCTCATCACCAACGACAGGAAGGACGACCCCTTCCTGCTCTACAAGCATCTGCCCAGGCTCCAGCTCACGTTGCTTTACTCGCTGATCAGCAAGAGCCGAACGGTCAATGGAAGGAAGGTCTACGACCTTTTCCTCGTCGCCGATCCGGTGTTTACAATCTGGAATCCGTTCGACGTCAGCCTTCACGTGCCGGCGTCCGCCTTTGCCACTTTCAAGAGCTGGGCGATTCCCTATGACTTGAACCTCACTCTCGAGAACGGTCCCTCGGGAAGCAAGACCTCCTTCAGCAGATCGATCAAACAGCTATCGAATGATCGGCTGTTCTTTTTCTACGGGCAATTGGGACGGGCGCAGAATCTCGTCATGCGGCCCGGCGAGGTCCAGGTGATCGCCCAGGGATTCGGCGACACCATCAGGAATCCCGCGAAAGGAGTCTGGCAGTTCGACGGGAAGCTCGGCTGGGAGTTCGCCTCCGGCTATGCCTATCCCATCCCTTATGAAACGGATCCGCTCCTGATGGATGGTTCGCAGAGGATCACGTATTCGATGACGCCCAATACCGTCAAGAGTGAGGCGGGTCTGTTTCTCTGGAGTTATAACATCGGCGAGCTGGTGGATGGATCCGGCATCACGAAATACGTCGGTAGCTTCAATGTGGATCTGCTTTACTCACGCCTGCCGGGCGAGAAGGGGATATCCGCCGCTCAGTTCCCGGAGATCTTTCCGCCGCTCCCGCTCGATCCCTCGGCCGCCAATACCGTCGCGGGGTTGGAAAACAACAAGTGGCCGATCTGTGTGTTCACCTACGGCTTGCGGACCGAGTCGGATCCCATGTTTGAAGGCAACCAGAATGGCGGGAAACGCTTCACTGGACGCGCGATGTTGAGGGCCAACGAGACCTCGGTGTCCCAGGACCTTTACAATCTCGATCCGGACATCGTGCGCACGTCGCCCCTGCAGATTGGAATGCGGCGGGTGAACAGCCTGAACAGCCCGATCATCGAGTGTGACGCCAATGGGCTCGGCTATTTTGGCGCGGAATACGGTGCGGCCGGCGGCGTTACCCATGTCATCACGCGCTCCATTCCGCGGGCACCGATCCATTCTCTGGGGGCCCTTCAGCATGCGGCTGCCGAGGGGGCGAGGTTCGGTCAGGCGCGCGGCGAACGTTCGTGGTTCATGCAACCATCCATCAGCCACGCGATCTCCAATTCCTTCGCACCCTCGTTCCTCGCTCCGTCCGAAGTCCGCGGAACCCTTGCCGGGCGCGACGCGGCCGATCATTCCTATCTTTCGAATCTCGCACTTTGGGACAACTATTTCCACTCATCCATCACGCCCCGCACGACTTCTGCGAACAGGGACAGCAGCACCGCCTACAGCGAACAGATGAGACGGTTGGAGGCATTCCTTGATCCCGACGAAGTCACCCATAAACCGCTGCCCAACGAGCGGATGAGGCCGTGGACCAGAAACCCCGAGGCAACCCTTAACGAGATCTTTCCTTCCAACAAACCTGCCACCGATGCCGCGGACCGGATCGCCGCCTGCCTGATGGTGGATGGAATGTTCAACGTCAACTCCACTTCGGTGCCGGCATGGCGGGGCTTCCTTTCCGGTCTCAAGGGCGCGAAGGTGCCGGTAAGTCCCACCCCCGCGCTCAAGAAGGATGCGGACCTGCTCGAAACCTCGGATACGCCCGTCGCCGCACTGCTCACGCCGGGCGCTGGCGAGATCGACGCGAGCAGGCTGAGCGATCCCGCGGACAATGACCAGTGGCTCGGTTTCCGCAGTCTTGACGACGGGCAGATCGAGGAGCTCGCGAGGGCGATCGTCAAGCAGGTGCGCCTCCGCGGCCCCTTCCTTTCGATCGCGGACTTCATCAACCGCCGTCCCGGGAACAACAAGGATCTGGCTTTGTCCGGTCCGCTTCAAAGCGCCCTCGATGACAAGGAGGTTTCCATCAATGAAGCCTACCGCAATGGTCCTCGCTCCCTCAGCGTGGCCGAGGCCGCCGCCCAGGGTTTTCCCTTTCCCGAGGCGGAAGCCGGTGCCAAGTCGGTCTGTGCGCCGGGTTATGTGAAACAAGGGGATCTATTGACTCCGCTGGGTCCGCTGATCAACGTGAGGGGCGACACCTTCGTGATCCGGGGCTACGGGGAGGCACGCGATGCTTCTGGGAAGGTCGTTCTTGCCCGCTCTTGGTGTGAAGCCATGGTCCAGCGCGTGCCGGACTTCGTCGACCCCGCGGACGAGTCCCACGAGGCGGCCCCGAAATCGAAGGTGAACCTCAGTTTCGGACGACGTTTCAATATCGTCTCTTTTCGTTACCTTGATCCTCGGGAGATCACCTGAAGAACCCGATCTGAACAGCCTGCCGTGCCATGTTCCACCGATTCGCCGCCACCTTGACAATTGCAGCTTGCTGCTCTGTTTTCCTGGCCTCCGCCGCGGAGTCCGCCGAACCCGGAGTCAGGGCCTTGCTCCTCGTGCCGGGCGGCCCGGTGGTCAGGCTCCATCCGATGTCCGGAGCAACTGTTGGTGAAGCCGTGCCGATCGGAGCGCGGGGACTGAGTGAATCCTTCACGCCGGCCGCCCGTGAGTTCTCGCTGGGGATTCCGGACGGCAAGCAGGAGTCCGGCTACCGCACGGTCGGCAAGGTCAAGCTTCCGGAGGAGGGGAAGGATTTCATCCTTCTGCTCGAGCCCGCCAAAGAGTTGTTCAGGGTTCATGTCGTCAATGGGCGGGAGGCTGGTTTCGGTGCGGACTGCCTGCTGTTTTTCAACGCTTCGGACACGACCCTCGGAGCCAACCTCGGGGGCTCCAAGGTTCTCGTCGAACCGCGCGTGCCGGTTTTCACGAAGGGACCGCCGCGCGGTGAGAAGCCGTTCTATCAGGTGACCTTCTATGAGCCTGAGAACAACAAGGCGCGGCCCTTCGCCAACACCCGCTGGCCGCATCGGGCCGCCAGCCGCTGTTATGTGTTCTTCTACCGCAACGAGGCCGGAAGGCTGACCTACCAGGCGGTGGACGAATCCCTGGTGCCAATCGATGAGTCCGAGTGACTCCACTCCGGGAATCATCATTCCGCTCGTCCTGCGCCTGCTCCTGCCTGACCGGTTTCCTATTCGGAGACCTACTGAGGCGACTCCTCCCAATTGCGACCCTGGCTGGCGATTGCGTCGAGGTGCTTCATGTGGCCGAGGCTGCGGGCGTGGGGGATATCCGGCGTCCACAGGCGGCGCGGTGGCGCGTTGCCCCAAGCCGGGCGGTTCATGCCAACATAGTGGTCGAACACGACCGGCGGCTTGGCCTGGTGGTCGGAGACTTGCTGGCAACGAATGGGGTCGAGTGCCTGATCGACCCGCAAGATGAAGTGGAAATCGTGCCACCCTTGATCCGAGTGGCGGCGCGAGAAGGCGGGCGTGAGCGTCCTGTCCCCGGTCCAGGCCATCAGCGGCGAGCGGAGCAGCGAGAACTGCCAGGTGTCGCCATGGAGTCTCGAACTGTAGGCATCGGGCGTGTGCAGGCTGAGGCTGTGGTCTCGGGCTTGGACGCTGTCCCAGCCGCAAAACGGCATTTCGTCGGGACCGGGCGCGCGTTTCACGTGACCGCCGGCCAAACCACTGGTCCACCCGCTTGGGGCGGCGGCGAGTTGAATGGGCATCTGCAGCATCTTGTGGCGCTCGGCGAAGACCACCTGCAGGTGCAGATGGATCTCCGGTTTTCCGGCATAAACCGTAACGCCTAGACGCACCTTCGAATCCCCGATGACTTGGTCGGTGAACATTCTCGCGCGCAGCGGACCACTGTCCTCGATCACCCAGTCGAGGTCCTTGAGCCCGCAGGTGATATCTTCGTTGAAGCCGGTCTGATGGAACACCCAGGTGTCGCCGTGCTCCTCTCGCAGGTGGAGCGAAAGCCCTTCGTGGCCAAACAGC
>CAMCYK010000193.1 GCA_945883695.1 Akkermansia muciniphila | reverse complement strand
GCGAGTTCGTGGAAGGCGTAGAAGAAGAACAGGTCGGTGGCGGCGAAGGCGCCGATGGCCCCGGCGGAGATCAGCAGGGAGGAGCCGTAGTAGAGGGTCTCGCGGCCTGCCGGGGCCTTGCCGGAAAGCAGGGCGGCGAGGGTGACGATCACCGAGAGCAGGACCATGACCACGCTCATCCCGTCGCTGAAGGCGAAGGCGAGGTTGAGCGCGGGTTTCTCGAGGACCGGGATGGACATCGACCAGATCGCGTCGGTCGACGTGGTGGCGGCCCACAGGCCGAGCACGAGGTTGGCGACGCCGGCGGCCAAGGCGGCCTTGCGGGCGGGCGCGCCGGCCAGGATCGCGACGAAGGCGAGCAGCGGAAGGAGGACGAGGAGAGCGAGCATTGTTAGAACGCGGTGAAGTAGATGACGAGGATGACGCCGATGCCGAAGGCGAAGGCGTAGCCCTGGAGGTTGCCGCCCTGGACGCGGCGGAACAGGCCGCCGAAGCCTTCGGCGATGCGGGTCGAGCCGCCGACGATCAGGCCGTTGATCAGGAACTCGTCGAAGAAATTAACGACCGCCGCGAAGGCGTCCTGGAAGTATTTGACCAGCACCTTGTCGTAGAAGGCGTCGATTTTGAAACGGTCGCGGAACAGCGGGATGGAGACGGGATCCTTGTCCTTGCCGTTGTAGAGGGCGTAGCCGGCGCCGGCGCCGACCACGAGGGCGATGATCGAAACCCAGAACACGAAGTTCGCATGGAACTCGCCGGCATCGGCGGGCACGGCGGGAGCGAGGCCGTGGGCGAACTTGTAGCCACCGAACAGGGCCAGCAGGGCGAGGATTCCCAGCGGGAAGGTCATCAGCTTGCCGCCATCGTGGGCGTGGTCGGCGTCCTTCGAGCGGGGCTTGCCGAGGAAGGCGACCACGAAAAGGCGGGTCATGTAGAAGGGGGTCAGCACGGCGACCCCGGCGGCGATCCAGAACAGGGCCATGGTGTGGCCCTCTCGCTCGCCGTAAACTTCCGCGGCGTGGAGGACCATCTCCTTGGAGAAGAACCCGGCGGTGCCGGGGACGGCGATCAGGGCGAGGAAACCGATCAGGAAGGTGTAGCCGGTGACCGGCATCTTCTTGAGCAGCCCTCCCATTTTCCAGATGTCCTGCTGGTGGTGGCAGGCGTAGATGACCGCGCCGGAACCGAGGAAGAGCAGGGCCTTGAACCAGGCGTGGGTGAAGAGGTGGAACATGCCGGCCTCGCCCGCGAGCAGGCCGACCGCCATGATCATGTAGCCGAGCTGCGAAAGGGTGGAGTAGGCGAGGATCCGCTTGATGTCGTTCTGCTGGGTGGCCATCAGCGCGGCGCAGAGCGCGGTGATGCCGCCGATCCAGGCGATGGTCTGGCCGGCGAAGTTGTCGAAGGCCTCGGTGCCGATCGAGATTTGGACGCGGAACAGCATGTAAACCCCGGCGGCGACCATGGTCGCGGCGTGAATCAGGGCGGAGACGGGAGTCGGGCCTTCCATCGCGTCGGGCAGCCAGACGTGGAGCGGCATTTGTGCGGACTTGCCGATCGCGCCGCAGAACACGCAGAGCAGGGCGGCGCCGAGGACGCCGGTGGTGACGCCGGACAAGCCGCCGTCAGCCGCCCACTGCTTCATGCCGTCGAAGCCGAGGTGGCCGGTGATGCCCCACAGCATCAGGATGCCGATCATGAAGCCGAAGTCGCCGACGCGGTTGGTGATGAAGGCCTTCTTCGCGGCATCGGCCGCGGATTCCTTCTGGTACCAGTGGCCGATCAGCAGGTAGGAGCTGAGGCCGACCAGCTCCCAGAACATGAAAGTCATGATGAAATTCGAGGCCAGCACGATGCCGGTCATCGAAAACATGAAGAGCGAGAGGCAGGTGAAGTAGCGGGCTTTGGCGCTGTCGTCGGCCATGTAGGCCAGCGAGAAGATGTGGACCAACAGGCCGACGCCGGTGACCACGACCATCATGCCGGTCGAGAGCTGGTCGAGCTTGATGCCGATCTCGATGTTGAAGTCGCCGGCGGTCAACCAGATGAGGGGCTCGATGGCGGTCTCCTTGCCGAGCAGCAGCAGCGAGATCAGGAAGGTCACCGCGGCCGAGCCGACCGAGACCATCGACGCGATGAAGGCGTTTCGCTTCAGGTAGAGCTGGTTCGCCGCGGCGGCGATCAGCGGAAGAAAGAGGAGGATCCAGGCGAGATTCATGGGTGCTGGAGAGAAGGGGAAGGTCCGGGGAGAGTCGGGGCAACGACCACGGATTGCACGGATTAGACGGATTTACGGATTGGGTTTGAGGTAGATGTTGGCAACCCGTTTGAACGTGAGAGAGGCGTGCTTGAAATTGAAAAAATCCGTGTAATTCGAGGGTAAAGCCCGAATCACCCCCGCATGCTGTTCAAATCGTCGGTGTGGATGGTCTGGCGGGCGCGGAACAGGGCGACGATGATGGCGAGGCCGACGGCGACTTCGGCGGCGGCGACGGTGATCACGAAGAAGACCAGCATCTGGCCGTCGTAGTCGGGCAGGCCGTTCTTGCCGTTGAAGCGGGAGAAGGCGACCAGGGTGAGGTTGGCGGCGCTGAGCATCAGCTCGAGGCACATGTACATCACGATGATGTTGCGCCGCAGCACCACGCCGGCGAGGCCGATGGCGAACAGCAGTCCGGAGACGAGGAGGTAGTCGTTTAAGGAAGCCATGGCTCAGGCGGACTGGCGTTTGGAGAGGACGACGACGCCGATGGTCGAGACCAGGAGCAGGACGCCGATGATCTGGAGCGGGAGGTTGTAGCGGGTGAAGAGGATGTCGCCGATCAGGTTGACGTCCGGCAGGTGCCCGTCGGCGAGCTTGCTCGAGATGCCCGGGCTGCGTTCGGTGAAGGCGGCGGAGGCAGCGACGAGGTCAAGCGGTTCGTGAGCCTTGTCCGGGGTCTTGGAAAGCACGCCGACCAGCTGGATGGTGAAGGCGAGGACGATGCCGAGGCCGCCGAGGACCGGCACGAGCTTGGGCGCGCGCTTTTCCTCGATCTTCAGGTCGAGGAGCATGATGATGAAGATGAACAGCACCATGATCGCGCCGGCGTAGACGAGGATCTGGATGATCCCGACAAAGAAGGCGTTCAGGCCGATGAACAGCCCGGCGAGGCCGACGAAGGAGGCGACCATCGAGAGCGCGGAGGCGACGGGATTCCTCAAGGAAACCACCGCGATGCCGCCTACCAGCATCACGATCGCGAAAAACCAAAATAGGGCTAACGGCATGGAGATTGGGAGATAGGGACTATTTCAACTCATTCCATTTGTTGACGAGGCCGACGCGCTTGCCGCCGATCTCGTAGAGCTTCTTCTTGTCGTGGACCATCTCGGCGCGGGTGAGGCCGGTGATGGCGTAGTCCTTGCGGAGGTAGATGGCCTGCTCGGGGCAGACTTCCTCGCACATCCCGCAGTAGATGCAGCGGATCATGTCGATCTCGAATTCCTTCGGTCGCTTTTCGACCTTCGCCCACGGATCGTCGGACGGGATCTCGCCGGGGATGATCTTGATCGCCTTGGGCGGGCAGATGAATTCGCAGAGCTGGCAGGAGACGCAGCGCTCGCGGTCCTGCTCGTCGGTGACCAACGCGGGCGCGCCGCGGTAGTATTCCGGCAGGTGCTCGTCCCACTTCTGCTCGGGATACTGCATGGTGATCCCGAGGCCGGTGGACTCCATCGCCTCGGCGCCGCGGGTCTTGTTGCGCATCGAGGCGATGGCGTGCTTCATCGTGATGATGAAGCCCTTGAAGATGGCACCGAGGTACATCTTCTCCCCGGTATTCAGCTTCGGGCGGGTGACTTTGACGACGGCCATGGCAAGTGGGGTGTTAGATGGAGACCGGCACGGTTTTCTTCTCGGAGACCTTGAGCACCCAGATCAGCGCGCCGGTGACGACGGCGAGCAGGGCGAGGCCGCCGATGGTGGAGATGACACTGAACTGCGGCGCGGCGATGATCAGGGCGGCGAGGAAGACGTTGATCAGCGCGGCTTCGAAAAAGATCACCCAGCCGAGGCGCATCAGCTGGTCGTAGCGGAAGCGCGGGACGGTCCAGCGGACGAGGATGAAGAACAGGATGAAGGCGACCACCTTGGTCATGAAGACGGCCATGTGGACGAGACCGCCGAACTTGAACGAGCCGATGGCGAGTCCGCTGATCCAGCCATCGAGCCCGAAGCCGAGCGACCAGCCGCCGAGGAAGAGGGTGACGACCAGCGACGAGCCGATGACCATCGCGGCGTATTCGCCCATGAAGAACATCGCGAACTTCATCGAGGAGTATTCCGTGTGGTAGCCGCCGACGAGTTCGGTTTCGCACTCGGGGAGGTCGAAGGGCATCCGGTTGGTTTCCGCGAAGACCGAGGTGGTGAAGATCACGAAGGCGATGACCGCAGGGATCCAGAACAGCCAGGCGGTGTAGTCGCCGCCATTCTCCCAAGGGGCGGAATTGCCCCACAGCGGGAGCAGCAGCCAGCCGTTGGCGGCCTGGTGCTCGACGATGTTCGAAAGGTTGAGGTCGCCGAAGTAGAGCAGGACGGGGACGACCGAGAGACCGAGGGCGATCTCGTAGGAGATCATCTGCGCGGTCGAGCGGACGCCGCCGATGAAAGGGAACTTCGAGTTGGAGGACCAGCCGGCGAGGGTGATGCCGTAGACCGAGAGGGACGAGACCGCGAAGATGAACAGCGGGCCGACGTCGAGGTCGGCGATGACCAGCTTGTGGGCGACGCCGTTGACCACAATGTCGGAGCCGAAGGGCACCACGCAGACGGTGACCAGCGCGGGGACGACCACCAGCGCCGGGGCGAGCCAGTAGAAGGCCTTGCGGACGTGGGAAGGGGTGAAGTCCTCCTTGAGGAAGAGTTTCACGCCGTCGGCCATCGGCTGGATCAGGCCGAAGAACGAAAAGTCCTTCTTGGCACCGAACAAGGTCAGCGGGATGCCGACGCGGTTCGGCCCGACGCGGTCCTGGATGACCGCGGAGAAGCGGCGTTCGAAATAAACCGAGATGGGCACCAGCGGCAGGACGACCAGGAAGGTCAGGCCGATGACTTTCGCGAGGATGATGGCGAGGGTGATGACGAGGTCCATGCAGGATTAGCCGTTGATGAGTCCCGCCGCCTTGCGGGCGCGCTCGTTTTCGAGGAGGGGGATCTTGACGCCGGTTTCGATGACCGGCTTGCCCAAGTCGCCGATCTTGGAAAGAGAGAGGCCGGCGAATTCGCTCACGTGTCCGGCCATCGTTTTGAACACGTCCTCGATCGCGGCCGGGCCGCCGCCAGGATGCGCGTTTTGCAGGGCCGCGATGAGGTCGCGCAGGATCTCCCAGTCGTCCTTGGCCGCGCCGAGCGGTTCGGCCGCGCGGTTCAGGCGCTGGAGGCGGCCGGTGACGTTGACCATCGAGCCGCGCTTTTCGGCGAAAGCCGCGCCCGGCAAAACCACGTGGCTGGCCTCGGCGGTCGGGCCGGCGAGGAGCTGGATCGAGGCGATGAACGCCGGCTTGGCGAGGTCGTCGGCGGTGAAGCCGGCGTCGGCGAGGTCTTCGCCGAAAACCAGCAGGGCCTTGATCGAGCCGGCGCGGACGCCGTCGCGGATGGCGGAAAGCGGGCTGGCGGGGTTCTGGGACTGCCAGACCAGCTTGGCGCCGGTGGTGTTCGGGTTGCGGTCGGCGGAAATCAGCAGGCCGTCGCTTTCGCCGTCGCGGGGGACGGTGGTGAAAAGCGGGGTGCCCAGGGCTCCGGCCAATTCGCGGGTGAGGAAGAGTTCCTCGTTGGTCATCCGGGCGGAGGCGATGATCGCGACTTCACCGGGTTGGAACTTTTTGAGCCGGGTGGCGGTGGTGGTGACCGCTTCTTGCCAGGAGGCGGGGGAATGACGTGTCGACGAAACGTCGACACTCCGGATCAGCGGCTGGGTCAGGCGGGTGTCGCCGTCGATGTAGTGGAAGTTCAGGCGGTGCGAATCCGGCATCCAGGTCGAATTGACCTCGTCGTTCTGGCGCGGAGTGATGCGATGGATCTTCTCGCCGCGGGTCCAGATCGTGATGTTCGCGCCGGTGCCGCAGTTGACGTCGATGCTTTTGGTTTCCTTGAGGAACCAGACCCGCATCTGGAAGCGGAAGTCGTTGGAGGTCAGAGCGCCGACCGGACAGATGTCGACGGTGTTGAGCGAATAGTTCGAGTCCAGCCGTTTGCCGGGGTGGACGGTGAGAGTCGTGTGGGTACCGCGCTGGGTGAAGCCGAGGACCGGGTCGTCCGCGACCTCGTCCATGAAGCGGATGCAGCGGCTGCACATGCTGCAGCGTTCGTCGTCGAGGCGGATCCGGGGGCCGATGTCGACGTTCTTCGGTTTCTTGACCTTGGCATCGACGAAGCGGGACTCGCCCTTGCCGTGTTCGACGGAGAATTCCTGGAGGCGGCACTCGCCGGCCTGGTCACAGATCGGGCAGTCGAGCGGGTGGTTGATGAGCAGGAACTCCATCACGCCCTCGCGGCACTTTTCGACCAGTTCGCCGCTGGTGCGGATCCCCATGTTCTCGGCGACCGTGTTGGCGCAGGCGATCACCGGGCGCGGGCCCCAGCCGATCGGTTCGTAGCCTTCGGCATCGCGGGTCGGCTCCTGGCCGGGGGCGGGGCGGGGTGCCATGCCGGTCTGGACCAGGCACATCCGGCAATTTCCCGGGGCGGAAAGTTTCGGGTGGTAGCAGTAATGCGGGACCTCTTTTTGCGCCAGTTTGCAGGCTTCGATCATCCGCATGCCCTTGGGCACCTGCATCCAGACCCCGTCGATCTGGACATTGACCATGCCTTTTTCAGCGGCGAGATCCTTGGGAAGCTTGGCTTCGACGGTGGCGGCGTTGTCGCTCATGGGGCAAGGAGGACCGCGGAGCTTTTCCCCGGGGCGCGCGGACTATGAAAAGCCGCCCCGGCTCCCGCAAGCGCACTTTGTGAAAACTTTCACAAGGCCCGGAAGCGGGAGGACCGGCGGTCCCGGTGAGGGTCTATCGCTTGCCGTCCTCGATCGCCTTCCGCCACTCCTCGCCGAGCTCCTGGACGGTCTTGCCGGTCCACTCGTTCCACAATTTCTCATCGTAGCGGCCTTCGCGGGCGGCGGCGTTGAGCTTGCGGACGAGGTCCTTGTCCTTGGCGGTGGTCAGCCAGTCGAGGAAGTTGGCGGTGACGCGGTAGCTGGCGTCGTATTTGGCCTGGCGGGCGTCGCGGATCACCGCGCCCTTGCTTTCGGGTTCGTAGAGGAACCAGCGGATGTAGTCGCAGATCCCCTCGGTGACCCAGCCCGGGGTGGGGGAGGGCTGGCGGTTGGTCTGGCGGGCGCGCCAGTAGTTTTGCACGACGTGGCCCATTTCGTGGACCACGCAGCCTTTCGCCTCGCGCCCGAGCTGGCCGGGGAACCAGGTGGCGCTGAGGGCGATCCGGTTGCCGGCGGCGTAGGCGGGGGTGCCGCCCATGTCGTCGCGGAACTCGAAGTTCACCACGTCCGGGGCCCGGTAGCCGTCGCTCGGCAGCATTTCCACCAGCTTGGGGTACCACTCCTCGATCACCGGGAGCAGTTCCTTCTCGGTCCACTCGGTCAGCGCGGGGGCCTTGGTGCTGTCGATGATGTAGCGGAATCCGCCGTCTTTCGACTTGTAGGACTTGACGATTCTCTCCGGCGTCTTGAGACGCTGCGGCGTGGCGGCCTTGGCGTCGATCACGTCGATCTCGCTGAAAAAGGTGTTGCCGTGGGGATCGGCGTCGTCGGTTTTGGCGACGTCGAACAGCAGGTGGCGGATCTCGCCGAGCGGCTGGCCGTCCGGGTTGGAGATTTCCACCCCGTGCTGCCCGCCGCCGTTGCCTTCTTTGAAGCGGGTGTCGACCTTGGCCACCCGTTTCCAGCCGACCGTCGCGGGATCGGTGCCCTTTTTCGGGGCCGGGTTGAAGTCCTTGGCCGTGCCGTCCGCGGCGTAAAGGTCATAGACCTGGGGTCCGCGGCCGCCGGCGTGCCAAGAATAGCTGCCGATGCTTTTCACTGAAAGGACCTTTCCGAGGTCGACGCCGATCCGGCCGCCGGCGGTGTTCATCGCGAAGAAGAAATTTTCGCGCGGCGCATCCTCGCCCGCCGGGACCTTGCCGTCCGCCAGCACCGCGAGTTCCCCGCTGTTGCGATCGCGTTCGCCGTCGATCAGCGTGAAGGTCGCCATGCGGGCCGCGTCGTCGATGGCCGGGGTCGGCACCGGATCGAGCTTGAAGCCGGCGTGGGTGGCGGCGTGACCTTTCTGGACCGTGGCGGCGGGGCTCAGGGCGGGGCTGGCCGCGAGCAAGCTGGCGATGAGCAGGGGCGAGAGGTGGCGCGACGGTGGCATACCAATGACGTTCAAGCTGGGCGGGGGTTTAGTGGCGAAGGCGGTGAATCCGGGATTTTCGTAACCCGGGCGTGGCCCCTTGGCGGGGATTCCTTCGCTTGAACCTCCCGATCGGGCGGAGGTTGCAGGGACGTGCTTTCGACTTCACGGGAGGGCGGGACACTGCATCCTGCGGGCATGGCCACGCTGACCGAGACCGATGTCGATCTGGACACCACCCGCGGCCCGATGCGGGTCCACGTGTTCGCGCCGGCCGGCAGCGGACCCTTCCCGGCGGTGATCTTTTTTTCCGAGATCTTCCAGGTCACCGGACCGATCCGGCGGATGGCGGCGGCGCTGGCGGGGGAAGGCTATCTGGTGGCGGTGCCCGAGGTGTATCATGAGTTCGAGGCTCCCGGGACGGTGCTGGCTTACGATCCGGCGGGTTCGGATCGCGGCAACACGCTGAAGTTCACCAAGGAGCTGGCGTCGTATGACGAGGATGTCGACGTCCTGGTGACCTGGCTGCGCGGCCACGAGTGCTGCGGCGGCAGGATCGCAAGCTACGGCGTCTGCCTCGGCGGCCACCTGGCGCTGCGGGCCGGCTTTCACGAGGGCGTTTCGGCGGCGGCGTGCTATTACCCGACGGACGTCCATTCGGCGACGCTGGGGGCGGGCAAGTCGGACGACACCCTGCGGCGGCTCGGCGGCATCGAGGCGAAGATGCTGTTGGTCTGGGGTCGCCAGGATCCGCATGTCCCGCGCGAAGGGCGCGAGTTGATCCACCGGACTTTGGAGGAAAGCGGCCGCGACTTCGAGTGGCATGAGTTCAATGCCGCGCATGCCTTCCTGCGCGACGAAGGACCGCGTTACAATCCGGCGCTGGCAAGGGTCTGCACGGCGCTGTTGTTGAGGTTTCTGGCGGAGTTGCCGTGAGCGCGAGACCTGGACTGCGGCGGCCTGCTGCCGCTATGACTCGCCAGCCCGCTGGCGAGTGATCTCCCTACTCCACAGCAGGCTGTGGGAACAAAGCGGCAGCGGGCTGCCGCAGTCCAAGGCACGCCCCAGGCGGCCGCACCCGGTTCACACCACCGTGTGCATCCAGAAGATCACCGACTCGTCGACATTCGCGATCATCCGGACCTGGCTGTCCTGGGAGATGACGAAGCCGATCACCTCCGGCTCCACCGCGCACAGCCGGTAAACCGAGCGGTGGCGGGTGCCGTCGGCCTGCACGTTCCAAGCGCTGCGCCGGTGGCCTTCGAGGTCGTGGGCCTGGTCGACCTGGAAGACGTTGCGGTCGACGCGGATCTCGCCGCCGAAGCCGAGGACCCGGAGCCGCTGGTCGAGCACCAGCGCGCCGTCGACCTGCATCAGGTCGGAGAAGAAGCGGGCGAGCTCGAAGAACGCCTCCTCCAGCCGGTCGAGCTCCGGGTCCTTGCTGTGGCGGAAGACGTCCCACGACTGCTGCAGCGTCGAACCCTCCGGACAGAGCTGGCCGACCCGCCGGATGATCTCTTGCAGCAGGTGGCGGAAGCGCAAGCCGGCCTCGTCCGGTCCGGCCGAATACTTGCAGTCGATCCAGCGGGTTGTCGCCTCAAGGCCCGCCTCGCCGGCGGGGAGCAGGACCATGCTGCCGCCGTGGCCGCTGGTGCGGACGAGGTTCACGATGCGTTTGACGAATTGCAGCGAGATCAGGTGGGACAGCTCGGCATAATCGTCCATGCCCAGCGTCGGCGGCAGGCAGCACTCGGAAACTTCCTCGACCAGCCGGCGCCGCAGGTGAAGGAAACGGGCATTGAGCAGCGGCGACTGGAAGACATCGAGCCGCGGGCCGTGGAATTCGCGGCCGCGCCATTCGGCGAGCAGTCGATAGCCGCGGTAAAAGAGCAGCCAGCCGGGATCGCGGACGTGGATCACCGGGTGGTCCAGATCACCGCCCAGCGGCTTGCGACCGCCGGCGACAAGGTTCATCCAGCGCGGGCCGGTGTTGAGGATCCCCCAGATCCGGAAGCCCCGGTCGCGGTCCGGCCACACCGCGACCAGCGAGTGGAAATAGCTGGCCGCGGGGCTGAGGCGTTTGATTTCGTTGGGGGTGAAAGGGTGGGAACTGGTGAATCTCACCGCGTGGATGCCGTCCGGCGGACCCGACGCGGCGGTGAAGGCATCCGGCGGCGCGAGCAGCACCCGCGCCCGCACCGGGCGGCCTTCCTCTTTCAGCAAGCTGGCGGAGTAGAGGACATTGCAGGCCTCGCGGATCTCGTCCGGCGACGGACAGTCGCTCCGTTCATCGAGCAGGCGATGGAGCCGCGTCACCATCGCGGCGAGGTCGGACGGGGCGGGGAGATCGGCGTCCGCGGTCATGCGAGAGGAGATAGCCGCGAAGCGGGGGTGGCGACAAGCCCTGGCTTCGCGGGGCGGGGCGTGGCCGTGCCGGCGGTGGCTCAATTCACGACGGGCGGCCGGGTCAGGCGCTGCGAGAGGGCGACCACGGCGAAGGTGATCACGAGCATGATCGACGAGAGCGCGTTGATCACGGGGAGGTCCTTGCTTTTCTTGATCATCGAGTAAACGAGGGTCGGCAGCGTGTCGGAGCCGGGGCCCTTGACGAAGTAGGTGATGACGTAGTCGTCGATCGAGAGGGTGAAGGCCAGCAGTCCCCCGGCGAGGATGCCGGGGGCGAGGAGCGGCAGGGTGACCTTGAGAAAGGCCTGGGCTTTGGTGGCACCGAGGTCGCGGGCGGCTTCGACGACGTTGAAATCGAAGTCCTGGAGGCGGGCCTGGACGACCAGCGCGACGTAGCTGAGGCAAAAGGTGATGTGGGCGATGGCGATGGTGAACAGGCTGAGGCTCATCCCGAGCGAGATGAAGAGCAGCAGCAGGCTCATGCCCATCAGGATGTCCGGCAGGACCAGCGGCACGGTGACGAGCAGGCGGTGGGCGTCCTGGAGGCGGGACTTGTAGCGGTGGAGGGCGAAGGCGGCGGCGGTGCCGAGGACCATCGAGGCCAGGCTGGCGGCGGTGGCGACTTTCACCGAGTTGCCGAGGGCGGCGATGATGTCCGGTCGCTCGCCGAGGCGCTCGTACCAGCGGAGGCTGAAGCCGGACCACTGCGAGGCGTAGCGGGAGTTGTTGAAGGAGTTCAGCACCAGAAACCCGATCGGCAGGTAGAAAAACACCAGCACCAGGATCAGGGTGATGAAGGGGATGCGGCTGGGTTTCACGGGGGAGATGGTGGATGGTGGATGGCAGATGGTGGATAGCAGATGTTGAAGAGGCTATGCCTCCTTGGCGCGGCGGCGGAGGAACATCGGGGCGAGGACGAGGAGGGCAAGGGCGCCGGAGAGGGCGGCGGCTTCGGGGAGGTTGCGGTCGGTGAAGTTGCGCTGGGCGATCTTGTTGCCGATCATCTGGGTGCCGGTGCCGCCGACCATGTCCGGCACCACGTAGGATCCCAGCATCGGAATGAAGACGACCAGCACGGCGGTGATCACGCCCTGGCGGATACCGGGGATGAAGACCGAATAAAAGGCGCGCAGCGGCTTGGCCCCGAGGTCGCGGGCGGCATCGAGCAGGCCGAAGTCGAACTTCTCCGCCGCGGCGAAGAGCGGCAGCAGGGCGAAGGGAAGGTAGGTGTAAACGCTCACCAGGGTGACCGCGGCGAGATTACCCAACAAGCGGTCGTTCTCGCCGAGCAGGCCGAGGAAGCGCAGGGCCTCCGCGACGTAACCCTCGGCGTGGAGGATCTGCTGCCAGGCGAAGACGCGGATCACGAAATTGGTCCAGAACGGCACGATCACCAGCAGCAGCACCCGCGAACGCCAGACGGGAGTCAGCCTGGCCATCGCGTAGGCGACCGGCAGCGAGGCGGCGATGCACAGGACGGTGGTCAGCGCCGCGACGGAGATGGTGCGGGCGAACAGCGCGGGGTAGCTGGGATCGGCCAGCGCGCGGATCGCGTTGAGGCTCCATCCCTCGCCGATCCCGCCGGCCGGCAGCGCGGGCCGGAAGGCGATGGCGAAGATGATCGCCACCGGGACCAGCACGAACAGGACGAGCCAGAGGAAGCTGGGGCTTGTTTGGAGCGCTTCGGTTTTGTTCGGGAGCTTCATCTGGGGGAATCATCAATCTTTCAATAACCAATCGGAGTGTTTCGGAGAAGGGGCGAGCGCGGCTAGTGCACCGTCCCGTTAGTCAGTGTGCGTATCCGTCTGGTAGCTTTTCGTGAGTTCGATGATCCTCGTGAGTTTCTCCGGACCTTTGGTCCAGGTGAAAGGCCCGCAGGTCTTGTTATATTGCGCGACGAAATCCTTCAGGAAACG
>CAMCYK010000192.1 GCA_945883695.1 Akkermansia muciniphila | reverse complement strand
GCAAGCTACCGGCGGCACATGCCGGATTGGGAAATCAAGCGCTGGGGCGATGCCGACTTGCCGGAGCTGGCCGGACGTTTGTCGTGCCCCCATCTCGTGTTGGACGAGACCGCGGGGATGGGCATCCGCTGCGATGTCCTGCGCTATGAGATCGTCCGCCTGTTCGGAGGAATCTACATGGACCACGAGATGGAGATTTTCCGGCCGCTCGACGAAATCGTTATCGAGGACTGCCTGCACTTCGCGCTTTCCTTCAATCAACTGGACGCCGTTTCCAACGCGTTCTTCGGATCGCCGCCGGGACATCCGTTCTGGGACCTGTTGCTTAAGGACCTGGGGGAAACGGTGCCGGCCCGACGGCCCGAGAATCCGTGGGATGTCCTGGAACTGACCGGCTATCGTGCGGTCCGGAAGGCGCTGCACCGGCTGTTGGGAGGCAAAGTGGAAGGACTCGCACTTGAAGCGGAAGACGGATGGACCGCGGGCTGGCTCTTCGATCAGGCGGATCTGGTAGGCTGGTCGCGCGAAGCGGTTCACCCCTATCATTTGCACGAGATGCGGCACGACCGGTTCCGGCTCGAGGATTTCCCCCGCGCCTTCGCGGCGCATCATTGGCAGGGGGAATGGGTGGGCGAGGGGAGCGGGCCCGCTCTCGCACAGGCAGGCATGATGCTGCCGACGGCTGGAATGGGGCCCTGGGGATCGACCGTGTCCCGTGCCTGAGGCCGCGCCCCTGGGTCCGAAGAAACGCTGTTCGATGCGAACTTTCGCTCCGGCGCGGTGTTGTTGACCGGGCGGAGAAAATTTCCACCTTCCGACGCCGGGTAATCCTCGACGGGCGGGGCGGATCGCCGAAACTGTCGCCATGTCCCAGGCCATCATCGACCCCGAGGAAGTCCGCCGCTTCGCCGCGGAGCTGAAGCGTTTCAACAACGAGGTGAAGGAGCGGACCTCGTCGCTGATGTCCCGTTTCTCCGCGCTGGGCGACTCGTGGCAGGACCAGGAGCACGAGAAATTCTCCACCGAGTTCCTCCAGATGATGAAGACCATGAAGCGCTTCATCGAGTTGTCCGACCAGCACGCGCCTTACCTGCTGCGCAAGGCCGACCGGATCCAGCAGTACCTCGACCAACGCTGAGCCCATGGAAGGACAGGCACGGGTCGGATCGATCGACGCCCTGGAGGCGTTCCGCGCCGCGTTGATCCGCTATGCCGAGCGGTCCAAGCGGGCGCTGGACGACGTGACCGGCGAGGTCAAGCGGACCCGCGGCTGGCTGGAAACCGAGCAGCGCCAGAAGTGGGAGAACGAATACCGCCGCCGCGCCCGGGCGCTGGAACAGGCGGAGCAGGAACTGTTCAGCGCGCGTTTGTCGACCATGAGAAACGACAAGAGCGCCCAGCAGATGGCGGTCAACAAGGCGCGCCGCGCCTTGTTGGAGGCCGAGCAGAAGCTGGCGGTGATCAAGCGCTGGCGGCAGGCCTACGACGCGCGGGTCGAGGCCTTGTCGAAGCAGCTCGAAGGGCTGCACGACACCTTGTCGCGGCAGATGCCGAAGGGCGTGGTGTCGTTGACGAACTCGATCCGCCTGCTTCAGGATTACGCCGAAACGATGAGTCCCCCGAAACCCGCCGCCCCCGCCGCCGAACCGGAAAGGAGCGACCCGTGAGCCTCGGTGCCAGCAAATCGCTGCTCAACGAGTCCAACCGCGAGCTGTTCGCGCGTTGGGAGGAGTGCCGCGCGTCGTGGCGGGACGCCAAGGCCGCGGATTTCGACAAGGAATACCTCGCCCCATTGCCGCAGGCGGTCGCGACCGCGGTGCGGATCATCGAAGAACTCGACGTGGTTCTTGCCAAAATTCATGCCGACTGTGACTGATCCCCTTCACCCCGAACGAATCCGCGAACAACTGGGCGCGCTGCAACAGGCGGTGTCGTCGGTGGCCGGCCGCGAGGCCGCGCTGAACCGTGTCCGCGCCGCCAGCCAGCTTGCCGCGAAGCGCCAGGCCACCGCGCGCCGCGAAGCCGCCGCCGCGACCCAGGCCGCCAGCCAGGCGCAATGGACGGTGGCCTGCGAGGCGGAGCAGGCGCGGATCGGGCATTCCTACGAAAAGCGGCTCGCCCGGATCCAGCGCGCCGCGCAAGGGGCCCAGGCCAGCCTCGCCCATCGCATCCGGAACTCGAAGGACCGCCAGGTCGGGGCGCGCCAGGCGCAGACGATGCGGACCAAGCAGGAGTCGAAGGAGATCTGGGAGCGCGCGCGGCAGGATCACCGGGAATTCACCGACGGCGTGGTTGCCGAAGCCGAGGAGATCCGGGCCCTTGCCCGCGGTGCCTTGAAGTCGCTGCGGAGCTTCCGCGCGTGGTTCGACCTGATCCTGCGGAAAGGCAAGCTGGTGCGCTCGCCGAAGCCCGACACCAGCCACGATCGCGAGTCGCTGCGGGCGACTTCGCTCCATCATCTCGAAGCGGCCCGCGTGGCCTCCGAAGGATTGAAGCGCAACCCGCTCGCCGCGTTTTTCCGCTGGCTGCCGCTGAGCTTGTGGCTGGTCGTGATCGCCGGAGCGTTCGGATTCCTGATCTTCAAATCGGAGAACCGCGCGGCCGAATTCGCGACGCGGGAGAACACGATCTTTCTCGCGCTGCTGGCGCCGGTCGCCGTGCACCTCGGGGTGACCCTGCTGCTGTGGCCGGCGGTGCGGCGGATGGCCACGTCGCTGCAAGCCGCGCGGGTGTATGGCGAGGCGGCGGTCGCGGTGTCGGAGGCGCGGGTCAGCGGGCTCGTGGAGTCGCTCAAACGCGAGCTGGCCGAGCAGAGTGTCGGCCTCAGCGAGACGCTCCGCGGCAGCGACGAGGAGGCACAGGGGCTGATGCGGGAAGGCCGGCGGAAGATCGAGGCGCAGTATGCCCGCTTGCCCGCCAAGGCCGAGGCGCTCTATCAGCGGAACATGGCGTGGTTCGCCGCGCGGATGGCGGAGGGGAACGAGGAGATCGCCCGCTCGAACATCGGCGAGGACGAGGCGCGTGAAGCCGAGCTGGCCGGCAAGATGGCGGAAGCCGACGCGGCCCGCGACGCGGAACTGGCGCACCTGTCGTCCGACTGGGAGACCCAGGTCAAGCCGGTGCACCGCGAGTTGGCCGGCTTGAACGAGTTGGTCCGCGAACGATTCCCCGAATGGTCGGAAGAGATGGTGCAACACTGGAGCCCTCCCGCGGAATCCGAGCGGGTGATCCCGATCGGCCGGGTGCGGGTTTCGCTCCCGGCGCTGGCCGGCGGGATGCCGGAGAGCGATCGCTTCACGCTCGATGCCCCGCTCGATTTCGAAGTCCCGCTGTCGCTCGGCTTCCCCGACCGCGCGTCGTTGTGGATCGAGGGCGATGCCGCCGCCGCCGCGGCGACCATCAACGAGGTGGTGCTGCGCGTGCTGTCGTCGCATCCGGCCGGCCGGGCGATTTTCACGCTGATCGATCCGGTCGGACTGGGGAAGGACTTCGCCGGTCTGATGCATCTCGGCGACTACGAGGAGACGCTCATCCACGGGCGGATCTGGACCCAGGCGACGCAGATCGAGGAGCGCCTGGCCGAGCTGAACGAGCACATCGAGAAGGTGATCCAGATGTACCTTCGCAACGAATACGCGACGCTCGACGAATACAACGCGCAGGCCGGGACCATCGCGGAAAAGCACCGCTTCGTGGTGATCTCCGGTTTCCCCGCGGCCTTCAGCGAGACAGCGATGAAGCGCTTGTTGAGCATCGCCACCAGCGGGGCGCGCTGCGGGGTTTACCTGCTGATCCACCGCGATCCGAACCAGGGGGCGATCGATCCCGCTCTAACAGAAGCGCTCGAAAAAGCCTGCATGCGCCTGTTGCCACAGGATGACGGTTTCCGCGTGGCCGGCATGCCCGGCGGGGCGGACGCGGCCGTGCTTTCGCCGCCGCCGCAGGGCGAGCTGGCGACGACGCTGGTCCACCGGCTCGGCAAGGCGAGCATCGACTCCAACCGCGTGGAGGTGCCCTTCTCGAACATCGCGCCCGCCGAAGAGGATTGGTGGAAGGACAGCACCGGCGACGAGCTCCGGGTTCCGATCGGCCGCAGCGGGGCGAAGAAATTCCAGATGCTGGCGCTGGGCAAGGGGACCCGCCAGCACGCGCTGATCGCCGGCAAAACCGGCTCCGGCAAATCGACGCTGTTCCACGTGATGATCACCAACCTCGCGCTGCATTGCAGTCCGGACGAGGTGGAGTTCTACCTGGTCGACTTCAAGAAGGGCGTCGAATTCAAGTGCTACGGCAGCAAGCGGCTGCCGCACGCCAAGGTGGTGGCGATCGAGAGCGACCGGGAGTTCGGCCTCAGCGTCTTGCAGCGGGTCGACGACGAGCTCCGCCGCCGCGGCGAGATGTTCCGCAAGCACGGCTCGCAGGATATGGCGGGCTTCCGGAAAGCGTCCGGCGAACCCTTGCCGCGGACCTTGCTGCTGATCGACGAGTTCCAGGAATTCTTCACCGAGGACGACCCCGTCGCGCAGGCCGCGTCGCTGCTGTTGGACCGGATCGTCCGTCAGGGTCGTGCCTTCGGGATCCATGTGATCCTCGGCTCGCAGACTCTGGGCGGGGCCTACACCCTGGCCCGGGCGACGCTCGGCCAGATGGTCGTGCGGATCGCGCTGCAGTGCAACGAGGCCGACGCCTACCTGATCATGGACGACGACAACCCGGCACCGCGCCTGCTGACGCGGCCGGGCGAGGGGATTTACAACGACAACGCCGGAGCCGTGGCGGCCAACAGCCCGTTCCAGACCGTGTGGCTGTCGGAGGACGAGCGCAACCGCCTGCTCGACCGGGTGACGGAACTCGCGGCGGAGCGGGGGAGGAAGCCGGCCGCGCCGGTGGTCTTCGAAGGCAATGCCCCGGCCGACCTCCGCGGCAATGTCGCTCTCACCGAACTTTTGCAATCGCCGCCGACCGTCCGGCCGGCCGAGGCCCGCGCGTGGCTTGGCGATCCGAACGCGATCAAGGGTCCGACCGAAGCGGTGTTCGCCCGCCGCAGCGGCAGCCATCTGCTGGTGGTCGGCCAGGCGGAGGAGCGGGTCTCGCTGCTGCTGGAACTCGCGATGCTCACGCTGGCTGCCGGGCAGCCGGCCGATGGGGCGCGCTTCGTGGTGCTCGACGCCAGCGGGGCCGCGAAGAAGCTGGCCGCGAAGTTGCCGCACGAGGTCAAGGTGGTCGCGCCGACCGCGGTGGCGGAGACATTCGGCGAGCTGTCGGAAGAACTCGCCAAGCGCACCGCGGGCGAAGTCGACGGGCCGGAGATTTTCGTCGTGATCCACGGCTTGCAGCGCTTCAAGAAGCTGCGGCAGGAGGACGACTTCCTGTTCTCGATGGACGAGGGCCCCTCCGGCCCGAACCCGGCGAAAGTGCTGGCCGACCTCGCGAGCGAAGGCGGCGCGGCGGGCATCCATTTGCTGGCCGGCGTCGATACCTGGAACAACGTCGGCCGCTGGTTGCCGCGCAAGGTCATGGCGGAGTTCGAGA
Source organism: Akkermansia muciniphila (assembly GCA_945883695.1). Classification (GTDB taxonomy): domain Bacteria; phylum Verrucomicrobiota; class Verrucomicrobiia; order Verrucomicrobiales; family Akkermansiaceae; genus Haloferula; species Haloferula muciniphila_A. The sequence goes on along the minus strand of CAMCYK010000192.1, from coordinate 7,169 downwards.
TGCGGGTGCTGTTCCAGATGAGCGCGAACGACTCGGCGAACCTGATCGACTCCGCGGCCGCCGGCAGTCTCGGCCTGCACCGGGCGCTGCTCTACAACGAGGCGCTGGGCAGCGTGGAAACCTTCCGGCCCTATGCGGAGCCGGATGCGGGTTGGTGGGAGGAGAGCGGGCGGATGGCGGTCACGGGGTGACTTGATGGCAATCACTAACCCCTCATACCGCAATTTCGGGGCATATCTTGTTTCTGCGGGGACGAGATGGCGGCACGCGGGCTGCGTTCCGGCTTCTAACAATTCAAAATTCCAGGACCGACCCCCTGAGCGGACCCCCTGAGGCGGAAAGTTCCGTGAGGCGGCGGCCCCATGGACTGCGGCAGCCCGCTGCCGCTTTGTTGCCACAGCCTGCTGTGGAGTCGGGAGTTGATGCGCCAGCAGGCTGGCGGAGGGAAAGCGGCAGCGGGCTGCACGCAGTCCATGTCTGGCGCCACGCCTTCGCCATCACCGGCGGGGCGGGGCGGGCGGCGGGCTCGGCGAGGCCTTCGACCGGGCGGACGAAGAGATTCTCGGCCTCGATCTTGAGCCACACCCGCATCCCGTGGAAGAGATGCCGCACCGCCTTGGTGTTGGTCTCGAAGGGCATCCGCAGCAGGTGGCGGTGCTTGAGGTGGTTCTTGACGTAGGTTCCGGCGGCGAGGCGCTTGCGGGCCAGCACTTCCAGCCGCCGGTTGTAGAAGGCCATGAAGCGGGCGAAAAACGCACCGCCGGGGCCGTTGTAGGGCATGGTGGAATACTCCTTGTCGGCATTCGCATAGACCGCGCGGACCGGGCCGATGAAGTAGGTCGCGATGTCCATCAGGAAGGCGGCGTGCATCAGGTCGGCATCGCCCAGATACTGGTACTTGTTTTTGTAAAGGGCATGAAACCAGCGCTGGTAGGACTGCGGGTAAATCATGTTGTGATGGTCGAGCGCCATCTTCACGCATTCGCCGTCGAGCGCCTTGAGCAGGATCTTGTGCGCGGCATAGGTCGCATGGGCGCAGTAGTCGAGGCCCTGCGAATAGAGCGGGTCCATGAACCCGGCGGCATCGCCGGCGAGGATCCAGCCGTCGCCGCAGACTTCGGTGGAGTAATAGGGGAGATGCTTGTAAATCCGCGCGTCGTTTTCGGCCGGAACCGCGTCCTTGAACATCAGCTTGCCGATCGGCTGGCCGGTCAGGTGGGTCTTCACCCGCTCGCCCACCGGCCCGTCGGAGGGCGGGGTGAACAGGCGCTCGTCCCAGGTGACACCGGCGGAGAAGTCGCCGTTGGAGAGCGGGATGATCCACGACCACCAGCCGCGGCCCATCAGGTGGTTCGTCGCGCTGGCGCGGGCCACGCTGGGGCCGTCCTTGAGGCACGGCGCTTCGACCCGCGCCTGATGGGTATCGAGGCTCAGCACGTTGCTGAAGCGCACCCACATCGAGTGGACCGGATGGCTCTCCAGCTTGCGCCAGGTGCCGCGCTGGCGGGCGACCAGGCTGGCCTTGCCGGAACAATCGGCGACCCAGCCGGCGCTCACGGTCCGGGTTTCGCCGCCGTGCTTGAGGACGATGACGTTCTTGCCCGCGCCGTTCAGTTCGAAGGATTTGATCGAGGCCGGGCGGATCACCGTGCAACCTTCCTGTTCCGCCATTTCCAGCAGGTGGAGGTCGAGCTTCGAGCGGTCGAGCTGGAAAGTCGGAAGCCGCGCCTGGGTGTTCGGCCCGATTTCCGCGCAGCAGTTCGGGCAGTCGTTGTCAGGCGTGGTAAACCACATCCGCAGGCCGTGCTTCTGGAAATGCTCGCAGGACAGGTAGTGGGAAAGCCCGAGCACCCGGGTCAGGAAACAACCGGCAACCTCGGAGGTGGATTCGCCGACCTTGCGGTCGAAGGCTTCGGATTTCTCGACGATCAACACCCGGGTTTCCGGCCGGGCCCGCTTGAGCAGCAGGCCGAGCGAGGAGCCGGAAAATGCCCCGCCGAAGATCACGACGTCGTAGTCGGTGGCGGGAGACGAGGTGTCGGGGGCGTGGCTGACCATGATCGGAACGGGGCCCATTGTAACCCCAACTTGGGCGGGAGCAACCCGTCAAAGCGAAAGAGTGGGGCGGGGCGGGTGACGGCACGCTGGAGGCGCGCCTTTCCGTTTGCACGCCGGAGGCATGCACCCCTTTCAGGGAGCGGGTCGGTCCTGTGTCGTGACTTGGACAATGTTCAAGGCCGGTTCGGCGCGGGTGAAGGGCTTGCGATACCACGCCCAGCCGCGCTTCAACAGATCGATGAACTCTTCCATCACCAGATAGGAGGTGGGGATCAGGTAGAGCGTGATGAGGGTCGCGAACAGCAGGCCGAAACCCAGCGAAACCGCCATCGGCACCAGCATCGCGTTCTGGATCGAGTCGTCGAGGATCAGCGGCAGCAGCCCGGCGAAAGTGGTCAGCGAGGTCAGCAGGATCGGCCGGAAGCGTCGCGCCCCGGAATCGACCACCGCCTTGTACAAGCTGTCCCCCGCGGCCCGGCGCTGGTTGATGAAATCGACCAGCACGATGGAGTCGTTCACCACCACCCCGGTCAGGGCGAGGATGCCGAAGACCGACAGGAACGACGGGGTGATGTCGCGGATCATGTGGCCGGCCAGCGCGCCGATGATCCCGAAAGGAACCGCCAGCATCACGATGAAGGGCTGGGTCATCGACTTGAAGGGAACCGCGAGCAAACCGTAAAGGGCGATGAAGAGTCCGATGCCGATGTAGAGGGTCTTCTTCGAGGTCTCCTCGTGCTCCGCGACATAGCCGTCGAAGCGGTAGGAGAGTTCGGGGTGGGGATTGAGGATGGCGTCGAGGCGCGGCGTGATGTCGCGGGCGATCGCGATCACGTCGACCGTTTCATCGACCGGCCGGGCGCTGATCTCGATGACCTGGGCACCGTCGATGCGGCGGATGTCGGAGCGGGTGGGGACGAAGACCGCGTCGGCCACCGAATGGAAGGGGGCGTTGCCGCCGTCCGGCGTGCGGATGTGCAACTGGTCGAGGGTGTGCAGCGACTGGCGCTGGTCGAGCGGCAGGCGGACCATCACCCGGATGTCGTCGCGGCCGCGCTGGACCCGCTGCGCCTGGTCGCCGAAGAACGCGCTGCGGATCTGCCGGGCGAGTTCCGCCTGGGTCAGGCCGAGCGCGCTGCCTTCCGGTTTGAGGGTCACATGAAGTTCGTTCTGGCCGCGGGTCACGTCGGCGGAGGCGGAAGCGATCCCTTCGTAGGATTCCAGCACGGCTTCCATTTCCTCGGCGAGCTCGTCGCGGAGGTCCGAGGCCGGGCCGCGCAGCTCGATCTCGATGGCCTCCAGGTCGTCCCCGCCGCCCCGGAAGCCACCGCCGCGGTCGCTGAACACCGAAAACTCCTGCACGTCGGGAAGATCACCGACCAGCTGGGTCCAGCGCTTGGCGATCGCGCTGTTCTTCGGTCCCGGCTCGCTGCGCAGGCCGGGATCGGTGATCGACATCACCACGTAGCCCTCGCGCGGGTCGACCCCGTCGCGTCCGCTCCATCCGCCGGTGCTGGAGAGCACGTCCTCGATCAAGGACTTGCCGGTGCCCGGATCGACGAAGTCCTTTCTCAGCTGGTCGACCGCGGCGACGACCAACTCGACCCGCTCGTCGGTCACCTCGATCGCGGTGTCGCGCGGCATTCTGACGGAGGCGATGATCCGGTTCTTGTCGATGGACGGCATGCTGGTGAAGCCCAGCGTGCCGCTTTGAAAGATCCCCACGCTGATCATCGCCAGCGCGAGGAAGCACGCGATGGTGGCGTAGCGGTGATCCACCGCGAACTTCAGCGAGGGGTGATAGAAGCGCACGATGAAGGTTTCCAAGCCGTCCGCGATCGACTTTTGAAATCGGCTCAGCGGATTGAGGCGGGTCCGCCCGACCTTGATCGTCCGGAGGTGGCAAGGCAGCGCGAGCTTCGATTCGATCAGCGAGGCGACCAGCACCGCGCCGACGATGGGCGGAATCTGGCGGGTGAAATTCCCGTAGAAGCCGTCGAAGAACATCAGGGGCACGAAGGCGACAATGGTGGTGAGCGCGCCGAAGGTGACCGGCACGGCGATCTCCTGGGTGCCCTGGACCGTGGCCTCCAGCGGGTCCATCCCGGAGCGGAGCTTGGTGTAGACGTTCTCGGCGGTCACGATGGCGTCGTCCACCACGATGCCGATCACGATGATGAAGCCGAAAATCGTCATGATGTTCGCGCTCAGGCCGAAGAAAGGCATGGCGATCAGCCCGCCGGCGAAGGAGACGGGGATGCCGAGGGCGACCCAGAAGGCGATCGCGGGGCGGAGGAACAGGCCCAGCACGATCATCACCAGCAGGCCGCCCTGGGCGAGGCTGGTCAGCAGCGTGCCGAGGCGGCCTTCCAGCTCGAGCGAGCTGTCGTCCCAGATGTAAAGGTTGATACCCTCGGGAAAGCGTTCGCGCTGGGTGGCGACGTAGTTTTTGACCTTGGCGGCGATGTCGAGGGCGTTCTCGTCATGCAACCGCAGCGCTTCGATCAGCAGGGCGGGCCGGCCGTTGTAACGCATCAGCTTGCGCTGCTCCTCGAAGCCGTCGCCGATCCGGGCCACGTCGCGCAGCAGGACCTCGGCGCCGTTCTGGTTGCGCACGACGATCGATTCGAACTGCTCCTTGTCGTAGGCTTGTCCCTTGGAGCGGATGATCAGGTTGCCTTCGTCGGTCTGGATCTGGCCGGCGGGAAGGTCGACCGACGAGCGGCGCACGGCTTCCGACAGATCGGAGAAGCCGAGTCCGAAGTCGCGCAAGCGGGCGAGGTCGGCCTCGATCGAGATTTCCTGCCGTGTTTCGCCCTGCACGGAGGCCTGGGAGATACCGGGCATCTCGATCAGGTCGTCGCGGATCCGGCGGGCGGCCTTGACCAGATCGGCCTCGTCCATGTCGCCGGTGACGGCGATCTTGATGACGTCGAACCACTGCGCGGTGTCGGGAATCGAGATTTCCGGCTGCTCGATCTCCTGCGGGAAGGTGGTGATGGCATCGACGCGGGACTCCACCTCGTCGAGGAGCTTGTCGATGTCCGTGTCGTCGTCGGCGATGATCCTGACCTCGCCGCTGCCGGCGGAAATGCGCGAGTTCATCTCCTCCACGCCGGGCAGGCCTTCGAGCGAACTCTCGATCGGCACCACCACGGCGCGTTCCACGTCTTCCGGGCTGCCGCCGCGGTATTCGACCTCCACCCGGACCTCGCGGAACTGGATGCTCGGCTGGACTTCCAGCGGGACTTTCTCGATGGCGCTCCAGATCCCATAGATCAGGATGCCGAACATCACGAAATTGGCCGCGATGGTATTGCGGGCGAACCAGCGGATCATGGGCGGGCTTTAGCCTGGACTTCAGACCTTTTCGAAGGTGCCGGTCGAGTCGCCGATGCGGCGGGCCTTCGCGCCCATCCGGTCGAGCAGCGACAGGTAAAGATTGGTCATCGGGGTGCCTTGCGGCGCCTCGATCACGCGGCCCGGCTTGAGGGTGCCGCCGCCCTTGCCGGCGAGGAGCACCGGCAGGTCGTCATGGTTGTGGCGGTTGCCGTCGGCGATGCCGCCGCCGTAAACGATCATCGAGTGGTCGAGCAGCGAGCCGCCGCTGTCACCGTCCGGCGTGTCTCGCATTTTCGTGAGGAAATAGGCGAGCTGGTCCACGTAGAAGCGGTCGATCTTGCCGATCGACTCCAGGATTTGCGGGTCGCTGCGGTGGTGGGAGAGCTGGTGGTGGGCCGAGTGGACGCCGACCTCGGGGAAGGTGCGGTTCGATCCGTCGTGGGCGAGCAGGAACGAGGAGACCCGGGTGGTATCGGTCTGGAAGGCGAGGTGCATCAGGTCGAACATCACGCGGATATGTTCGCCATAGCCGTCGGGCACGCCGTTGGGGCGCTTGTCCTCGGGGATCTCGACCCGGAATTTCTCGGCGTTCTCGATCCGCTTCTCGACGTCGCGCACGGCGGTGAGGTATTCCTCCATCTTCCCGCGGTCGGTCGAGCCGAGGCGGGACTGGAGGCGCTTGGCGTCCGCCATCACGAAGTCGAGGATGCTCTTGCGGTAGCCGCGGCGGCGGGCGTCTTCCTTCTCGTTGCCGGAGCCGAACATCTTCTCGAAGACCAGCCGCGGATCGCGTTCGGCGGGGGCGGGGGTGGTTTCGTTGATCCAGGAGAGGTTGAACTGGTAGGCGCAGGAGTAGCCGGAGTCGCAGTTGCCGGAGCTGCGGGCGGGATCGGTGGAGAGTTCGAGGGAAGGCAGACGGGTCTGGTGGCCGATCTGGCGGGCGGCGATCTGGTCGACCGACTCGCCGACGGCGATGTCGGCGCCGGCGGTCTTGCGGGCCTGGCAGCCGGTCAGGAAGCTGGCGTTGGCGCGGGCGTGGTCGCCGGCACCGTCGCCGTTGGCTTCGGCTTTATCATGGTCGAGCCCGCGCAGCACCGAGAAGTGGTCGCGCAGTCCGGCGAGCGGCTCCAGGGTTTTCGACATCGTGTAATCCTTGCCGCTGCCGGAGGGACGCCAGAGGTCGAGGTTTACCCCGTTGGGGATGTAGATGAAGGCCATCCGGGTGGGCGCGGCGGCCTTGGCGGCGGTGGCGGCCTGGAGCGACGGCAGCGAGGGCACGGCCAGCGTGGCGGCGATGCTTTTCAGGAAGGTGCGGCGTGGAGTCATCTTCGGAGATGGTGGACGGTGGAGGGTAAAGCGGCGGTTCAGGAATCGCCACGGCGGAATTGGAAGGGGACGGAGCGGACGACGGCGCGGAGCATGGCGCGGGAACTGCCGTCGGCAGCTTCGGTCTCGGCGACGATGCGGTCGAGCGCGGGTTTATCGTACCAATCGAGGCCGCGGCCGAGGGCGTAGGTCAGGAGCTTGGTGGCGACGGAGCGATGGAAATCGGAACGGTGGTCGGTGACCAGCACTTTGCGGAGTTCTTCGACCCCTTGGAATTTGCGGCCGTTGACCAACTCGCCGGAAGAGTCGATCGGCTTGCCGTTCTCCTGGTCGCGCCAGGCACCGGAAGCGTCGAAGTTTTCCAGCCCGAAGCCGATGGGATCCATCAACGCGTGGCAGGACGAGCAGGAAGGATCCTCGCGGTGCTTTTCCATTTGCTCGCG
>CAMCYK010000191.1 GCA_945883695.1 Akkermansia muciniphila | reverse complement strand
CTTGCCGACGCCGCCCTTGCCGGAAGCCACGGCGATGATCCGCTTGACGCCGGGGATCGACGACTTGCCCGCCACCTCGCCGGCGGTGGCCCCGCCCTGCGGCTCCTTGACCTCGATCTCCACTTTCACGGTGCCGACGTCGGGCAGCGGATCGAGGATCGCGTGGCAATCCTTGAAGATCTGTTCCGGGACTTTCGGATCCTTGGTCTGGACTTCGAGCTGGACGGTGAGCACGCCGTTTTCGTGGCGGACGCCCTTGACCAGGCCGAAGGAGACGATGTCCCGGGAGAAACCCGGGTAGCGGACGTTGCGGAGGGCTTCCTTGATGAATTCGGGATTCACGGCGGCGGAAGCAATGGCGGGATCCGCCGCCCTGTCAACCCGCGGAATGCGGGGGAAAGGTTCCACTGACGCCGCGGAGGCCGCGCGCGGGACCGCGGGGTCGGGGGAGCCGGTGACGGAGTGAGGCTGGCTCAGCCTCCGGCGGGGTGGGGGATGAACACGAGCTCGTCGTCTTCGGACAGGGGCTCGTCCCACGCGCAGCCATCGCCGTTGCGGGCGACACGCAAGGTGTCGATCTCCCATGGCAGGCGATGGCGGAAGCGGAGTTCCTCGTAGAGTCCGGCGGCGGTGCAGGCGAGGGTTGCGACCCGCTCTTCCGCCAGCCCGCGGGCCTCGCGGAGGCCGGCGGGATAGCCGACCCGCACGAGCTTCGGCACCACGCCCCGCGTCAGCTTGGCGAAGCACTCGGCGAGCTGCAGCGGGGTGTTCGCGCTGTCGAGGGCGGCGGGGCGGGGCAGCTCGAGCACCCGGGGATCGAGCGACTCGAGGAAATGGCGGACGTGGTGGTCGCCGCGGTCGAGCCATTCCACCGCCTGCGAAATTCCAGCAGCCTCGTAGATCGTGCAGAGCGGCTCCGGCCGGCCGTCGATGCGGTTGGCGAAAGCCGTGGCCTTGCGGGTCGGGTCGCGCCGCGCGAGCAGGAGCCGCAGGGTTTCCAAGTCGAGCAGCAGCAGGTCGCCGCCGAGCACCAGGACCGGCTCGCCGGGCCGGCGGGCGTGGTAAGCGGCGAAGGCACCGAGCGGCCCGGCTCCGGGGCGGGAGTCGGCGATCACCGGCAGGTCGACTGGCGGCGGCGACGCGTCGCGCATCGAAACGAGCGGCCGGGTCCCGGCCTGGAGCGCCAACTGCAGCAGCCAGTCGATCTGGCGGCTTCCGTCGGGCCGTTCGACCAGCGCCTTGTCGAGGCCCATGCGGCGGCTGCGGCCTCCGATCAGGATCAGTGCGTCCATGGCCCGCGGCGGCTCAGGGTTTCACCCCGGCCGGCAGCAAGGCGAGCGCGAGGAAGGCGCAGATCGCCAGGGTGACTCCGACGTAGGTCGGCAAGTTCATCACTTCCTTGAACAGCAGGAAGCCCATCACGTTGCCGATGATGATCGACCCCGCGCCGAACAGCGCGACGGTCCGGCCGAGCTCCATCGCGGAGTAGATGTAGAGCTGGCCGAACACCGCGATCTGGCGGATCACCGTGTAGGTCAGGAACCACCAGGTGAAAAACGCGGCGGGGGTGAAGCCCTGCGCTTTCATGGCCCGCGCGCCGATCACGTCGGAGATCGAGAACAGCAACTGCGCGCCGATGATGATGAAAGCCGGTGATTTCCAGAATGGCACCCCGCTGCGATGCGCGAGCCGCCGCCAATGGTCAAGCCCGGGGATGATGGGTTTGGCCGGCGGCCACGGCGGATCGACGGGAAGGATCGACGGGAAGGATTGACGGGAAGGATTGACGGGAAGGATTGACGATTGCTGATTGAGGATTGTTGATTTTTGATTTGAAGAGGAAGAATTCGACTTCCGGTCACTCCGGCAATCAACAATCAACAATCAACAATCAACAATCAACAATCAACAATCAACAATCAACAATCGTCACTCATCAATCAACGACCGCTCAGTTGAAGGATCAATGAACCAGGGGGCGGTTTACCGTGCAAAAATCCGCCGTGGGCCGCGGCGGTCGCTCAGCGGAACATGTCCTTGGTGTCGGGCCGGCGGAACGGCTGCCGGAGGAAATCGAGCACGCTGCGGTTGAAGCGGTCGGGCTTCTGGGCCGGAATCATGTGGGTGGCCCCCGGGAAAATCTCGAGTTGTGCCTTCGGAATGTTGTCGAAAATCACCAGCGTGTGCTCGTTGCGGATCACATCCCGGTCGCCGGCCATCACCAGCACCGGTGCCTTGATCTTCTTGAGCTCGGCTTCCTTGATGTCCGGCTGCTTGCCGAGGAGATCCATGAAGCGTTTCATGGGGGATTCAAGATCAGCGGTCCGCGTCATTCCCGGCGATCACGCGTGGTGCAGCAAGATCGAATTCGCGGCGAAGTGGTCGGACAGGATGTCGGAGACGATCACCAGCGGGGTGCCGGGCCGGACCAGGTCGGCCTGGCGGAGCATCTCGACCGCGCGCTGGATCGTCTCGTCGATGGTCGCGGCGAAGGGCAGTTTGAAGGCTTGCACGTTGCGGGTCAGGGCAAGCTGGCGGCAGACGCGATCTTTCGGCGTGAAGGCGTAGAAGCCGTTGGTGCGCGGGCGCAGCATCGCGGTGTGGTTGGCCATCACGCCGCGGCGTGTGAGCACGATCAGCCGGGCGTCCGGCAGGGAATCGGCGAGGGTGACCGCGGCGCGCGCCACCTTCTGCCGTTCGTCGCGGAGCAGCACCGACTGGCCGTAGCCGAGGCCGCCCGAGCGCTCGATCCGCATGCTGATCTTCACCAGCGCGTCGACACAGCGCAGGGGGTGGAGGCCGACGCTGGTTTCGCCGGAAAGCATCAGCGCGTCGGCTTCCTCGTAGGCGGCATTCGAGACATCGGTCACTTCGGCGCGGGTCGGTGTCGGGTTCTGGATCATCGACTCGAGCAACTGGGTCGCGACGATGACCCGTTTGCCGAGCTCGTGGCAGCGCTTGACGATCCGGCGCTGGAGGATCGGCAGTTCCTCGAACTCGACTTCGACGCCGAGGTCGCCGCGCGCCACCATGATGACGTCGGTGGCCTGGATGATGGCGTCGATGTTGCGGACCGCTTCCTGGTCCTCGATTTTCGCGACGATCTGCGCGCCGCCCTCGAGGGCTTCCACCGCCTCGCGCAGTTCGCGGACGTGGGAGGCGTCGCGGACAAAGGAGCCGGCGATGTAGTCGGCATCGCACTCGACCGCGAGGGCCAGGTCGACGCGGTCCTTGTCGGTGAGGGCGGGGAGGTTGAGGCGGGTGCCGGGCAGGTTGATGTGGCGGCGCGAGCCGAGTTTGCCCGCGGTTTTCACCTCGCAGATGATGCGGTCGTCCTTCCGCACCTTGATTTCCATCAGCATGGTGCCGTTGTCGACGACCAGGGTGCGGCCTTCGGCGACATCGTCCATCAGGCCGCCGTAGTTGACGGTGGTGGAGAACCCGACCGAGGGCGCGGCGTCGCTTTTGCGGAACTCCACCATGTCGCCGATCTTCAGCTCGTAGGGCTTTTCCAGATCGCCGGTGCGGATCGAGGGGCCGGTCAGGTCGAACAGGACGGCGACCTGCGCCTCGCGCTCGAGCGCGGCGCGGCGGACGCGGCGGGCCATCTCGCGCGCCCAGTCGTGCTTGGCGTGGCTCATGTTCAGCCGGAACACGTTGGCCCCGGCGTCGATCAGCCGGGCGATGGTTTCCTCCGCTTCGGTGGCGGGTCCGAGGGTGACGATGATCTTGGTTCTGCGGGACATGAGGTGAGGCGAGTGTGAAAGCCGGCCGGCGGCGAGTCGAGGCGTGTCCGGTGCATCTTCCGTGCCGGATCGGGGGCTGCATTCGCGGAGCACCGCTACTTTTGCGATCCCACGATGCGGGCCGCCCGTGGCAGGCTGAGCAGGACGGCCGCGGCGCTCAGCACTCCGATGAAATGGAGGATCCGCAGCGCGGCGGCGGCGTCGAAGCGTCCGAACATCAGGAGTCCGCCGGCGATCAGTGCGGCGATGGCGAGCTGGATCGCCAGCAGGACGGCCGAGGTCACGGTGCTCATGATCAACCCGGTGACGAACAGCCCGCCGGCATCGCCCGAGGGTCGGGAGCGCAGGATCGGCCACAGACCGAGGGTATAGCCGGCGAGGAACAAGGTGATCCCGAGCCAGCCCGGGCCGGCGCGGGGGAGGGCGTAGCCGGCGGCCAGCAGGATCGCCCCGCCGCCGAGCAGCAGCCACGAGGCCTTGAAGAGCGGCGGCAAGCGGCGGAAAAGGGAGAGGCTGGATTCCGGCGGTTGGCTCATCCGTGCAAGATATCGGGCCGATGCCCGGACTGGCAAGGAAGTCTCTTGATGTCATTTCGGCCGATCAGGCCGCTTCGCCGGCGCGGGTTGCGGGATCGAGCGGTCGGGCAAGGGGGGGCGTGCCGCAGATCGTCGCCGTTTACCCCGGCAGGGCAGGCGACCGGGAACCCCGAGCGGAGGGTTGCTTCCGACGGAGGGCTCGGAAAGGATTCCGCCCGAGTTCATGAGCCCGCGCCCCTTCTATCGCTGGAAATCGTTTTGGTTCGGGCTGCTGGTCCTGGTGTTCCTGGGGTGGGGCTGGTGGAGATCCCTGTCGCATCTCGACATCGCCGGATGGGTGTATCCCGGAGCGACCCAAGCGGTTTTCGTCCGCAGCAACGGGGGATGGGTTCATCTCTATCACACCGGCCCGAACCATAGCATCGCGCCCGCCGTGGCAGGTCTGCAGGTCTATACCTACCGTCAGGAGCGGGCGAAGGAATGGTTTCCCGTTCCCTTCAAGCACGAGGACTTCGGGAATCCCGAGGGAGGGGCCTACTACCTGTCCCACTGGATCCTCATGCTGCTTTTCGTGGTCCCGTGGGCCGGCTGGCTCGCGTGGCGCGGACGACGCATGGGTACGCTTCGAAACCTCGCGGACGATCGGTCATGACCTGAGCGCGCGGCCGCACCGCCGTCGCATTCCTTCGGGAGCTGGCTTTTCACCTGCTGGATTCCAAGTGTAACCAATTTTCGCGTAAATCTGGCGCTACTTCGTGCGTCTCCGTGCAATAGCGTTTCATCAGGTCATTGAGCGGATTGGTAAGACTACTAGGACCGATGGCGCCTTCGCAGGACTGTGACCATCAATCCGGTAATCCCCAACAGCAATGTGGGCTGAGGCTCGGGAATAATCGTAATTTGAAGATCAAAGCCATTGTTGGCAGCTACGCTCTCCATCCGCACGGCCGGGGTCGGTTGAAGGGAGAACCGCAGGAAGTTGGGAACCGCTACTGAACTAGGATAGTTATCCGCGGCAATCGATCGCTGGCCACCCAAAAAATCGTAGTTGCGATTGAGGGAAACGTTGTCGGAGAACATCTCCTGTTCCGTGGTGAATTCATAGCCCACGGCCAACAGCGTATTCAACGACCCAATGCCCAAGTCTCCGTCGAAGGAGTAGGAGCTGCCGTTCCAGGAAAAAGGACGAAACCCTGTGTCAAAAACCGTGGCCGGAATGGTCAAGGATGCTGAGATCGTGAGCGTGCCTGACTCGTAAATGGTCTCAGGTGGGAAGGGAAACTGAGGTGGCCCAAATCCGACCAATTGAGTCAAATTGTCTACAGACCCCGTCGTCAGGGTCACGGCTGGAATCGCTCCATAGACCCGTATCGTGGACGTTTCCACGTCGAGTTCCACGGTTGTTGGCACGCTGGTGGTGAACCACAAGTATTCAACACTCGTTGGGATGGTTTCGCCCCAAACGACTGGATGGTAGAAGTTCAAAGTCTGGCTCGACGCGGAAGTCAGGACGGCGGCGTCAGAATCTACGGAAAGCAGAATGCTTGCGGTGGCTAGCAATATTTTTTTCATGGGGGGAGGAAGGTTTTTGTCAAGCGGCGGCGACGAGTTCAAGAAGAAACCGCTGACTGCGCCTTTCCGCCCTGCCCGTTACCCACAACTTTCCGGTGGATCCATGTGCCAACGGGACTCCCATATCGCAACCCCGGGCTGTGGAATGTAGTCCCTTTGGGACATTGGAGCGCGGCATAGGCTGGCGACTTGTGGGTAACGGGCAGTTTCCGCCGCCGCATTGGCAGAGGCAGAGGCAGAGGCAGAGGCAGAGTCGCTCCCGCTCTGGCTCGCGCCAAATCGGGAAATGCACAAGACGTGCACCAAGCCCCGTTGGCGCTGTTGGTCGGGGTTTCCTTTTGGCAGCAGAGCTTCGAAATCAGCTTGCACGTCCCTCTTGGGGGAAAGGAGAAGGGCGCTAACCCGTTGAGGTTAAGCGCCCTTCATGAGATACCCCGGCTTGGATTCGAACCAAGGACCAAAAGATTAAGAGTCTTCTGCTCTACCAACTGAGCTACCGAGGCTTTGAAGTCCGCCTTGCGGCGGGGCCGGAAGGATGCATTTCGCGAGTGACGGCGCAAGCGGAAATTCGGCCGAAATCAATGCGCCTTGCGAGAGCGAAGTGGGGCGGAGCGGAGCGCGGGCTTCAGCGGGCGGGGTGGGGCGGGCATTCGGGACGGGCCGGCTGAAGCCGGCGCTCCGCTGGAAGACCATGCTTGAGGATGCCGCGGTGTCCGGCTATCTCCCGCGCGCGATGACGGATGCGCTGCCGCCGCTGAACTACCCGGAAGGCCTGCCTGTTGTCGGCATGCGGCGGGAGATCGTGGCCGCGATCCGGGAAAATCCGGTGATCGTGGTGGTCAGCGAAACCGGCTCCGGCAAGACGACTCAGCTCCCGAAAATGGTCGCCGAGGCGCTCGCCGGCAGCACCCGGAAGATCGGCTGCACCCAGCCGCGGCGGATCGCGGCGGCCAGCGTGGCGAAGCGGGTGGCGGAGGAGCTGAAGGGACCGCTCGGTGCCTTCGTCGGCTATCAGGTGCGCTTCGAGGACAAAACTTCCAGGCAGACGCGGATCAAGTTCATGACCGACGGCATCCTGCTGGCCGAAACCCAGGGCGATCCGGATCTCAGGCAGTACGACGCGCTGATCCTCGACGAGGCGCACGAGCGCTCGCTGAACATCGACTTCCTGCTCGGCTACCTGAAGCGGCTGTTAGAGCGGCGGAAGGACCTCAAGCTGGTGATTTCCTCGGCGACGCTGGATGCGGGGGCTTTTGTGAATTTCTTCTCCGAGGGCACGGGCGGGCCGCCCGTGCCCCTCTTGCAGGCGGAAGGGCGGACCTTCCCGGTGGAGGAGTTTTTCCTGCCGTCGTATGACGATGAAGAGCTCTCGCGCCATGTCCCGCGGGCGGTCGACTGGCTGACCGAGGTCGATCCGCGCGGCGACGTGCTGGTCTTCCTGCCGGGCGAGCGGGAGATCCGCGACTGCGCCGACGCGCTGGACGGGCGGAACTACCGCAACACCGAGATCCTGCCGCTGTTCGCGCGGCTCGGGCTGGGCGACCAGCAGCGGATTTTCAATCCGGGCAACAAGCGGCGGATCATCCTGGCGACCAACGTCGCGGAGACCTCGCTGACGATTCCGGGCATTGTCAGCGTGGTCGACAGCGGCCTGGCGCGGGTCAGCCGCTGGAGTCCGGGGCGCGGGGTGCAGCGCTTGCAGATCGAAGCGGTGTCGCAGGCCAGCGCGCGGCAGCGCAAAGGGCGCTGCGGGCGGGTCAGCGAGGGGGTCTGCGTGCGGCTTTATTCGGAAGAGGACCTGGCGGAACGCTCCGAGTTCACCGACCCGGAAATCCGGCGGAGTTCGCTGGCCGGGGTGATCCTGCGGATGAAATCGCTGGGTCTGCCGGACATCGAGGAATTCCCCTTTCTCGATCCTCCGTCGCCGAAAGCGATCTCCGAGGGATATCGTACTTTGCGCGAGGTCGGGGCGCTCGACAAGCACCGGCAGCTCACCGAAGCGGGCCGCCTGATGTCGCGGATGCCGGTCGATCCGCGGCTGGCGCGGATGCTGTTAGAGGCGCGCTACGAAGGCTGCCTGGCGGAAATCCTGCCGGTGGTGTCGGCCCTTGAGTCGAACGACCCGCGCGAGCGGCCGGCGGAGAAGACCAAGGAGGCGGACGCCGCGCATGCCCGCTGGAAGGATGCTGACAGCGACTTCCGCGGGATCCTGCGGCTGTGGCTCGACGTCCAGCGCTTCCGCGAGGGCCGCGGCTGGAAACGCAACCAGCTCCGAAAGTATTGTGGCGATACCTTCCTCAACTACCGCCGGGTGACCGAGTGGGCGAACGTCCACGACGAGCTCAAGGATCTGGTGGCGCGCGAGCTGAAATGGCCCATCAACCCGCTGGCGGAGTCGACCGAGAAGGCCGCGTCGTATGACTCGTTCCACCGCGCCTTGCTCGCCGGGGTGCCGCGGCAGTTCGGGCTGTGGGACCGCGAGGAAAAGGCCTACCGCAGCGCGTCGGGCGGGCACTTCGCGGTGTTCCCGGGCTCCGGCCTGTTCAGCGGCAAGCGCTGGGACTGGGTGATGGCGATGGAGCTGGTCGACACCACCCGCCTGTGGGCGCGGCGGATCGCGCGGATCGATCCGGCCTGGGTCGAGAAGGTCGCGCCGCACCTGTGCAGCAGCCGTTATGGCGACGGGCACTGGGACGAGCACCAGGGCGCGGTCTATGCCAAGGAGACGGTGACTTGCGGCGGGCTGCCGATCGTCGCCGGCCGTCGCGTGCACTTCGGGCGGATCGATCCCGAAGGTGCGCGGAAGATCTTTGTGAGGGAAGGGCTGCTGCAAGGCGGCGTGAGGGGGAAGTCGCGGGCGATCGCACGGCTGGCCGAGCTGAAGGAGGAGATCGAGGGGATCGAGCACAAGCTGCGGCGGCCCGGCGGGCTGTGGAGCGAGGAGGCGGTGCTGGAGTTCTTCGAGGGCCGCCTGCCGAACGGGATGTGCACGGCGAAGGCCTTCCACGACTGGATCGGCAAGCACGAGGAGCAGATCATCGCCGGGCGGCAGGACGTGGTGCTGGAGGATCTCGATGTGCTCGATTTGGAAGGCTTCCCGGACTGGATCGAGCACGGCGGGCAGGAATACGCGGTCTATTACCGGGCGACGCCGGGCGAGCGCGACGACGGCGTGACGCTGGGCGTCCACATCGACCAGCTCCCGCAGATGCCCGAGTGGCTGCCGTCGTGGGGTGTGCCGGGCGATCTCGAGTGGCGGGCCGAATGGATGATCCGCTCGCTGCCGAAAGACCTGCGGCGCGAGTGCCAGCCGGTGGCCGACGCCGCTCGCGGCTTCGCCGACGAATGGCGCGACCGCGGGAGGGACGGGCCGCTGGAAGTACGGCTGGCGCAGTACTTGACGAAGTTCTCGCGCTACGACGTCCAGCCGGCGGCCTTCGATCTCGAGCGGCTGCCGGAGGAGCTGGTGACCAAGATCTGGGTGTGCGACGACGAGGAGCGCGAGCTGGGCTTCGGCAAGAGCGTGCGGGTCTTGTGCGGGAAGCTCGGCAAGGTCGTAAAGGAGCGCTTCGAGGCCGCGGCGAACGCCGAGTGGGAGCGCGGCGGGATGCAGGCGTGGACGGAGGGCGAGGTGCCGGAGCGGATCGACACTCCGGCAGGCCCGGCCTTTCCCGCGCTGGTCGACGAAGGCGCGACGGTCGGGGTGCGGGCCTTCTCCAAGGCGGCGGAGGCGGCGCAGTCGCATCGTGCCGGGCAGGTGCGGCTGCTGATGCTGGCGCAGCCGGAGCAGGTGTCTTATCTCAAGAAGAAGTTCCCGCTGGGGCTGATGGCGAAGGTCGAGTTGCCGCGCTTGGCGACGCCGCTCGACGACCTGATCGCGCTGGCGGGGGAGGGGGCGCTGGGTGGGAAGCGCTTCTCCAAGCCGGACGAGTTCGCCGCGAAGGTGAAGGACGCGAAAGGCCGCTGGTTCGAGGCGGCGGCGGCGCTCTCGAAATCGCTGGACGTCTCGTTCGAAGCGATCGGCCCGCTGCGGCAGTGGATCCACGCCAATGCGAAGGACCGCCACCTGTCGCAGGTCACCGCCGACCTCGAGGAAGAGCTGGCCTGGCTGCTGCGGCCGCGCTTCGCATGGCGGGCGGGATTCTCGCGGCTGAAGGGGCACGACCGCTACTTGCGCGGCATCAAGTCGCGGCTCGGGCGGATCGCCAGCCTGCCGCTGGTGAAGGATCTGGAGAAGTTGGAGCGGGTGCGGAAGTACTGGCAGCCCTGGTTCATCGCGTGGACCGCGCGGCCCGAGGATCCGGCGCTGTGGGACTACGGCTGGTTGCTTGAGGAGTTCCGCTTGTCATTGTTCGCGCCCGACGTGCCGCTGGAGATGAAGGTCTCGGAGAAGCGGCTGGCGGAGGGGTTTTAGAGTGCGTCATTCAAAGGACGATGTGAACGCCAAAGGCGCTGAGGACGCCGATGATGATCAAACCAAGGATCGCGATCGCCAGGTTGGTCATGTTGGAGGCGCTGGCCGATGCCAGCGCGGTATTCAGATCCGGAGCGCTGAGTTTGGCGTAGTTCTCCGTGGCCACTCTCAGCTCCGGCAACGAGGTGACCAGCGCGCCGACGAAATAGTGCAAGCCAGCGAAGATGGCCGCGCCGAGAAAGGTGCTCAGGGTGGTGGCGTAGATATCGCTCCAGGCGAGGAAGAGCCCGTTGAGAACCAAACTCACCAGAATCAAGCCCCCGGTGCCGATGAAAAAGGATTTCCAGCACTCGTTGTGGTCTTCGCTGTCGATGGAATCGAACAGTTCCGGGCGCTTGCGTTGGGCGGACCGGTCCCAGACCATGAAGATGATCACGCCGATCAGGGAGATTCCCGCCGCTGCCAGAAGGTAGGTCCACGGCTTGAGTTCAACCCCCTCGGACTGGCGGGAGAACTGATGGATGCCGGTGATCATCCAGTAGGCGACGCTTGAGAACGCAAACATGAGGGTCGCCATCCCGATGTGCGAGAAGACCAGTTTCTTCTCGGCCTTCAGCAAGCCGCACAGCTGCTTTGCCAAGGCGGATTTGCCGGTCATGCTCCACTTGAGCAGCAGCCAGACCGGTGCCACCAGATACATCAGGTAAATGTTGGCGAAATTCGAGCCGAGCGGGTTGCCGATTCCTCCGGCCCTGCCCATCCCGATCGAGACGAGCATGTTGGCCAGTTCCGGATTGTTGGTGCTGGCGTTGATCACCAGCGTGCGGTTCTTTTCGCCGAGATGCTTGCCGGCAAGTCCGGCCGACGCGTTCACCATCATGTCGGTGGTGATGGGGATTCCCCAGCGACAGACGATGAGGCTCAGAATGATCGATTGAATCAAAAACCAATGCTGGCCACCGTAAGCGGCGAAGGTTTCGGTTTGATAGTGGTGTAGCCGAACGAGCAGATCTTGCATTTTGGTCGCGGTGGTTGATCGGGATGGTCGGGATGGTCGGGATGATCGGGATTCGTCGGGCGCGACGCTAGTTTTTCAGGCCGCGGTACCAAGATTTCTTTGGCAGCGGATGAGGCCGGTCCGACCCGGGGCGTGCGACCCTGATCTGGCGACCCCAACGCCCGCGGATCCTTAGACCTGATGCTTGCAAAGCGCCACTCCATTCAGAACGCTCCATTCAACTTGCGGCCGGTCCAGAAAATCGCGAGCAGCAGGATGACGGCGGCGATCGCCGACCAGTGGGACCAGAGCGGCAGGCGGTTCTCGATCGGGCGCGGTTCGGGCAGGGCGTTGATTTCCTTGATCAGCTCGGGCAATTGCTCCGGGGAAATCATCCGGCCGCGGGCGATCCGGGCCATTTCCTCGAGGACTTCGGGCCGCGCCGGTTGGCCGGTCTGCTCGAGTTCCACGCCTTGGGCGAGAAGCTTGGTTTCGATCGGTTCCGCGCCGGCCTCGTCGATCGACGCTTTCAAGTTCCACTCGCCGGGCAGGCCGATTTTCAAGCGGCCGGAGTAGGCACCCCAAGCGGTGTCGTTTTTCTCCAAGGCAATCCGTTCCCGGGTGCCGTCGGGCGCGGTGGCATCGACGTAGACGGCCCCTTCCTCCAGCGGCGCGCCGTTCGCGTTGAAGGCGTTCGCGTTGAGGGTGACGGTGTCGCCGGGGACCGGGCGCTCGGGGGTGAAATAGAGGCGGACCCGCTCGCCCGCGGCCATGTTCCGCTGGTAGGACATCCAGCGCGCGACCTGGCCCCAGAAGCGGTAGTGGTACTTGTCTTCGACGCCGCGGCGCCAGCGCCACGCGGAGTCGATGCCCATGAACAGCACCTTGCCGTTGCCGGCGGCCTTGGTGACGATGATCGGTACCGGGCCGAAGCGGCCGCGGCGATTGGCGTGGACGGCGAGCACCTCGGTGCCGCCCTTGGACTTCACCACCGGCGCGTGCCAGTGGAAACCGGGCAGGCTGCGCCAGACGTCGGGGTTGGCTTCCTCGGAGTCGGCGAGCATCGTCAGCAAGGAACCGCGGCCTTCGCCGGTCAGGCTGAGCGGCGAGGCGACGGGGTCGTGATGGCCGCCCTTGTTGTCGCTGTCGAGGATCACCGGGATCAGGTCGCCGAGGGCGGTGTCCAGCAGCGTGAACTGGTTGCCCTGGGGGCCGGGCATGAAGACGATGCCGCTGGCCTGGTTCTCGACGAGGCCGCGGAGCAGTTCGCACTGTTCCTTGGTGAGCTGGTCGGGCGCGACGCCGACATCACCGAGAAAGATGACGTCGTATTTGGAGAGGTCCTCCGGTTTCGAGGGGAATTCCTGGATGTAGTCCGGGCCATCGCCCATGCCGAGCTGCGGGTGGAGCATCAGGCAGGAAAGATCGACGCCGGGGTCGCGGGAGAGGGCGTTGCGAAGGTAGCGGTATTCCCAGCGCGGCAGGGTTTCGATGACCAGCACCTTGATCGATTCCGGGC
>CAMCYK010000190.1 GCA_945883695.1 Akkermansia muciniphila | reverse complement strand
GAACGGATCAAGGCGGCATTGACCATGAAGGACCGCTTCGACTGGCTCCAGCCCGCGGCGGGGCAACGGGCTCCCGGGGAGAAGTGAGGCATGCAAGAGGAAGCTCCCACGAACCTGCAGGTGGCGGAATGGATCGCGCGGATTCTGGCAGACTCGCGCATTCCGGTGCTGGTGATCGGTGCGGTCGCCCTCGCCGCGCACCGTTTTGTCCGCTTCACTGAAGACATCGATCTTGGCGTGATTGCCGATCTGGCACGGATGCGGAGTCTGGTGGAATCGTTGCGGGAGGAAGGGTATCACACCGAATTCCATGAACCCGACGGCGAAGATCCTCTGGGCGGGGTGATCGATGTTTCCGGTCCCTTCGGACTGATCCAGATCATCAGCTTCGACGACCGCTTTCCCGCGGCAATACGTGACGCGCTTGAGGGCGAGGATATCCGCATCCGCCCGGGAAGCATGCTCAGGATCATCCCGATCCCACAACTCGTGGCATTGAAGTTGTATGCCGGCGGTTGGAAATCCCACTCGGACATCGTCGAGTTGCTCCGGCGGAATCCCGAGGTGGATTTGAACGACCTTCGGGAAACCTGCAGTCGCTATCGGCTTCGTGGTTTGGACAAGATTCTGGAAGATCTGCAGGGAAATGGATAACGCCTCGGATTCGGCATCCCTGATGCCCTTCCGAAGCACAACAACTTCCTTTTCCTGACGAGCCAGTCGCCCGCCGAGGTCGATCCGAAGCAGCTCCGCGACCTGCGGATCACCACGGTGAAGAAGCCGGGAGCGTGAGGGAGCGATTGAAGCCAAGGGTTTTAAAGCCAGCCCTGCCAAGCACGGGGCTGGCCTTTCTACAGCCGAAACCTAAGCCTCGAAGATCGTTCGGAGCTACTCGAACTGCTTCAGTTCCTGTGGCGCTGTCGTCTCGAAATGGCACCGGATCCGCTCTATCAAGGACCGGCTTGGGTCGGCTTGATCCTGTGTTTTGGCCGATATCGCATAGACTTGCGCACCGACCGAAAAGATCTCCTCAATTCTGATGCTGCCGTCGCGGTCTGTTGCGGGGCTTTCCGCGGGTTCTTTCAACTCCTCCACCCGACCCGCCGCCTCTTCTTCCGTTCTGAATGACTCTTCCCGCAAATTGAAAACCACGAGGGGCGATTCGGCATCCGTCTCAGTGTCCCCGCAGAAAACGGTCTGCCCTCGAACGTTGCCGGGAAGCACGCGGGGCTTCTTGCCCGGAGGCCGATCCGAATGACGACGGCTATACTCGGTCAACCCCCACGTTTCCAGCTCGTCACGAGACACGGGCAGGCGTGACTGCACGAGCTTGAAGGGCTCGCCAAGATGTTCACTCCATGCCTCCCTCAAGCGGGTCTCGGCCACCGGCTCCAGTTCGCAAATGAGTTCCTTGTCCTTCGAGTAGATCAGGACTTCACCACAGCCAAGACAGACCAGAAACCAGGTAGCCACCCCGCCGGATTCCAACTTTACCGCGAAGTCCGCGTGGTAGCCCCCGCACAACTTGGGCCCTTGATAGGCGCGAAAGGATTCCCGCGCGGAGAGAACTTCGACAAAAGCCGACTTCACCACCTCGGACGGAGTCGCCGGCTGACGTTGGAACCGGTATCCCTTGATGGATCGACTGGGTTGCGACCAAAGCTCGCGAACGAATTCTTCCTTATCGCCGTACGGGTGAGGCAGGCCGACATACGCTTCCGCGAGCACTGCGCCAGACTTCGGCAGCAACTCGTCCAGCTGCTTGAAGTCGGAATCCAGAGAGGGTTCGTGCACATTCCCTGCGAAGCGGATCATGGCGACCGTCCGACCGTCCCACACCAGCAGCGCGGCGATCAGAAGAAGCAACCCGCAAACCCATTTCATCCAGCGTCCCCATCTTTTCACGATCGGAGGATGTCGAACCGTTGCCGCTTTGTCAGCAATCCTTTCCCAGTCAGGTGGCTCTCCGCAGCAGATCCGGACAAGGTCTAACCCGATGCTTCATCGAGCGTGATTGGAGCCAAACCACCGGATGCAAACCAGCCGCCGGACGCAACCGGACACTACCCCAGCCAGTTCTCCACCCGGAGTCCCGGCACTCGGGAGAACTCCGTGAAATTGGCGCTGACCAGCGTCAGATCGAGCGCCCGCGCTTGGGCAGCGATGAGCAAATCGTTCGGTCCGATGGGATCGCCGGCTGATTCGAGAATGCGGCGGATATCGGCATAGTGAAGGTCTGCGGGCGCTTCGAAAGGAAGCACCACGATGCTGTCCAAGATCGCTCCGACGCGCTCGGTCAGCTTGGCGGAGTTCCGCTTCCGCGCGCCGAAGCGGAGCTCCGCGGCGACGACGATGCTGACGCACACGGCTTCCTCACCGACCCTGGCGATGCCGTCGTGGACCACACCGGACGGATTGCGGATCAGGTCCGACACGATGTTCGTATCCAGGAGATAGCGCAACGCGGCCATGGGGAAATCACAGCCGGATGTCGTCGAGCGGAAGCGTGTCCCCGTCGATGTCGGGGAACTCCTCGTCCAGCGGATCGAACCCGGCCAGCACCGCAAGCAGCCCTTTCTTCTCCTCCACCGACTCGATGATCAAGCGACCGCCTTCACGATGCACCAGCACCTCGCTTCCGGGCAGCTCAAAGGCCTTGGGAATGCGCAACGCCTGATTGCGTCCGTTGCGGAACAACGAC
Source organism: Akkermansia muciniphila (assembly GCA_945883695.1). Classification (GTDB taxonomy): domain Bacteria; phylum Verrucomicrobiota; class Verrucomicrobiia; order Verrucomicrobiales; family Akkermansiaceae; genus Haloferula; species Haloferula muciniphila_A. The sequence goes on along the minus strand of CAMCYK010000190.1, from coordinate 10,112 downwards.
GCCCGGCGGGTCTCCTGCGACACTTCATCGACTTTCGGCATAGGCCGGAGCATAGGTCATGATGGCAACGAGTCAAGAAGGCAGCCCAATGCCTTGAATCTCACGGGATCAAATCCGCCCGGGGGATGCCTTTGTCCAGCGTGGCCAGTCGCATGGCGTGTTCCCCGGCCAGTTCCAGCAAGTGGCCGTCCGTCACCTGCTTGGGGCCGGAGACCCAGGCGGGGAGGCGACTGGCACCCAAGGCATCCGCCAGCAAAACAAAGGGAATCCGGCTGCTTTCCTTCAAACCCTCCAGCGTTTCCACGGCACCCGCCGCATCCCGCTCCAAGCCCGCCTGGATGCTAACACGGACAAATCCGATTTCGGTGATCGCACAGGTTCCAAGTCGTGCATCGGATCCAGCCAACGAAGCGAACCACCGCATCAGGCGCGGATGGTCGGCATGACCCTGATGGGCCAGGGCCACCAGCGCGTTGACATCGAGCAACCAGCTCACGGGTAGTCCTCCAGAAGCTCTTGGATCATGTCCGAGGTCACCGGCTCCGCGTTCGGGTAGGCCTTGGTCACGCGCAGTCCGGTCAGGGAATCGGTCACATGCTCACGCACCGGGTGGACCGGGTGTTCCGGGGTCAAGACCACCGAGTCTCCCCGGATCTCACAAAGAAACCGGGTGCCCGGTGCCAGGTGCAGCCTGCTGCGAACCAGCCGCGGCAGCACCACCTGGCCCTTGCTGGAAAGCGTTGTTTTGTTCATGGCAACAGCATCCGGTGCCACACCGAACGCGTCAAGTAAGTTCATCTTACTTTCTCCGTCAACCCTAACCCGCAAACCATACGACGGCGGCAAGTAGCACCTGTAAATCACGTCCATCGATATCCCGTCGTTGGAGCACGACTCGCGGTAGATCGCCGAACCCGGAGCCGGCCTGGACTACGCCCGATCGCGCCCCCGCAACCTTGAGTCGATCCGGGGGTTCTTCTCCGCGTTCCGCCCCGCCCCTGAATCCATGATCCAACTCCTCCTGCTCCTGCTGCTATCCCCGCTTTGCCCAGTTTCCGCCGACCCGCCCGAGTTCAAGGACACGCGGGAGGAGATCTACAAGACCGTCGGCGATACCAAACTGAAGCTCCACATTTTCGGAGCGACCGATCCCGCGAAGCCGAAGCCGGCGATCGTGTTCTTCTTCGGCGGCGGGTGGTCTTCGGGATCCCCCGCGCAGTTTGAAAAACAGGCCCGCCACTTCGCCCGGCGCGGCATGATCGCCATCACCGCCGACTACCGCGTCAAATCGCGCCAGAATGCCAAGCCGGTGGATTGCGTGAGCGATGCCAAATCGGCGGTGGCATGGATCCGCGAAAACGCCGGACGCCTGGGCATCAATCCGCAGAAAATCGCGGCCGGCGGCGGCTCCGCGGGTGGTCACATTGCCGCCTGCACCGGCACCGTGAGCGGCTTCGGCAGCGACGAGCGGCCGAACGCGATGATCCTCTTCAATCCGGCCTGCACGCTGGCGGCGATCGACGGCTGGCAACCCGGAGGCTTCGGGGCCCGGGTCTCCGCGGAGCGCATGGGCGCGGAGCCCGTCGCGATCTCTCCCAGCCACCACATCGGACCGCACACGCCGCCGACGCTGATTCTCCACGGCAAGAAGGACACCACGGTTCCCTACGCCTCGGTCGAGGCCTTCGAGAAGCAAATGAAGAAGGCCGACCGCCCCTGCAAGCTGGTCGGCTACGAGGGCGAAGGCCACGGGTTCTTCAACCGCGGCAAGGCTTTCGATGTCACCTTGGCCGAAGCCGACCGCTTCCTCGTCGGGCTCGGGTGGATCAAGTAGTCACGCGGCATCAACGCTTTGGAAACATGGCGGGTTCCGGCGAGTAACGGGGCGCATGCAGATTCGAAGTTCACTGGCCTGGCTCGCTTGCACGGTCGTCACCGCTCTGGCACCCATCGGGGCGGCTCCGATGCCGAAGGAGGATGTGGTCGAGGTACCGGCCATGGGCGAGGGCCTCTTCCTGCACAATCTGTTCCAGTCGAACATGGTGCTGCAGCGGGACAAGCCGGTCAGCTTGTGGGGCTGGGCCGCGCCGGGCGAGCAGGTCACCGTGACCGTCGCTGGGAATTCCGGATCCGCCACGGCCGGGGAAGACCGCTCTTGGAAGGTCACCCTGCCCGCCATGCCTGCCAGTTCCGAACCGATCCCCGTGACGGTGAAGGTCAAGGACCAGACCCTCACCTTGGAGAACGTGCTGGTCGGCGACGTGTGGCTCCTCGGCGGCCAGAGCAACAGGGAGTTTCCGCTCTCCAAGGTCGAGAACGGGAACCTGGAGATCGTTTCCGCCAACTTTCCGAAGATCCGCATCCTCACGATACCCGCCGCGGCGGGGCCGGTGGCGCCGAAGGGTTTCGCCCGGCTTCACGAATGGAGCGACTGGTCGAACCAGCATTTCCGCAAGGGCGATTGGGACGTCTGCTCGCCGGAAATCGTCAGCGATCTTTCGGCGATCGGCTACGTCTTCGCCCGTCGCGTCCACATGGCCAGCGGCGTGCCGATCGGTGTCGTGGACATCTCGCGCGGCGGCACCACGGTGGAAACCTGGACGCCCGATCCGGTGATCCGCCAGCTCGATACCGAGCCCGTGAGGAAGCTGCTCGCCGACTGGGATCAAAAGGTCGCCGCGTGGGACCCGAAGAAGGATCTCGACAACTACTCGGAGATGATGGCCGACGTGGGTGCGTTGATTCGGGAAGCGCAGTATCAGACCTTTCTCGAACTCCACAAGGCGGGCGACCAGCACATCGGCTACACCAGCACCTACGACCTGAAGCGCCGCTGGTATCATCCGCAGCTCAAGCTTCCCGCCGGCGAACGCATCGCGCGCTGGGCGCTGGCCACCGAATATGGATTTGGAAAACAGCTCGGGTGGAAGCCACCGGTGGTCGAGGAGATGAAGGTGGCCGACGGAAGCATCCTGCTTTCCATGGATGTGGCGGTGAACGGCGTGGACGACGGCGGTCCGATCGAGGGCTTCTCCGTCGCGGGAGAAGACCGGCAATTCCACCCGGCGAAGGCCGAGCATCAGGTCACCGGCAAGGATCAGAAGAACCAGAAGGTGCTCGTGCTGACCAGCCCGCTGGTGCCCCAGCCGGTGCACTATCGCTACGCCTGGGCCCGCAATCCGATGGGCAATCTGCAGGTCCTGGGGAACACCGACATCCCTTTCGCCACGCAGCGCAGCGACGACTGGCCGCACGGTGAGATGGTGGTCGATGGCGAACTCAAAAAGTTCGAAGGCCGTCAGCTCCAGACCGCCCTGCGGGCACTCGACGTGGCGAGGATGGCGAAGGGAGCCGCCGCTTTGATCGGGACGGAGAAGCCCTGACGCAGGGGTGCTCCGCCGGACCTCAATTGGCAATGAACCTCACCATCGGAGTTCAACGTATTCCATTTGGGATTGAGTAACAGATGCCACCGGATCTCGCCCTGTTCCTTCCCCACGAATACCTCTCCACTGTTTTCCTGCTCTCCAAACCCTTGGGATCCACTAGCAAGCCGCCATGACCGCAGCCATCAGACCCGAAACGGAGACGCTCGCCACCGTCCGCATGGAGATCCGGTCGGTGGACCGGCTCCTCGACCCGGCGGCATCGCCCTTGCCCGGCCCGCGGCTGGATCCCGAAGCGGGAGCGCGGATCCTCGGGGAAATCCGGAGTTCTCCCAAGGCGCGGAACTTTCTCGTCGAGTTCGTGGTGCCGCCGGCCGATCTCGGACGGGGCGAGGAGGTTCGCGCCGCGCTGGGAATTCTCGCCCGGGAAGCCGTGGCCGACGCGGAGAAGGAACTGCGCGAGATTTTCAAGAATGGACGGGTCAGCCTGTTCGTCGGCTTCCTGGCGGTTGCCGCGCTGCTGGGAATCACCGAACTGCTGCTTTTGGTCGGTGGTGATTCGACGACCGTCAAGGCCATCGTCGAAAGCCTGGTCATCGTGTATTGGGTGATCCTATGGAGGCCCGCGGAACTCCTGTTATACGACCACTTCCCGGCCCGGCGAAGGCGCCGGGCGGCCCGGGCACTGGGCCGGGCGGAACTGCGCTTGACTGCCGCGGGGAGCGAAGCCGTGCCGACGCAGCCGGCGGCAGGCCCGTGACCGCGGCCGTTCTGCAATGTTCGGCATGCGCGAGGGGACGGGGCGGGGCAGTGGGTCACTTGGACCGCGTCAGCCTATTGCCGATGAGACGGCCGAGGGCACCTCCGCCCAATGCCAGGACAGGGATCAGGAACAAGTGCTTCTCTCTGAACAGGAACAACAAAATGACGCCGATAAAGCCGCCCAGACAGAAGCCGATGACGCCTCCGATGATGCCGCCCAGGAGTTGCCGCGGGTTGAACGTGTTTTCCAACGTCAGTGCGCGCAGAGGCGCCTCACTCGCGGCGTTCGCAAACACATCGAGCAGATCATTGGCGACGTTCCGCAGGCTTTCGCGCTCCCTGCCCTTCAGGATCGTGTCACTCACACCGGGTCTGATGATCCGGGTTTCCGGCGCGCGTATCGCCAGATATCCGTCCTGCACCTCGATCAATCCGGTGACGGCGGTGGAGAGGAAGCGCAGGACGCCACGTTTGCAGATCGTAGCCACGTCCGAAAGGCTTGGAACGAGATGATCGGCGGATTTGATCGATGCCTCCATGGCCTCAAAAGCACCTCCGGCGAAGAGGCTGTAGTTTTTGTTGAACGCATCGACCGTCCGTCGCTCATCCAGCGGTGCGGTTGGGGGCAGTTTCAGATCCAGACCCTTGATGCCCAGAAAATTCATCCCCCCCGTCTCGCGGCGCGGCAGGAGGTCGAAATTCGGGAGCTTAAGTCCGTTGGTGGGGATCACGACGATCGTCTTCCAGACAAAAAAGTAACCATTTCCACTGTGCTCACTGACCATGACATCGAGAATCTCAAACGGCCTGTTGCGATGGACGCCGAGAACGTGATCCCGGAAACCTTCCGCCCTTCTGAAGATATCGAGGCTGCGCGCGCCTTCGGAGATCACCCCGTCGGATTTCGCATGGAACTTGTAACCGTTCTCCTGGGCCCATTGGGCGTTTTCATTCTTATGGTCGTTCATGGCTTGGTTTTGCAGAAACTATTCCACAGGCACAGAGGTCACCCTTCCAGGGCTGTCGCCTTCCGCTTCGACAAATATCGGCATCGTGCGCTGATCGGCGACGATGTCCGCGTGGATTTGGTCTCTCATCGTCTTCGTCATCTTTAGGGCTCTCGGCTCGCTGAAAAAGATCCCCGCCATGACGAATCCGTCCAATTTCCCATCGTTCACGGATGCGCCGACAGATTCGCCCACAGTCCCTCCGATTCCTGCATGAGTCTTATTTGGGGCCCGGGCGATGAAGTAATTCTGCGTCAACTCATCGTAGTAATCGGTTTTCTTGATGCGTGAACCAACCACGAACACCCGGATCTCCCTCTGCTCCTCCGGGATGCGGAAGTCGTATTCGGCGTTCTCGACATCCGGCTTCACCACCAGGGTATCGAGCACTTCGTTGCCGGCGTTGCAGATCACCAGAGTCAGGCCGGTCGGTGCGATGCGCTTCATGTCCTCGGGCGGAATCGTCGTGGCCTCGGTGAGCGACTTGCGTTGCTCTTCGCTGAGACCCTCGGGGAGTTCGATCCATGGCAGTCCGCTGGCCCGCAGCATCGGCAGCAGGGGCGACAGGTCAGTGACCTGCGTATCACCAAGATTGAGCCGCTCAAGTGAGGTGATTCCGGCGAGAGCCGAGAGGTCGGTGACTTGGGTTCCGCTGAGGTCGAGTTCCCTGAGCTTTTTCGCGTTCTTGAGAAAGCCGATGTCCACGACCGGTGTTGAACTCAGGTCGAGCACCTCCAGGTCCGCGAATCCGGCCAGCGCATCCAGGTCGCGGAGCGCGAGGCAGGCTTGGAGATGGATTTCCCTGATTCCTTGGGAGTTACGGAGGAAGTCGAGACTCGTCACCTCGGTGCAGAGTCCCATATCGAACTTCTCCAGCGTGGTCAGGGCCGCGAGGTCCTTGAGGTTCGCGTCGGTCGCCTGCGGGTTGGATGAAAGATCCAGCTCGCGGAGGTTTTCGAGGTGAAGCAGCGGCTTGTAATCCTTGAAAGTGTGATCGCTGCCAAAGAGGTTGAGCTTTTCGATGGCGGTGGTTTCTTCCAGGAAGTCCAAGGTATTGAAATCACTCATGTAGATGCTGAGCTCCTTGAGCTTGGGCAAACCCGCCAGCGCATCGATGTTGATGACACGTTTGTTGTAAAAATCGAGCTTCTCCAAATCCTTCAGGCCATCGATGGCGGCGATATCGACGGGCGGGAATTTCCTATCCATTTTCGCACGGGCTGCGGTCTTTGCCCTTTCGTCGAGCTTGGTGAATTCCTCGAACTTCTCGTTACTCATCCGGCTCAGGATGAGCTTTGTGCCTTCCACGCTGAGGGTGAGCGTGTCGCCCTCGATGATGGCGCTGCGTTGCCCGCCTTCGTCATCGGCGAACTCCATGACCAAGGACTTTCCGGCCCGCTCCGGCTGCTTGATCGTGAAACGAAGTGGCGGGTTCTCGGCGAGGTTGCCCGGCGGTCCGTGCAAGGTCATTTCCCCGTCGCGGATCTCGAAGACAGTCTTTGCCAGAAACGCTTGCTGAAGCATGCCGATCTCGAGATTCGCCCTCTTGGCCATCGCGAGCGTCTTTTCCATGTCAGCCTGCCAGTAGCCGGAAAGCTGCCCTTCCAGCACTTCGCTCAGGACGCTGGCGAAGGATTCGGCTTCCGCCAGTCTCCGCGCGGCGAGTTCCTCGGCCTCGACGGCGCGTTTCATGCCGGCGGTGGCGCGCGCCGCCTGCCAAGCGGTGGTGGCCATCCCCGCCAGCAGCAAGGCCAGCATCGCCGCCGCCGTGCCCAGCGCCACCTTGTGACGGCGGGCGAATTTCCCAAAGAGATATACCGCGCTCGGAGCGGCGGCCTGAACCGGTTCGTTGGCGAGGTAGCGCCCGATGTCCGCAGCAAAGGCACTCGCGGACTCGTAGCGGCGGGAGCGGTCTTTCTCGATCGCCTTCATCACGATCCAATCCAGTTCGCCCTTGAGCACACTGACGGGAACGGGTGACTTGCGCATGGTGGCGGTACCGTTCTGCGTCTGAATCCGGCTGAGGCGGGTGCTGGGCGCTTGCGGTTCCTCTTCGCGGATGATCCGCAGCATCTCGTCCTGGGCCACGGAGAGAAGCGTATTCTGATCAAAAGGCGGTGCTCCCGCCAGCAGTTCATAGAGCAGAACGCCGAGGCTGTAGACGTCGGAGCGGGTGTCCACGTCGTGCGCGCTCATGGCGGCCTGCTCGGGGCTCATGTAAACCGGGGTGCCGAGAAACTGGCCGAAGCGCGTGAAGAGGGTTCTCTCGACGAGGCTGCTCTGGGTGGCCTTGGCAATGCCGAAGTCGATGATCTTCACCAATGGCTTGTCGCCGGCCAGGGTGACCATGACGTTCGACGGCTTGAGATCGCGGTGGATGACACCTTTCTGGTGGGCGTGCTGCACGGCGGAGCAGACATCCCGGAAAAGCTCCAGGCGTTGCCGGGCATCGAGCTTCCTTTGGTCGCAGAAATCGGTGATGGGAATACCCTTGACCAGCTCCATGGTGAAGTAGGGCCGTCCGCTGGAAGTGGCACCGGCTTCGAGCACCTTGGCGATGTTCGGATGGTTCATCATGGCGAGGGCCTGGCGCTCGGCCTCGAAGCGGGCGAGCACCTGCCGGGTATCCATTCCCGCCTTGACCACCTTGAGCGCGACCATGCGCTTCACCGGTTCCATCTGCTCGGCCATCCAGACCATGCCGAAACCTCCTTCTCCGATTTGCTGGCGCAGGATGAAGTTGCCCACCCGCTCGCCTTCGACTTCGGAGTAGGGTGCTTCAAGCTGGGTGGCGAGCAGGGTCGAACCATTTCCATCGCGAAAGAAGTCATCGGCCATCTCGGAGTCGGCCAGCATGCTCCTGACTTCCGATTCCAGCCCGGGCTGCCCGGCGCAGGCTTCGGCGAGGAAGGAATCGCGGGCGTCGCCTTCCAGATCGAGGGCGCGGATGAAAATGTCGCGGCAGTCCGTGTTATCTTTCTTCATAGGTATATCAGGACATGCGTTGCGGCTTGCGGAAAACCGCCACGCGGGATGGAAATTCTAGCATTATTCTCCGTTCGACTCGTTCAGCTCGCGGTAGAGCCAAAGCTTGGCAAGTTTCCAGTGGCGTTCCACCGTGCGCTCGCTGACTTCCAGCAGTGTGGCGATCTCCTCGTTTCCCAGACCTGAGAAGAAACGCAGTTTCACGATCTGGGCATCCATGGGGAATTCGGCTTCGAGCCGGTCGAGGGCTTCATGCACATCGAGAAGCCGGTCGTCTTCCATCGTCGCGGCCACCGGCAACTCGTCGTCCAGCGGGATGGCTTCCTCGCCTCCGCCGCGCTTGGCGGCCAGCCTGCGGCGTGCGGCATCGACAAGAATCCGGCGCATCGCTTCGGAGGCGGCGGCGTAAAACTGCTTGCGATCGCGCCATTGCTCCGGGGCGGACTTCTCAAGCTTCAGCCACGCCTCGTGGATCAAACCGTGCGTATCGAGCGTGCCGCCCTGCCGTTCCCCCGCCATTTTCGAGCGAGCGATGCGGCGTAGCTCCGCATACAGCCCGGCGAACACCTCCTTGTCGCGGGTAGACTCGGCGTCGTTCAGCCAGCGGGTATAATCGGGCATGGGCTATTTCATTTCGGCTTCAAATGCCCCACCTACGAAACTCCCTGCCTCGTCCGGCAGGCGCAGGTGGATCTTGCCGGGGATCTTGCCATCCTTGGCGGAGCCGAATTCCAGCTTCCTGGCAAACTTTTCCGAGAACATTTCGTTCTGGGGCACGCCATTCTTCTCTACCAGGCGACTCATGTAAGTCGTCCTTGCTCATACGGTTGAAGACGACCCAGCCGTTCCCGGAGTCGTTCAGCGCCATCTGTTCCTTGTCGAATCTGACCTTCATTTCCTTCCCCCCGGCACGGAGTGTGATGAGATGCTTTTTCATTACGAAAATCATGTCGACATGCCTGGCAGCGAGCGCTTCGAACGCCGCCTCGTCGCGGTCCCGGCCGTAAGCCAGGAGGAGATCGGTGTCACTGCGGTCATCGGAAGCCATCGTGCCCATGCGTCGGTGTCTTTGCGATACCACACCCGCCGGGCGGTGCAATCCGACAGAAAATCCCCGACTCTCCCCAACTTTCCGGTTACCACCGAAGAGTCCGCATCCGGAAGCTTCCAAATAGGCGATCTCCTCGCGATTGCGAGGATGACTTCCTCCGCGTCACCGCTAGGATCCGCCCCATGCCAAATCTCACCTTCCTGCCTGCCACTCTGACAGCCCTGTGCGCCCTCATTTTTGCCGGAGCTGCGGCCGACGCCGGAAAGCCAAACGTCCTCCTGATCTGCGTGGACGATTTGAAGCCACTGCTGGGCTGCTATGGCGATCCGCACGCAAAGACCCCGAACCTCGACCGCCTGGCGAAGGGGGCCGTGGTCATGGAAGCCGCCTACTGCAACCAGGCGGTATGCGCTCCTTCCCGGAACGCCCTCATGACGGGACTGCGGCCCCAGACGCTGGGCATCTACGATCTGGGCACCAATTTCCGCAAATCGCGACCCGACGCCGTGACCATGTCGCAACACTTCCACAAGCAGGGCTACCGGACCGAGGCGATGGGGAAGATCTTCCACGTGGGACATGGCAATGGTGAGGACACCGCATCCTGGAATGTGCCCCATTTTTCCCCATGGAGGGCGGGAATGTATCAGGCTGCAGAGAACCGCGCCACCCCGGGGAAGAAGGGAGTGAAGGGTCCCGCCTTTGAAATGGCGGACGTCCCGGATGAAGCCTACCCGGACGGCTTGCTTGCCACCGAAGCGATCCGCCGACTGTCAGAAGCCAAAGGGCGAGCTGACACCCCCTTCTTCATCGGCCTCGGTTTCACCAAGCCGCACCTGCCGTTTTGCGCCCCGAAGAAATACTGGGACCTGCATGATCCGGCCAAACTGCCGCTGGCCACGGTGACCGAGCCACCCGCGG
>CAMCYK010000189.1 GCA_945883695.1 Akkermansia muciniphila | reverse complement strand
CCCTGCCCGTCCGGACTTGCGCCGGACCTCGGCACAGGGCACGCGGCAGAATGCCGCGCGACCATCGTCATGTCGCCTGCAAGGCGACACTCCGCTCGCAAGGCGACACTCCGCTCGCAAGGCGACACTCCACTCGCAAGGCGACCCTCCGCTCGCAAGGCGACACTCCGCCTGCAAGGCGACACTTCAGACGCAAGGCGACACTCCACGCGGACGGGGGACCTGCAGGCACGAAAAAGCCGCCGGCCCGGGCGGGACGGCGGCTTTTCGAAAAACAGGGATCGCTCAGTTGGCGGACGCGGTGGCGCTCACGTTGACGCGGCGGCCTTCCTTGTCGAAGAACACCCGGCCGTCGACGACGGCGAAGATGGTGTGGTCCTTGCCGATGCCGACCCCGGCACCGGGGTGCCACTTGGTGCCGCGCTGGCGGATGATGATGTTGCCCGGGATGACGGCTTGACCACCGAACTTTTTCACGCCGAGGCGCTTGGAGCGGGAGTCGCGACCGTTCTTGACGGAGCCTTGACCTTTCTTATGAGCCATAAACTCGGGGTGCTTGGAAGTTTATCCGGCGATCGAGGTGATCTCGAGCTGGGTGAGGTGGCGGCGGAAGCCCTTGGTCTTGTGGAAGCCCTTGCGGCGCTTGAACTTGAAGGCGACGCCCTTGGGTCCGCGATGCTGCTGCACGACCTTGGCGGTCACGCTGGCCCCATCGACGACGGGAGCGCCGACCTTGATGCTCTCACCTTCGCCCACCATCAGGACCGGGAAGCTGAGTTCGTCGTCGACTTGAACATCGAGTTTCTCGACGTCGATTTTGTCGCCTTGTTGGACGCGGTATTGTTTACCGCCGGTTTTGATGACTGCGTAGGCCATGACAGAAAGGGAAGCGTTGAGCCCGAGAGCCGGGCGGGCGGGGAGATCACCACGGGGCCGCGGATCGGGCAAGGGAATTTTTTGAAATCGACGAAGCGGCGGAGATCGGGTTTTTGCAGGGCATGGAGCGGGTGGTGCGGGACGAGGCGGAAATGGAAGCGCTGGGCGAGTCGCTGGCGGCGGCGGCGGCGGCGGCGGGCACGGTGTTCGCGCTGGTCGGCGGGCTGGGCGCGGGGAAGACCCGCCTGGCGAAAGGCCTGGCACGCGGCGCCGGCTATCCGGGCGAGGTCACCAGCCCGACCTTCGCGCTGGTCCACGAATACCGCGGCGGGCGCTTGCCGCTGTTCCACTTCGATCTCTACCGGTTGAAATCGGCGGACGAGCTGCTGGCGATCGGCTGGGATGAATTCCTCGATGAGCCGGGAATCCTGATCGTCGAGTGGGCCGACCTGTTTCCCGAGTTGCTGCCGCCGGACACCCGCTGGCTGCGCTTCGAGGTGCTGGCGGACGGCGGACGGCGGGTCAGCGCATGACGGTGCGCTGAACGGCGTTCAGCGCGCGGCCGGCGGTCTGGTTGATGCTGTTGAGCGCGCTGCAGGACGAGAAGGTCACGGCCGCGAGCGCGGCGAGGACGAGGTGGATGATCCGGATGCTCATGGCCGGGGAGGCTAAGCCGCTCGCGGGGCGGGTCAATCCGGCAGTTTCCGCGCGCTCCCTCACGGCTCGGCGGGCGGGCGCAGGTCGGCGCACGACAGCTTCACTTCGAGGGCGGTCTCCCCGTCCAAGCCGCGGGCTTGCAAGGAGACCCGCGGCGACGGGGCGGCCCAGTCGATGGTGACCAGCCCGAAGGTCGGTTTGGCGTAGGCGGTCGGGCTCACCCGGTGGGTATTGACCGCGGCGGCCCAGCCGGGGTGGCTGTTGGTCAGGCCGCTGGAGGTGAAGTCGCTCAGCGGATAGGGACCTTCCGCGGTGCGCGAGACTTCGGAGAAATGGACGTCGCCCGAGAGGAAGACCACCCCTTCCGCCTTGGTGTCCGCGATCAACTGGTAGAGCCGCTTCCGCTCGTGCGGGAAATTTCCCCAGGACTCCATGCCCTTCTCGTCGGCGATGACCTGGATGCTCGACGCGATGAACCGCAGGTCGGCGGGCTGGCGGAGCTGCTGCCCGAGCCAGGCCCACTGCCCGGCGCCAAGGATCGTGGTGGCCGGATCCGGATTCGGGACGTACCAGCCGACGAGGTTCAATTCCCTGAGTTCCTCCTTGCCGCGGGTGTCCTTCAGCGGGCGGCTCTTGAAGGTGCGGGTGTCGAGCAGGATGACCTGCACCCGCTTGCCGGGCGGGCCGAAGGTGTGGGCGCCGTAGATCCCGGGCCGGCCGCGGCGCGGCGAGTCGGCCGGGACCTCGAAGAAATCGAGCATGATCTTCGCCGACTCCTCGCGCTTCGGATACCACGCGCCGCCGTCGTTGACGCCGTAGTCATGGTCATCCCAGGTCGCGAGGATCGGGCAGGCCTGCTTGAGCTTCTGGTAGCCGGGCTTGGCGGCGAGCTTGGCATACTTCGCCTTCATCAGCTCCAGGTCCTCGGTGTCGGCGTAGATGTTGTCGCCGACGAACAGGAACAGGTCCGGCTTGGCGGCGATCACCGGGTCCCAGACCGGCTGCTCGAGGTTCTGGTTCGCGCAGGACCCGAAGGCGATGCGCTGGATCAGGTCGGGGGAACTCGGTTCGGCTGAAGCGAGCGAGCAGAAGATCCAGGCGAAGCTCAGGAGGCGGGTCATACCGCTCCGGTACGAAGCCGGCCGGCGGAAGCTTTCAGCGGATCCGACTATCGAGCTGGAAGACCTGGCCGGAGGTGTGGGGCAAGTGATCGTGCAAGTGCACCAGGAACGCGGCGACGGCTTCGGGCGTGTTGAAGCGGTCGAGCACGTGGTCGCGGCGGACTTGCGTGCGGCGTTCACCGGACAGGCCGGCGGTCATCGCGGTGTCGAGGAAGCCCGGCAGGATCGTGTTGACGCGGATCCCGGCCGGTCCGAGTTCGCGGGCCAGCGACTTCGCGAGGCCGAGCAAGCCGGCTTTCGCGGCGGCATACGCGGCCTGGCCACCCGGCGGATGAAGGGCGGAAAAGCTGGAGATGAAGACGACGTGGCCGCGGCGGGCGCGCAGCATCCCGCGGGCCGCCGCGGCGGCACAGGCGGCGGCCCCGCGGAGGTTGACCGCCATCACCTCGTCCCACGCCGCCTCGTCGAGCCGGGCCAGCGGCGCGTCGCGGGTCAGCCCGGCATTGCAGACCAGCAGCTCGGCGGGATGATCGCGGAAGAAATCGCGCACCGCCCGTTGATCGGTCACGTCGAGCTCGCGATGCCCCGGATGGAGCACCGGATGTCCGGCGGCACCGAAGGCGGCGGCAAGGGCCCGCCCCAAGCCGCCCTCGCCTCCGGTGATCACAACCCGTCCGCTCACGCCGGCGAGGGTGGGCGGACTTCCGGCGAATCGCAAGGCCCGGGGACCGCGCGGCTCATTCGGCGCTGCGCGGGACCGGCCGGATGATGATCGCGTGCTCCTCGTACTTGGCGACGGCACCGGTCTGCGTGAGCATCATGTCGAGCACCGCCTTGGCCGGAACGTTCTTCACCTGCAAGGTCACCGTTTGATCGGCGAATTTGTTGGAAGGGTCCTGGACCATGAAGTTCGGAGCGAACCCGCCCTTCGACTGCTCCTCCACCATCACGGCCAGCGCGGCGATGGCCTCGGACAGCTCGACCTTGCTGAAATCGACCTGCGGGATGACGAACTCGCTCATCTTCTTGGCCCGTTGGCGGGCGGCGAGCGATCCCTGGTTCCGTTTCAGTTCGCCGAGCTGGAAGCGGGCGTTGGCGTGGGTGGGCTGGAGGCGGAGGACTTCCCGGAAGGCGAGTTCGGCGGCCTTCGCGTTGCCTTCGCTGACGGCGACCATGCCTTGTTTGTAGACGTCGGCGACCGGGTCGGCGAGGGCGGGAAGGCAGCCGGCGAGGGCGAGCAGGAGGATGAGTTTTTTCATGGCGTTGTGGGCAGGTGGTGGGTTGAAGACAGGTGGCGTCGGGTTTTGCCACTTATCAAATAACATGTCGGCAAGCTCGAACGGGATCAACCGGGATTCGCCGGACTTGCGCAGATTTCCGGAAAATGGCCTTTCATTGTCCATGCAAGGTGAAGACGTGCGGTGGATGCGGCGGGCGCTCGAGGAGGCCCGGCGGGGCGTCGGACGCACCTCGCCGAACCCGCCGGTCGGTGCCGTGGTGGTCAAGGACGGAGTCGAACTCGGGGCCGGATGGCATCGCGGCGCGGGCCTGCCGCACGCCGAGCGCGAGGCGATGGCCGCGGTCGCGGCGGTCCACGGGGCGGACGCGCTGCGCGGTTCATCGGTCCATGTGACCTTGGAGCCCTGCTCGACCCACGGCCGCACGCCGCCCTGCACGGCGGGCTTGATCGAGGCCGGGGTGGCGCGGGTGATTTACGCCGCGGAAGATCCGAACCCGGCCCATGCCGGCGCGGCGGACCGGCTGCTCGCCGCCGCCGGCATCGCGGTGACCCGCGGCGTGCTGGCGGACGAGGCCGCCCGCTTGATCCGGCCTTTCGCCAAAGTCCAGCGCCGCGGCCTGCCCTGGGTGATCCTGAAAACCGCGATGAGCCTCGACGGCCGCATCACCCGGCCGCCGGGCGAAGGGATGTGGCTGACCGGTCCGGCGGCGCGGGCGGAAGTCCAGCGGCTGCGGGCGGAGGTGGACGCGGTGATGACTTCCGGCGAGACGGTGCGGAAGGACCGGCCGCGCCTCGATCTGCGCGATCCCGAACTGGCCGCGGGCCGGCCCCAGCCGTGGCGGGTCGTTCTAACAGACGACCCGGCGGGCCTGCCGCCGGACGCGCCGCTGTTCACCGACGGGCACCGCGAGCGGACGCTGGTCGAAAGCCGGGCCGATCCGGCGGACGTGCTGCGCCGGCTGGCGCGGGACCGCGGGGTGTCCGCGGTGCTGGTCGAGTGCGGCGGGCGGCTCGCGGCCCAGTTGTTGGAAGCGGGCCTGGTCGACGAATGGGTGGCTTTCCTCGCGCCGCTGCTCGGCGGGGGGCCGGTGGCGGCGGTGGCGGGCGCGGGCTTTCCCGCAGGGCTGCGTTTGGAGGAGCCGGTGTTCCGGCGCTTCGGGAGCGACGTGATGTTGCGGGCAAGGGTGACGGTCGCTTGACCGTGATTTCACACGGCGATCAGCAGGCCTTCACGCGGGGAGTCGACAAGGAGCGTGCAACTCAGCCGCCGAACATCTGCGTCCAATGCGATCCGTGCTGTCCCAGACCGATGCGCCGCTGGCCGGGGCTGAACATGTTCTTGTGATGCCCCGGCGAGTAAAACCAGCCCATGTTGGCGGAGTGGGAATCGGCCGAGCCGGCGAAGATATTCTCGCCCGACGCGGTGGTGCCGGCCTTGGCCGCGCGATCCCACGGGGTCTTCTTGCCGGGGACCGGCGATTCATGGGCGAAGAATTTCTGCTCCGCCATGTCCTTCGAATGGTCGCGCGAGGCGTCGCACAACTTCGGATCGAGCACGAGCGCGCCAAGACCCACATACAAGCGCAGCAGGTTGCACTCCTCGATGCCGCGCGCTTCTTCCGCCGGGACCTCCTCGTCTTCGGCGATCTTGCGGTTCTTCTCGAGGATCTTCAGGCCGTCGCGGGGCAGGCCGCCGGCGTCCGCGGCGACTTTGGCTTCGGCCGCCGCCAATTGCTCGCGGGAGTCGGACGGCGTGGTGGAGAGCGCCGCGTCGAGGGCCGCGTCGCGAAACTGCGCCAGCTTGCGGGCGGTGTCGCGCTGCATCTTCAGGACCGGAGTGGCCGTGGCGAGGAGTTCATCCGGAGTGGGCGAAAGCAGTTTGCGCAACTCGTCGACGGCCGGCTTGCTGACCTCCTTGAGCTTCGGCTTCATCGGATCCTCGGCCATCGCGTAGACCTGCATGAACGCCGCGCGCAGCTCGCGGATCCGGCGTTGGCCTTCATTGCGGTCGCCCCCGGCACCTTGTTTGGAGGCCGCGGCGAAGGCGGAAAGATAGCGGTCGCGCACCCCGGGCCAGGTCTTCTCGAGCTGGGCGATCAGGGCTTTCTGATCGGGACTTTCCAGGTTCTCCAGCGACCCGCAGAGGTCGTCGATCTCCGCGCCTTGCTCGAGCCGCGATTGGAAATTCGCGAGCAGTTCGTCGACCGCCGCCTGGCCGCGGGCCGGCAGCGGGACCAGCAGCAGGGCGGCGAGGAGGAGGGAGGGCAGCGGGCTCATGGGTCGAAGTTAAGCGGGAGCGCCACGCCATCCGGGATTCGTCTTTCCGCGAATGTCATCGCTTCCAATTTTCAAGCAGGATTCCCATGGCGGATTCCCTGCCCCGCGTTAAATCTCCAGGCGACCTTTCCGACCTCGTCTCCCTATGAATTCATCCGACCCATCCCACGATCCTGCCGCGGAGTCCGCGCCGCAGGCCACCCGTTACTCGAGTTTTTCCGAGGCGTTCGACAGCGCCCGCCACGATGCCGAATCAATGGCGCGGGAGGCGGCCCCCAGGCTAAAGCAGTCCCTCGCCGGGGCGGCTCATGACCTTGCCTACGGGGCCGCCTTCGGCGCCTGCTTCGCCGCCTGCTTCGCCCGCGAGATCATTCCGGAGAGCCTGCGCGAATCCCTGCGGCGCGGGGCGAAGGCCGGCCGCAAGGCCGCTGCCGACGCCGCCACCGAGCCGGCCGGAGCGACGATGCCGCCGCCGCTGGTGACGTGACCCCGACAATTCAGCCCTGCCACGCGTCCCACAGCAGCTTCGCGGTCAGCGCGAAGACCACCGCGAGGAACACCGGGCGGATCAGGCCGGCCCCCTTGCGGACCACCAGGCCCGAGCCGAGCCGCGCGCCCAACAGCTGGCCGCCGATCATCGCGCCGGCGGCGACGAAGTGGACCGACCCGTAGGCCAGGAAAATGACCAGCGAACCGAGGTTGCTCGCAAGGTTCGCCGCCTTGGTGTAGCCGGTCGCGGCGCGCAGTTCGAGACCCAGCAGCGCGACCACCGCCAGGGTCCAGAACGATCCGGTCCCCGGCCCGAAGAAGCCGTCGTAAAAGCCGAGCGCGATCCCGAACACCACCGCGAAGACCAGCGGCGACATTTTTTGCTTCCCGGTCTCGATCCCGAAGCGCCGGTTGAGCGCGGTGTAAACCGCCACCGCCGCGAGCAGCCACGGGATGAGCTGCTGCAAGAGGTCCTTGCCCAGCACGCTGACCGCCTGCGCCCCGGCGATGCTGGCGAAGAACGCGAACCCCACCGCCCGCCCCATCCCGGGCGTCTTCATCAGGCCGGCCTTGGCGTAGCGCCAGACCGCGGTCGCCGTGCCGCAGGCCGATTGCAACTTGTTTGTCCCCAGCGCTATCTGCGGCGGCATGCCGGTCGCCAGCAGGGCCGGCAGCGTGATCAAGCCGCCGCCGCCGGCGATCGCGTCGATGAAGCCCCCGGCGAATCCGGCCAGAAACAGCAGACCCAGCGTCCAGGGCGGCATCCCCGTCAAATCCACGGCTGCTTGTCCTCCCGCATCTGCCTTCGGATATGCTGATTGTTATGAAAAACGTCAAACTTCAATCCCCGCCCCCCGGAAACTGCCCCTTTATCGATCGTTGATCGCTGTTACATTCCCCTCCAGATTGACGAAGTTGGGGGTTGCCAAAAAAGCCTCGTACCTACAATGTGTTCGCCTCGGAAGCCCACTCCCGCTGGCGGTCTTACGCCCGGAGGATTCCCCTTCACGCTCATGAAAAATCCAAAACCTCTCCGGGTTGCGGCGCGGCCCGGATTCGCGCTGGTCATCACGCTGTCGCTGATGGTGCTGCTGACCGTGGTCGCGATCGGACTGCTGACGCTGTCCGCCATCACGCTGCGCGCCTCCGGCCATGGCGAGGCGATGGCGACGGCGCGGGCCAACGCCCGGATGGCGCTGGCGCTGGCGATCGGCCAGCTCCAGAAAGACGCCGGCCCCGACCGGCGGGTGACCGCGCGGGCTGACATCCTGGGGGAAAATGTCGCCAACCCGCGGCTGACCGGCGTCTGGGATTCGTGGGAGATCAAGGCCAGCGCGCCACCCTCCGGCGGGGACTTCGAGAAGCCGGCCAAGGACGCGAAGTTCCGCTCGTGGCTGGTTTCCGGTCCCGATCCCGCCGCCACCGCCACGGCCGATTTCGCCAGCCAGCCGCCGGCCGCGCCGGTGACGCTGTGGGACAAAGGTTCGCTCGGCGAACAAGCGCCCGCCACCAGCCTGGTCCAGGCCGGCAAGATTCCGCTCGCCGCACCGGCCGGCGCGCTGGCCTGGGCGGTGCTCGACGAGGGCGTCAAGGCGCGCGTCAACACCGCGCATCAACCGAAGGCGGGCACCCTCGCCGAGAAAACCGCGCAGCTCGCCACCGGCGAGCGGCCGGCCACCGAATTCATCCCGGGCCTGGAAGGCCTCAAGCGGGAATTCTTCGAACAAGACGCGCCCGAACTCGCGACGCTTGAGAAGGGGATCACCGGTCTCAACTACGCCTTCGCCGGCGAATCGGTGGCCGCGGGGGTGCGCGAGGCCTTGAAGCCGCTCGCCCACGACGTCACCACCCGCTCGCTCGGCCTGTTCACCGACACCGCGCGCGGCGGTCTGCGGCAGGATTTCCACCTCCTGACCCAGTCCAACAGCCTGCCCGCCGGCTATGCCGGGCAGGGGATTTACGTCTCGCGCCTCGGGATGACGACCGCCGAGGCGCCCTCCGATCCCACCTGGGATTCGCTGCAGCAGTTCGGCCGGCTCTACCGCGACAAGATCACCAACACCGGCGGCGTGCCGGTGCTCAAAGCGCAGGCCCCGACGCGGTGGCAGGCCGCGACCGGGACCGGCACGGCGGTGACCGTCAACCGCAAGCCGCCGCCGGGAGTGGTGCTGATGCCGACCATCGCCAAGGTCCAGATGGTGTTCAGCCTGATCGGCCGCGATATCTACGGCTACCCCGCCTTTCCCGCCGGCCAGACGCCGCCGCAGGTGCCGGACAGCGCCACCAACATGCACGGCCCGCAGGACGGCCATTTCCGCGGGACCAAATACAACTACGACCTTCACCTGCTCTACACGCCGGTCGTCACCCTGCACAACCCGTACAACGTCGCGCTCGAATTCCGCAGCATGCGGGTGGAGTTCCTCCACGTGCCGTTCTCGATGCAGGTCTTCCGCGACGGCAAGCCGCAAAGCCGGGGCCTGGTGCCGCTGGAACACATGTATGCCGACAACTCGCCGGGCAACGCGAAGGTCTTCGGGATGAACCTCAAGACCAAGGCCAGCGGCCGGCCCGGCTCCACCACCTTCCGGCTGCTGCCCGGCGAGGTGAAGCTGTTCTCCCCCTACATCGACCCCGACCGCACTTATCAGGAAGACCTGCGCGACCGGAAATTCTGGGACATCTTCGTCGGCACCGGCATCACCAACAACATCGACGCCATCCCCGGCTGGCGCGGCGACGGGATCGGCTTCGACTGCGACTGGATCGCCGGCAACCAGCCGATGACCGGGGCCAAGGAGGACGGCCAGTGGGCTTCCTGCCTCGGCCTGGCCCGGAACGACGGGATCCACGTCGAGTTCGCCCCGCTGAGCACCACCGATGCCCGCAACAAGTTCACGATCCGGATGATGGCCGCAACGGGTACCAGCACGACCGCCACCGTGGTCAACGCGATCGAGATGGACTACGAGTCGCTCACCGGCCTGCAGGACTTCACCCTCGGCCGCAACAAGACCCTGCGCTTCCCGAGCAGCGGCACGGTCCGGGGAGTCGACCTGGTCGACCACTCGACCCGCAAGGTCAAGGACATCGTCAATGTCAAGCCCTTCGCCATGCTCAGCGTGCAGGCCAAAACCACCGCCGGCGGGCGCGATGTCAGCAACAAGGACGGCCGCCTCGCCACCAAGCCGTGGTGCTTCGCCCACGCCAGCATCGGAGGCTCGTCCCAGAAGGTGGTCAGCGAGCACTCCGCCAACCATTCCCACGAGTTCGACTTCCAGCTGCTCGAACTCGGCCGGGGCACCACCGACACCATCCCGATCGACGTTCAGGACCGCGGTACCTTCATCACCGGCCACACCACGCTCTACGGGTCGAAATTCGGCGTGCTCCACGACATCCCGCTGGGACCGGTCCGGACGCTGGCGGGCCTCAACGGCGCCAATCCCGGAGGGTCGTCCGGCTACCTGCCGCGCTTCGCCCAGCCGATCGGCAACTCGTGGGCCCACCCGTTGCTGCCGCCGGACCGGATCGTCCAATCCAGCCGCAATGGCGCGCAGCTCGACCATTCGTTCCTCCTCAACCTGGCGCTCTACGACAGCTACTATTTCTCCGGCTTGGCCGACCAGACCGGTCCCTTCGGCAGCGGCACCACGGCGGCTTCGCTCGCCGGCGGATTCGCGGAAGGCAGCCTGCTCGACGACCCGCGGCTCGAGCTGCATCGCCCGAACGGCCGGCCCGCGGCGGAGCTGGCCAAGCTGATCGAGGAACCGGTGTCCCATGACCGCATCGCCGCGTGGCAATTGATGCGGGGCGCCTTCAACATCAATTCGACCTCGGTCGCGGCGTGGAAGGCGATGCTCGGCTCGATCCACGATCCGGAAGCGGTGATGAACCGGGTTGCCCCGGCCAGCACGACCTCGGCCATCTCCGCCTTGCCGCCTGTGAATTCCGGTGAAGCCCGGATCAGCCGTTTCCGCTTGCCGGCATCGAGCTCCGCCGCGGCCGGGGCGGATCCCGCCCTCGCCTACTGGCTCGGGCCGCGCGAATTCACCGACGGCGAATTGCAGACCCTGGCGGAGAAGATCGTCGAACAAGTCCGCGAGCGCGGCCCGTTCCTGTCGCTGGCGGAGTTCGTCAACCGCCGCCTCGGCAATGACGAGACCGCCCAGCGCGGGGCCCTCCAGCAGGCGATCGACGACTCCGGCCTGAACAGCGGGCTTGCCGCCGCCGCGAATGCCGGCTTCGAGATTCCCGCCGCCCAGGTCGCTCTCTACAAGTATGGCAACCCCGCGGCCGGGGCCGGTCCGAGCAACCAGGGCGCGCCCGGCTTCCTCAGCCAGGCCGATTTGCTCAACGTGCTGGGCAACGCCGCCACCGCGCGTTCCGACACCTTCGTCGTGCGCGGTCACGGCGAGGCCCGCGATCCCGCCGGCAAGATCCTCGCGACCGCGACCTGCGAGGCCGTGGTGCAGCGGGTGCCGGAATGGCTCGATCCCGCCGACGAGGTGCAGACCTTGCCCGCGGCCCTGACCCGCCCCGCCAACCAGATCTTCGGCCGCCGCTTCGTGGTCGCCTCGTTCCGCTGGCTTTCCCCGAAGGAAATCTGAATCATCGTCCCATGCGCGTGCTCCGCCTTTTCCTACCGCTTCTCCTGTCCTGCTCCGCGTTCGCCCAGGAGGGCGGCAAGGTGACCTGCCGCTTCCTCGCCCTGGAGGGTGCCAAGCCCCCGCCGGCCTTGCTCCATCTGGCCGCCGACGGGACCGAGACCCCCAGCGCCGTGCCCGCCAACACGCTGTCGCCGGAGCTTGTTCTGGGCCTCAAGGACAACGCGCTGCATTTCCTCTCCGCCGAGGACCGGAAGCCCGCCGCCACCGCGAAAATCCCGGCCGGCATGAAACGCGCGATCCTGATTTTCGTCGCCGCGGACAAAGGGGCGGCCGGCTTGCCGTGGCGCGTGTTCGTGATCGAGGACTCCTCGAAAAACTTCCCGGAAGGCGGAGCCTACGTCGCCAACTTCCACCGCCAGGACATCCGCTTCGTGATCGGCGAGAACAAGACGATGCTCAAGCCCGGCGGCTCGCACGGCTTTCCCCGCCCGGATAAGCGCGACGACTTCAACATGGCTCCGGTGATCTTCCAGTTCCAGCAGAAGGAAGTCTGGACCACCGCCAGCGAAAGCATGCTGCGCTTCGTCCCCGGCATGCGCTACCTGATCTTCGCCTACGTCGACCCCGCCTCCGGTCGCCCGCGGATTTCCACCTACCAGGATTTCAAGCGGGCCGATCCCCCGCCGCCGGTGCCGTGAGGATCTGGCGGGCTGGTGTATTGCTTATCGGTGACGTTCAGAGTTCTGACGTAGGCCTAACCCGGTTGAGCAACTGAAAGAACCCTTTCGAGTGCCGTGGTTCGATCAAGTGGCAAAGTTCATGCGCGACGACCTGCCTAATGAACGCCGGGCTTTGAGTCGCGAGAAGCCAATGAAACTGGAGAGTACCCGCCGCAGTACAACTTCCCCAGCGATTGCCCAATTCCCTCACGTGGAAGGGCGGATGATCGATAACAAGCTTCCTCGCATATTCGTCCAGCCACGCCGGCAACCTCGCTTCGAGCTCATTTCGAAAGAGCCTTTTGAAGGCTTTATGGCCTGCTTCAGGAGCAGCCTCGGGCGGCAGATGGAGATGAAACTGCCTCGCGTTCATTTCGACTCGAGACCTCGCAGTTTTTTGCGGGTGAATCCTCAAAAGATACTGCCGCCCAAAGAAGCGGATAGTATCCCCGGCGCGAAGGACTTTGGGGTAGATCGCCGCATGACGTCGGGCGAGATCCAGCTTCTGCAAGATCCACGCTCCTTTCCTCTCAACATGCGGCCGGATGGCCGCCGCCCGCATTCCCAAAGGCGCAGCCACCTCGACCCAAGGACCACAGACGGAGATGCCGATCGTGTTTCGATCCCGCGAACGCCGGATGCTGTAGGCGATGTCCGTGCTGCCGAAGCGGACCGTGTCACTCTGGAGTGCTCCGGCCATGATCAGCGGTTCAGGTGGACGCGGGCGAGTTCCATCAAGGAGGCAACCAGCAGTTCGATGGCCTCGCCGGGAATTGAATAGTCCATCCGCAGCCGTCGCTTAATTGCCCGTCTCATGTCGCGCATCACTTCTTCCTTCGTCTCCCAATCAATCACCGCGATTTCGCGAAGGTCATCGAGGATGACCCGGGTAAGCTTGGGAATGTTTGGCTCGGGCCCCTCGGCGAGGCCCCCTTTGTCTGGAGCTTGCAGGGCCTTCTGGATGGCGTTGAAGAAGGGCAGCTCGTCGGTCTTCACACCTTGCTTGCCGGCTTCCTGATCGCGCTCGCGCATCTCTCGTGCGAGTTCGCCCAGCAGGCGGAACTCGGCGACATCGTCGAGGCGGCTCGCCTTGCGC
>CAMCYK010000188.1 GCA_945883695.1 Akkermansia muciniphila | reverse complement strand
CGTCGACGAAGGAGTGGTGCCGGGAGTCTATCGGGAGCACTCGGTATTGGTGGGTTCGGTGTATCGTGGCGCTCCTGCGGAAGACTGCCCTTACCTGATGGAGCGGCTGTGCAAATGGTTGAACGAGGAGTTTACGGGCTTGGGCACAGACGGTCACACCCCGCTCGCGATCCTCAAAGCCGTTTTGGCCCACCTATACATCGCTTGGATTCACCCCTTTGGAGACGGCAACGGCCGCACCGCCCGTCTGCTCGAATTTTACCTTCTGATGGATGCCGGCGTGCCTGTGCCCGCCGCCCACTTGTTGAGCGATCACTACAACAAGACCCGCACGGAGTATTACCGCCAGCTTGATCGGGCAAGCAAGTCAGGCGGCGATGTTCTTCCATTCCTTGCATACGCCTGCCAAGGCCTGCTGGATGGGCTTCGAACGCAGATCACCATGGTGCGTGAACAGCAGCAGAAGGTGGCCTGGGAGAACTACGTTCATGAGGTTTTCCGGAAAATGAAGGGTTCCACGAGCCACAAACGACAGCGTGATCTGGTCCTCGCGCTAGGTGATCAATCCGGCTGGGTGGAGGTTTCCAAGATCCATGCTTTATCCGTTCCGATGGCACAGGCTTACCAAGCTGATCAGCCACGCCTGCTTGCTCGGGACCTCAACGCGATCGAGCAAACAGGACTGCTTGAGCGTGCGCACGGCAAAGCGAGAGCTCGCCGCGAAATCATCCAGGCGTTCCTGCCGAAGCGTTCACAAAGCTAACCCGTATTTCGAGCTCTACACCCGGATGACCGCCAAGGCCCCGGCGGCGAAGAAGGCGGCAGGAAGGAGGAAGGCATGAATGACGAAAATCCCGTAAGTTTGACCCCGCCACCTGCTCGTCATGATCGAGTCCCGCTTGATCGAACGCAGCGGCGGGGCGGTGACGAATTTCGCCCTCACCCTGACCAAGCCGCAGTCCGATCTGGCGCGGGAGTCGCTCAAGGACCCGTATCGCTTCGATTTCCTCGGCCTGGGGGAAGAGGCGCAGGAGCGGGAGATCGAGAACGCGCTGGTGAAGCACGTCACCGACTTCCTGCTGGAACTGGGCGCGGGCTTCGCCTTCGTCGGCCGGCAGGTCCTGATGGATGCGCGAGGGGACGGGTTTTTCCTCGATCTGCCTTCTCGTCGAATCCCTGCCGCCCGAACTGCAAACCAGCCTGCCAAGCATCGAGCAGATCGAACGCGAACTGGCGGGCACCGAATTTCCAGAATCGGAGGATGAGGCAAAACGTTGACGCATTGCCCAATCCGCATCATGATGCCTGTGTGAGGACGACGATCAACATCAGTGATGGTATTTTGAGCGAATTGCACGAGCGTGCCCGGCAGCGCAGGCGACCGTTTCGCGAGATTTTGGAAGAAACAATCCAGCGCGGGCTGAGCGCAACGCCTCCGTCCGTGCAGCAGGTGAGCATTCAAACGCACCGTGTGGGGATCAAGCCCGCCTACCGGGGTGTGAGCATGAACCAACTCTACGACCAAATCGAAGCGGAGGATGCCGGCAAGCAATGATCATCCCCGACGCGAATCTGCTGATTTACGCCCACGACGAAGCCTCCCCATCGCACGGCAAGGCGCGGCCATGGTGGGAGGCTGCGCTTTCCGGCACCGAGCCGGTCGGCCTCCCGTGGGTGGTGGTGCTGGCCGTCACCCGCCTGCTCTCGCACCCGACCATCTGTGAAAACCCGCTCTCGCCCGCGCAAGTCCGCCGTATCGTCGAGCAATGGTTGAGCTTCCCACACGTCCGCATCATCCACCTCTCCGAGAACGCCGTCGGACGCTTCTTCGACCTGCTGGAGGAGGCGGGCACGGGCGGAAATTTGTCCACGGACGCCTTGATCGCCCTGCACGCCTTGGAGCACTCCGCCACCATCGCCAGCAACGACCGCGACTTCGACCGCTTTTCCGGCGTCAAGCGCATCAACCCTCTTGCATGAACACACCCGGTTCCATCCCCTCCGTCTCCGTCACCTACGCCCGGGACGGCCGCTCGACCCGCCCGAACGAGCTGGGCATGCGGCCGATGCAGGAGCGCGCCTTCCAGAAGCGCGGCGAGCAGTACCTGCTGATCAAGTCTCCCCCGGCCTCCGGCAAGAGCCGGGCGCTGATGTTCATCGCGCTGGACAAGCTGGCGAACCAGGGCGTGAAGCAGGCGCTGATCGTGGTGCCGGAGCGTTCGATCGGCGCGAGCTTCCACGACGAACCGCTGAGCAAGCACGGCTTCTTCACCGATTGGAAGGTCGAGCCACGGTGGAATCTCTGCGACGCGGCGGGTTCCGACAGCGGCAGCAAGGTGGAGGCGGTGAAGACCTTTCTCGCAAGCGACGACAGGGCGCTGGTCTGCACCCACGCCACTTTCCGCTTCGCGATGGAGAAGTTCGGGCCGGAAGCCTTCGACGAGCGGCTCATCGCCGTGGACGAGTTCCACCACATTTCGGCGAATCCCGACAACCGGCTGGGCGAGCACGTCCGCCAGCTCATGGCGCGAGGCAAGACCCACGTCGTGGCGATGACCGGCTCCTACTTCCGCGGCGATGCGGAGGCGGTGCTGCATCCGGACGACGAATCAAAGTTTGATACCATCACCTACACCTACTACGAGCAGCTCAATGGCTACGAATACCTGAAGCAGCTCGACATCGGCTATTTCTTCTACAGCGGCAGCTACATCGACGACATCGTCAAGGTGCTGGATTCCGATCTGAAGACGATCCTGCACATTCCGCACGTGGCTTCGCGGGAGAGCACCCGGCGCGGCAAGGACACGGAGGTCGGCGAGATCCTCGGGGCGCTGGGAGAATGGAAGGGGAAGGACACCGTGACCGGCTTCGATCTGGTGGAGCGCGCCGACGGTAAAATCCTCAGGGTCGCCGATTTGGTGGATGACGGTCCCGACCGACACGGAAAGGTGCTCGCGGCGCTCAAGGATCCGGCGCAGAAGAACCACCGTGACCATGTGGATATCATCATCGCGCTGGGCATGGCGAAGGAGGGCTTCGACTGGATCTGGTGCGAACACGCGCTGACGGTGGGTTACCGCTCCAGCCTCACCGAGATCATCCAGATCATCGGCCGGGCGACCCGCGATGCGCCGGGCAAGACGCGGGCCCGCTTCACCAATCTGATCGCCGAGCCGGACGCCAGCGAGCAGGCGGTGACCGAGGCGGTGAACGACACGCTCAAGGCCATCGCGGCGAGCTTGCTGATGGAGCAGGTGTTGGCCCCGCGCTTCGAATTCAAGCCGAAGCATCCGAACAACGAACCGACGCCGGGTTTTGATTACGGCCCGGGCGGCTACGAGCCGGGCAAGACGAACGTCGGCTACAATCCGGCGACCGGGCACATCCAGATGGAGATCAAGGGCCTCGCCGAGCCGAAGAGCAAGGAGGCCGAGCGCATCTGCCGGGAGGACTTGAACGAACTGGTGACCGCCTTCGTGCAAGACAAGCCGGCGCTGGAGAAAGGCCTGTTTGCCGGGGAGGAGCTGGTTCCCGAGGAGCTGACGCAGGTGCGGATGGGGAAGATCATCCAGGAGAAGTTTCCCAATCTGGACCATGAGGACCGCGAGGCTGTCCGGCAGCATGCCATCGCCGCCCTGAACATGGTGCAGCAGGCGAAGAAGGCGCTTGATGAGAGCAACGATGACTCCGGTGGCGGGGGTGGTGGAGGGAACGGCGGTAGTGGCGAGGAGGCGAAGAACACCGCGTTGATCGACGGCGTGAGGAAGTTCGCGATGGACGTGAAGGAGCTGGATATCGACCTGATCGACCACATCAACCCCTTCAGCGAAGCCTACGCCATCCTCGCCAAGGCAATGAACGAGGAGCGGCTGAAACTGGTGGCGGAGGCGATTACCGCCAAGCGCACGAACCTGACGCCGGAGGAAGCGAAGGACCTTGCCATCCGGGCGTTCCGCTTCAAGAAAGAGCGGGGACGCTTGCCGTCCGTGACGTCGCAGGATGCGTGGGAGAAGCGCATGGCGGAAGGAGCGGCGGCATTCGTTCGTTTCAAGGATGAAGGACGCTATGAGTGAGATCGACCTCGATGAACTCCGGTCGGAGCTGGGCGACTACGCCAAACCGGCGAAGGGCGGTAACAGTTCCGCGAAGGAGCAGCGCATCATCGCGGGCTTCGAGGAGGTCGAACGCTTCGTCGACGAGCACGACCGACTGCCCCAGCACGGCGAGGACCGCGATATTTTCGAGCGGATCCATGCCGTGCGGTTGGACCGCTTGCGTGCCTCCGCCGAGTGCCGGGCGGTCCTGAAAGGGCGGGACTCCCGCGGATTGCTCGCAACTGCCCCGATCGGGCGCGGGAACAGCCGCCTATGCGAAGAACCCGCAGGAGATCAAGCGGGTGCCGCGGTCGCGGATCTCCCGAGCGACGACGAGCTTTTGTCCGCCTTGCGCGGGGACGAGGGGGAGGAGCGCGATATCGCCGAGCTGAGGCACGTGCGCTCCCGCGAAGAGATCCGCGCGGCGGCGGAAGTGGCGAAGAGGAATCCTTGCGAGGATTTCGATGGCTTCCGTCCCGTCTTTGAGAAGGTCCAGCAGGAGCTGGCGACCGGCCAGCGGCAGACCTTCAAGTACAAGGACTACGCCAACGTGCGGAAGGGCGACCTTTTCATCCTCGATGGCCAGAAGGTCATCGTGGCGGACATGGGGGAGGAGTTCGTCAGCGAGTATGGCCGGCCCGACCGGCGGCTCCGGGTGGTTTACGACAACGGCACGGAAAGCGACCTGCTGCTTCGCTCGCTCCAACGCGCCTTGAACAAGGACAAGGTCAGCCGCCGGATCACGGAACCCGATTTCGGGCCGCTGTTCTCGGGTGAAGAGGAAGGTGACGACATTCCTTCGGGATACATCTACGTCCTGAGGAGCCTGTCGGATCATCCGTTTGTCGTGGAGAACCGATTGGTGCTTCACAAGATCGGCGTGACCGGAGGGGAGGTGAAAGCCCGCGTCGCGAACGCGAGGAAGGACCCGACCTACCTACTGGCGGACGTGGAGATCGTGGCGACTTACAAGCTCGCGCAGATCAACCGGAAGCGGCTTGAAGCCCTGCTGCACAAGTTTTTCGGGAGCGCGCGATTGGATCTCGAATTGAAAGACCGGTTCGGCTTCGAGGTGACCCCGCGCGAGTGGTTTTTGGCTCCCCACGCGGTGATCGAGGAGGCGATTGAAAAACTAATGGACGGGAGCATCGGAAGCTATCGCTACGATCCTGCGAGGGCCGGGATTGTTCCGGCGCCATAGCCGCGGTGCCGAATGGTCTCGCTCGTCGTCCCGCCTCATCACCCGGGGGCGCCGGTCGTCTTCTGCAGCCAGGGATTGCCCCCCGAGGTGAAAAATCCCGCAAGGCCCCGGCTCAGACCCGGTCGAGGCCGCCCTTGTAGCCGGCGAACTCGTTGGTTTCGATACCCATCCGTTTCAAGATGGTGACGAAGAGATGGGCGAGGGGGAGTTCATGATGGTCGGGGTCGCTTTGCCAAACGGTGTCATCCGCGATTCCGGCATAGGCCTGATGGTTTTCGTCTCCTTTTGCGAACTTGAGGTAGCGGCCATTTTGGAAGCCGAGGTTTTTGCCGCCGGCGGAGATGATGGGGTAGTTCCGCGAAAGGTGGAAACTGCTGGAGGCCGACCCGTGCATGGCGAAGGTGTTGTCGAGAAGGGTGCCGTTTCCGTCGGGCTCGCGGGTGTCTTTGAGCTTTTGGAGGAAGCGGCCGAATTCCTCGGTTTGAAAGCGGTTGTAGGTTCCGAGGTTGCGCCAGCCGTTGGGCTTCTTGACGTCGTGGGTCAGGCTGTGGGCGTTGTTGAGCCCGACGGCCCGGGCGAGGAGATCCTGGGGTCCCCCGGTGTTTTCCCGGCCCATCATGTAGGTGGCGACGCGGGTGGAATCGCTGAGGAAGGCGAGGAAGATGAGTTCGTAGATGGTCTGAATGTAGGCCCGGCTGTCGCGGACGGTGACCTCGAGATTCAAGTGGCTGACATCGACTTCGGGAAGGGCCGTATCGATCCATTCTTCGGCTTTGAGCAACTTGACCTCGGTATCGCGGACCGAGTCGAGGTATTGCTCGAGCGTTTCGCGGTCGTGGCTCGAGAGCTTTCGATGGAGCGTCTGGACATTGCCGATGAGGAGATCGAGCGCGCTTTTGCTGCGGGCAAGTTTGTCACGGGTTTCCCTTCCCTGGGTGACGAAGAGGAGATCGAAGATTTCCTTGGGTCGGTTGATCGAGGGGACGGGCCGGCCTTGTGGGTCGAAGGAAGAAGTGTGAGTGGCCCGGGGAGCGCCGGTCCCGGCATTGGTGGACAGGACGAGGGACGAGTGGCGGGTGTGGCGGCCGACGTGAGCGGCGATGATCTGGTCGAGCGAGATCGAGTTTCTGTAAGTTCCGTCGCTTCCGGTATCGGCGCCGGTGAGGTATTGGTCGGCATTGGCGTGGCCGATGACTTTGCGAACGGCGGGATGGGAGAGGCCGGAGTAAATCGTGATCTCGTTGCGCAGCGGTTCGAGGACATCGAGGACCTTGGTGAGGCGGAAGTCGCGTTCGCCCCCCTGGGGGAACCAGCTCCAGTCCTTCCAGGCCGGGTCATCCTGCCGGGGCAGGCCCACTCCGTCCGGATGGTAGATGCTCACAAAGCGGGCCATTCTTTCCCGTGGCTCTTTCCTGGCGGCAAAGGTCTCCATCCAGGGCAGGGCGAGGCCAATGCCGGCGCATCGAAGGAACTTCCTTCGTTTCATGAGGGGTCGGTCAGGGGTCATGGTCTGTTTCCTGTTTGATCTTCTGATGGAATAAATTGCTGTGAATGACGAGGGAAACGAGGTCCTGCAGACCGTTTCCACGTTCTTTGAGTTCGGCCGCCATTTTGTCGATCTCACCCCGGTCAGCGAAGGACATCGGGCGGCCCAGGGCATACGAACTCAATTTGTGAACCATCGCTCTGGCGAACTGATCTTGCCGGTCGGCCATGAGGTAACGTTTCAATCCCGCCACTCCGTCCAGTGGTTGCTTGTTGTAGAGAACGGCGGTGGCATCGACCGCTTGGTCATTGATGGTGGTGCGGAAGCGACCGATGGCATCGAAGTTTTCCAAGGAAAGCCCCCAGGGATCGATCTTGGCGTGACAGGACCGGCAGGCGGCCTGGTTGCGATGGTCGGCCATCCGTTCCTTCGGGGTCATCTTGAGAATCCGGGGATCGGTCAGGTCCACCTCGGGAACATTGGGCGGCGGTGGCGGCGGTGGGTCGTGGAGAATTCTTTCCAGGAGCCAAACGCCCCGCTTGAGGGGATTGGAATCAACGCCGGTGGAATTCATGGTGAGGACGGCCGCGGTGGTGAGGAGGCCGCCGCGGTTGACCCCGGGACTGACGGGGACTTTTCGGAATTCCTGCCCGGAAACGCCCGGGATCCCGTAGTGCCGCGCCAGGGGTTCGTTGATGACGAGATAGTCCGATTGGAGGAAATCCATGATGCTGCGATTGTTTCGCAGGATATGGTCAAAGAAGGCGAGCGGTTCGCCGAGAAGGTTTTCTTCGAAGGCTTCGTCGTAAACCTCGAACTTCTTTTGATCGACGATGAGGTTGTCCATCGCCTCGAGGCCCAGCCACTGCCGGACAAAGTGCCGGGTGAACCGTTGCGATCTGGGATCCGCCAGCATTCTCTCGATTTGGGAATCCAGAATGTCCGGCGATTTGAGTTTGCCGGCAAAGGCGAGTTCCAGGAGCGGGGTGTCCGGGATGCTGGACCACAGGAAAAAGGACAGGCGGTTGGCCAGCTCAAGGTCGCTGACGGTGTGCGAAGCGGCAGGCGTTTCGGATTCGGTTTGGACCAGATAAAGGAACTCGGGGGAGGCCAACACGGTGGCGAGGACTTCGATCATGGTCTCTTGAAAGCCGGCGAAGCCTGGCCGGTATTTTGAGAAGAGTTCGTAGTAGGGTGCGATGTCCTCATCGGCAATGGGGCGTCGCCAGGCCCGCGTCATGAAGCGCTTCAGGATCTCCCGGCAATACGCGTCCTCATCGTTCTGGTTCGGGCTCTCGAAGAAGAGGTCGGCATGGGATTTCGGCGGCCAGGTTTCGTAGAGTCCGGCTTCGACTTCGACATAGTCGATCTCCAGATTTACCGGCTTGTCTTCTCCTCCTTTTCCGGTGGCGGAAATGTTGTGGATTTCAAGATACTCCGTGCAATTGGGGGAGCCTCCGACTTCGTGCATTCTTCGGAAGGGGTTTCGCGGCAGCCCGTCGAGCGGAACCTCAAAGGTGACGAACTCCGGATCCTGGGTGGAAGCGGTCACTTCAAGGTCCCGGTCACTGACGATGACCGACCGTTTTCCCTCATTGTTGGTTTGGAAGCCGAAAACCAATCTGAGGTTCGCAGTCTGACCTGGCTGGCGTTCGCTGGCACCGACGCGGATCCGGACCCGCAGGAGGCCTTCATCCGGAACCGAGTTGCCGAGATCGAGGTGGATTTGACGGGAAGGCGGCAGGACCGCGACGACGCTGGAGACCGGCGGGATGGCGGAGGTGGTTTTGTCGGGTTTGAGATTCCAGATCCCGTAGCGAGCATCATCATCCAGGACCACGTAGTAAGTCCATTGGTAAGAGAAGCCCTCACCGGTGTCCTTGTTGACGAGGTGGGTGTTCCGGATCTGTCCGGCATCCGTGGGATTTTTGCGATGGATGGGCGTTTGTTTCAAAGCGGCGGCCTTGTCCATCGCCTCTTGCATCGGGATCTGCCAGCTCACCACCTTCGGACGGTCTCCTTCGACGGTGGCTTTTTGCAGGGCCTCGATGGCAATCTCGCGATAGGTCTCGAGCTGCGTTGCCGACATCTGGAGATACTTCGAGCTGTTTTTGAAACCGTCGTCGGAGGTGTTTTCGGGCGGTAGGGATTCGGTGAACTCAAGGTTGAGATCCAGCAAGTCCTGCAGGGCGTGGTTGTATTCGTAGTTCGCCATACGGCGAAAGGAGCTGTGACCTCCGGCATGTTTCCTGACCTGGCTGGCTTTCTGCATTTCATCCCCCAGCCATTCGATGATTCGGGCGCGGTCCTCGTCCTTGAGATGGTAGTCCGGTTCGTCATCCGGCGGCATCTCGCCTTGGCTGAGGACGTCGTAAATCTCGACCCATCGATCGACGTCCCCACCGCTGAGAAGATTGGGATCCAGTTCGTCAAACCGGAATCCTGCCTTGGACTTTTTCGGGCCATGACAATCGACGCAGGATTTTGCGAAGAGCGGAGCGACGAACTTTTGATAGTCGTCAAGGTTGGCCTCCGGCATGGGTTCCGCCGCGCCGACGGGCTGGAACCATCCTGCCAGCGCAATGACCGGCAGAATACGGGCAAGTTTTGTTCGAAAGCGGGGAGGCATGATTGAGGTTCCGGGCAGGAGCTACGGGTTGTTTTTTGACTCCCCAGATTTCTTCCAGAAGATCGTGAAGGACCGGATCATGTTCCTTGAGCTCGGCGCGGACGAAGGGATAGAAGTCGTTTCGATCAAAGCAGGCTTCGGTTCCTTCGGCGAAGACGTTAAACGCGTATGATGAGGGCGGTCTTTCATTCTTTAGCCTCCAGTCGGCATGAAAGCTGCTTATAGAACTTCGCTCCTTCTAGGAATTCGGCTTTTGGCGGGAGGCTCCTGAAACACCCCAAACATTCAGGTTCCGCAGAAGGTCTGATAGCGGGGCGAGTCCGCTGGCGGCAGCGAGTCGAGCCCGGGGTCCGCGGTTTCCGCGAAGGGTCGGGTGATCGCGGCGAGCAGCTTGTGGAAGGGCGAAAAGTCGGCGTGCAAGGTCGCGGCGGTGAGAGCTTCTTCGACCCGGTGATTGCGCGGGATGACCCGTGGGTTGTGGCTTTGCATCCGATGCAGGACTTCCGCCGGGCCGCCCGCCTGACGGTTCAGACGGGCCTTCCAGGCGGCATGCCAGCTGACGAAGGCCGGATCCGGGAAAGCCGGCTGATCGAGGGCCGCCGCGGTGGAGAGGCTGCGGAAGGTGCCGGTGAAGTCCTGCTGGTTCGCATGCATCCAATCCAACAACTGCTGCACCAGGGCGCGATCCTCGGGTTCGTGGTTAAAGAGCCCGAGCTTGGCGCGCATCCCGTCGAGCCAGTGGTTCTGGAAGATCCCCTCGAACTGGTGAAGGGCCTCGTTGGCGAGTTCGACGGCTTTCTTTCCGTCGTCGTGGAGCAGCGGGATCATCGCCTCGGCCAGCCGTGCGAGATTCCAGCGGGCGATCGGGGGCTGCTGGGAGTAAGCGTAACGGCCGGCGTGGTCGATGGAGCTGAAGACGGTCGCGGGGTCGTAGCGATCGAGGAAGGCGCAGGGACCGTAGTCGATGGTCTCGCCGGAAAGCGCCATGTTGTCGGTATTCATCACGCCGTGGACGAAGCCGACCTGGAGCCATTTCGCGACCAGCGAAGCCTGGCGCTCCATCACGGCACCGAAGAAGTCGAGGTGCGATGCTTCCTCGAGACCGGGGAAGTGGCGGCGGCGGGTGTGGTCGGCGAGGGCTTCCAAAGCGGCACGATCCTCGTGGGCGGCGGCCCATTGGAAGGTGCCGACGCGGATGTGGCTGGCGGCCACGCGGGTCAGCACGGCGCCGGGGAGCCCGTCATTGCGGAAAACGCTCTCCCCGGTGGTGGCGACCGCGAGGCTGCGGGTGGTCGGGATGCCCAGCGCGTGCATCGCCTCGCTGATCAGGTATTCGCGGAGCATCGGCCCCAAGGCCGCGAGGCCGTCGCCGCCACGCGAG
The DNA here is from genome assembly GCA_945883695.1 of Akkermansia muciniphila. Taxonomy (GTDB): domain Bacteria; phylum Verrucomicrobiota; class Verrucomicrobiia; order Verrucomicrobiales; family Akkermansiaceae; genus Haloferula; species Haloferula muciniphila_A. The sequence continues at coordinate 2,305 of CAMCYK010000188.1, read as the reverse complement.
AAGGCGGTGCGACCGGAGCCCTTGAGCTGGATGTCGAACCGCCGGCCGTCGGCCGCGATCTGCTCGCCTAACAGAATCGCGCGGCCATCGCCGAGCGTGGTGAAGTGGCCGAATTGGTGGCCGGCATAAGCCTGGGCGATCGGATTCGCGCCGGGCGGAAGGAGGTTGCCGGTGAAAAGGGCGGCTTGGTCCGGCCGCCGGAGAGGCTCCGGATCGAGACCCAGCGAGACCGCCAGCGCGTCGTTGAAGACCACCAGGCCGGAGCTTTTCGCCGGGGCCGGCGCGGCTTTCCTGAAGAACAGCCCGGGCAAGCGGGAATAGGAGTGGTCGAGATTCCAACCGGCGGAGGTGGGGGATTCCAAAGGATCGGCGCTCATGGGTGCAGGGGCTACATCGCTCTTCCGCCCGGGTGGTCAAGCCCCCGATGAACGTGAACGCGAGGGAAACGGGGAAAGCTTCGATGAGTTCGGCGGCTGCGGCGACGTGGTGGGAGCCAGGTGAAGAACCGGACGGGAAAAAGCGGCTCTATCGCGAAAAAGATGTCAACCATCCTCATGGATCGGCAACTGAAGGCTGAAGATTCATGACAGACCCCTTCGATATCCTGGCGGCGGAGTATCGCCCGATGGCTCTGGCCTAACGATTGCCATTCAGACCCCAATCGCCTCAGGGAAGCCGACGATACTGCCTCCAAGGCCTCTTGGAAGAACATCGGGGAAATCAATGTTACGAAGGGAAGAATCGATTGGGGAACGGTTCATTTCAAGCCATGCTTCGTTCGCCTCGCTGGAACGCCGTCGTCGGATGACGTCCCGGAATGGCAACCCAGCCCGGAAGCCGCAGTCGATGCCATTGCCCGAGAACACGGACCGGAAAAGTGAGCCTTAAGCCCCGAATAGCAGGATGTCGGTCCATGAAACTTCTCCAGTTCGCCCCACCCGCCATTGCCTTGGCCATCTGCGCCACATGGCTCGGTTCGCAGCGCAACTCGATCAAGGCCCTGGAAAAGGAGAATACCAGGCTCATGGAAAAGGCCACAGCGGCACGGGCATCATCCGCTCCTGGGGATGACCGGACCGGCAGGGAGAATGGGAGGGCCCGATCCGGCGACTGGAAGAAAATCATTGCTGATCTCGGAGATCCCGAAGGTCGGGATGGGCTGCCCGACGCGCGAAACATGAAGCGGCTCGAGCAACTCGTTCTGGAGATGGACGCTCCCGGAATCATCGCCGCCCTTGGGGAACTGGATGGCCTTGAACTTCCCGATTCATCGAGGGCAGAGCTTCAGCGGATGCTGCTTGATGCGCTTGCCAGAAGAAATCCCGAACTCGCGTGCCAACACTTCATCGACCAAGCCGATGGGCGGCCATTTGCACTCACCCGGCCGATCAAACAAGCTTTCGAAGCATGGCTCAAGCGCGATCCCGCCGCGGCCAATGCCTGGCTGGATCAACAGCTCGCCGCGGGCACCCCGGACGGCAGGGCTCTTGATGGGAAAGACCCGATCCGCCTCCAGATGCAGGCGGCATGTCTCTATTCCCTGATCGCATCCGATCCCGCCGCCGCGACGCGCAGGATGAGCGACCTACCACCCGACCAACGCACGGAAATGCTGTTGGGCTCGCACCACAGCGTGGCGGAGAAGGATCAAGAGGCCTTTGCGGATCTGGTTCGGAGCAGCTTGCCCAAGGAGGATCACAGCAAGGTTCTGTCAAGCCAGCTCGAGCTTCATGGAAATCTGGACGATCTGAGGAAAATGAGCAGCTACCTGTCACGCATCGATGCAACGAAAGAGGAACGCGCCGCCTGCATCAAGGTGGCCACCATGACTCTTTTCACGTTGATGCCCAGGGAGCGTGAAGTGACTCGCGGGGACTTCGATCGATTTCACCAATGGGCCGGATCCATCGCCCCGGATTCCGCCGCTGAAGTGACCGGAACCGCCCTTGCGCTCACCCTTTCGTCCGCGAAGAACGCATCCTTCGATGAACTGGCCGGAATCGCCACGGATTACCATGTGGCAGGTGCCGGGGATGACATCCTCGTGGCGTTCATCGAGCAGAGTGTCGCCAATGAAGACGTTTCGAAAGCCAAGGCCCGGCAAGTCGCCATGAGGATTACCGATCAAGAGCGGCGCGAGGAACTCCTTGAACAACTGAAGTGACCTTGTGCTCATGAAGCCTCCCATCATCATGCGAACCCGAGACCGCCATGCAATGGCTGGAAACCCTTCCTCAGGGCTCCGACCGCAGCAAGGCGCTCGAAGCGATCCTTCGAGGCATGCAGGAGAACAAAAACTACGAAA
>CAMCYK010000187.1 GCA_945883695.1 Akkermansia muciniphila | reverse complement strand
TCCGGTCGTGGAAGGTAGGGACGACGCGCCCACGCTCGTCCGCGAAGCCACGGGAGGGCGGGTTCTTCCCGTGAGGGTGGAGCGGGCCGTCGGGGACCATTCCGGTCGGCCGAGGGCGGTCCGACCCTACCTTCGCGGCCGGCGGCCGCGGGGACTGCGCGACCTCCGGTCGTGGAAGGTAGGGACGACGCGCCCACGCTCGTCCGCGAAGCCACGGGAGGGCGGGTTCTTCCCGTGAGGGTGGGTTCTTCCCGTGAGGGCGGGTTCTTCCCGTGAGGGTGGAGCGGGCCGTCGGGGACCATTCCGGTCGGCCGAGGGCGGTCCGACCCTACCTTGGCGGCCTGCGGCCGCGGGGGTTGGCGACCCTGCGGCCGCGGCTTGCCTCAGCGCGGCGCTTCCGCGTTCCACTGCCAGCCGGGGTGGCGGACGTAGTAGAGCGCTTCCTTCACGTCGATCCCCCGCTTGGCGTTGGCGATGTTCGCGGCGCGATGGGCTTCCCAGCGGGCGAGTTCCTGCGCGCTGGAATCGTGCTTCTTGCGGTAGGGCACCCGGTTGCCGACCAGCATCACGAAGTAGCCCTCGATCCCGAAGTCACTCTGGCTCCGCGGCATCCGGTAGCGGCAGAAGCCGGTCGGCCCGTTTTCCTCGTAGAAGTCGAGCAGCGGCTGGACGCCGGAGAGGTCGGTGTCGGCCCGGCAATGCTGCCAGAACGGCGTGTCGAGGGCGGTGTTGACCTTGTAGTGGAGGCCCAGGAAATCGCGGATGTCGTGCCAGGTCGCGAGGGTGAGTTCGTTGTAAAGGGCGCGCATCGACGGGGTCGGCTCCAGTTCGCAGTGGAGCAGGAAATCGACCATCGTGTGGCAGTGCGAGCAGACGATCATCAGGGCGGTGGCTTCCAGCGGCTCGACGAAGCCGCCGGCGTTGCCGATGGCGATCACGTTGTCGACCCACATCCGCCGGTAGCAGCCGCTGCGGAATTTCACGACGCGCGGCGAGTCGGGCGTCTTCGGGTTCTTGCGCTTGAACTCGGCGGCGGCGTCCTCGTCGGAGATGAACTGCGAGCTGTAGACGTAGCCGCGGTTGATGTGGTGTTCGTGCTCGATCTGCCAGCACCAGCCGGCATCCATCTGCTCGGCGGTGGTGAAGGGCAGGATCGGCTCGTCGGTGCGGGCCCAGCCGCCGACCACCGCGCGGTCGCAGAAAAGGGTGCGGCCGAAGCTGTCGAAGGGTTCCTCGAGCGCCTTGCCCATCAGCTCGCTGCGGAAGCCGCTGGCGTCGACGAAGAAGTCGGCCTCGAGCCGCCGCCCGTCGTCGAGCAGCACCGCGGCGATGCCCTGCGGGCCGCGTTCCGAGCCGGTCACCTTGCCGTCGATGATGACCACCCCGGCCTCGCGGGCCACGGTTTCGAGCATGGCGACGAATTTTTCGTTTTCGATGTGGAAGGCGTGCCACGGCTGGATGTCGGGAGCGCCGTTGGCCTGGCGGTGGAAGACCTTGCCTTCGCGCATCAGCGCGGAGGGGGCGTCGACATTGGAGAAATCGTCGTCGCAGTAGAAGCCGTTCGGCCGCGGCAGGTCGGTCCAGTGGCTGTCCAACTGCGGGGCGAAGGTGTAGTCGAAGCGGCCGCGTTCGCCCCAGAGGAAGCGGATGCCGAGCTTCCAGGTCGGTTCGGCGAGTTCGTAAAAGCGGCGGCGGGAGATGCCGAGGTAGTCGAACAGGTGGCGCGGGAAATTCGGGGTGGTGCCTTCGCCGACGCCGATCACGCCGATGTCCGGGCTGCGGACGATGCTGACCGCCAGTCGCGGGATCTTGCGTTTGAGGGAGAGGGCGGCGATGAGACCGGCGCTGCCGGAACCAAGGACGAGGATGGACTGGATCATGGGTGGTTTTTGGGAAAGGAGGCGGGTTTCAGCGCTTGAAACTATCCGGCGTTTTCCACATTTCCAGATCAAGGGCGGACATACCGCAAAAATTTGGCAGCCAACCGGTTGGCACGGAAGGCCCCGGCCGGGCCGGGCTCAGGGCGTGACATTCACGCGGAGGAAACCCTTCGCGGGCAGCCCGTCCGAGCTGTCGAGGCGGAAGGTCCGGTATTCGTAGCCGGCCGGCGCGGCGGGCAGGCCGGTGGTCACCGGGGCCACCCCGGAGACCGGGCTGGTGAAGGTGGCCAGGTTGGCACTGCCTTGGATGGCGTAGGTGACGCCGTCGCGGGTGGCGGTCGGCGACGGGCTGCCGGCGAAGGCCGGAGTGCCGCCGCGGACCGCGATGGTCATCAGCAGTTCCCGGGCGCTGCCGGGGTCGCTGCTGTCGGCCAGCAAGGAGTAGATCCTGGCGTTGTTGCTGCCGCTGACCGGCGAGCCGCCGAGCGCGAATTCCACGCCGTTGGGCTGGCCGTCCTGGTCCTTGTCGAAGCCGGGGGCCCCGTCGGTGAGGGGGTTGAGGCCGAAGCCGCCGGCCCAGGTGTCGTAGGCGGAGGCCGCCGCGCCGCTGACCTGGATCCTTCCGGTGCCGGTGATGACGCCCGGATGGGTCGTGCTGTCGTAGGTGTTCGGGGCCAGCGGCGGCGCGTTGCCGAGGGTGAGGCTGGCGACCACGTCGGTCGCCCCGTGGGGCAGGTTCAAGACGGCGCCGGTCGCGATGCGGAGGGCGGCGGAGTCGGCGAGGAAGGGGGTGGCCAGCGACAGGGTGCCGGCGCTGACCGTGGTCGGGCCGGTGTAGGTGTTGGTTCCGGAGAGGACCAGCGTGCCGGATCCGGATTTGGTCAGCCCGCCGCTGCCGCCGAGGGTCGCGCCGACGGTGAGCGTCTGGCCGCTGGTGTCGATCAAGGCGCCGCCCGCCAGCAGGGTGGCGTTGTTGATCCCGCTGACGAAATCGGCGTTGGCGCCGGCGGCGGCCTTGAGCAGGCCGCCGTTGAAATTGACCCTGCCGGACCCGCCGGAGACCCCGGCGAGCCGCTTGGTGGTGAGGGTGCCGCCGTTGAGGTTGAGGGTGCCCAGTCCGCCGACCACGCTGCCGACGAAAACCCCGTCGCCGTTCGCGCTGGCGCTGGCGCTGCCGGACAGGTTGAGGGTGCCGGCGCCCGACTGGCCGACGGTCAGGACGGTGGCGGCGACCAGCGAGCCGGCGGAGATGTTGACCACGCCGGTGCAGCCGTTGAACGCGCCGATGGTGATGAAGGTGCCGCTCTGGAAGCTGCCGCCGGTCTGGTTCAGGGTGCCGGCGGTGCTGATGTTCTTGCCGATGTAAACGTTGGCGACGTTCACCGCGCCCGCGCCGCTCAGGTTGAGCGTGCCGTTCGAGCTGCCGACATCGCCGATGTTGAAATCGCCGGTGGTGGCGGTGAAGCTGGCGTTGTCGCCGACGTTCATCACGGCGACCCCCTCGTTGCCGATCGCGCTGTAGCCGCCGGTCTTGGTCACGCTGCTGGTGTCCGCCAGGGTGAAGGTGGCGTTGGTGCCGGCGAAGCGGGCGAGCAGGAAGTTATTGGTAATGTTATACTTCGAGTTGCCACGGAGCGTCATCGTCGCGGCGGAGCCCGTGCTTTCGGCGAGGTAGGTGAGGCCGTTGTTGTTCCAGACCGTGTCCACCAGCGTGACGAAGGCCTCGCTGGCGTTGTCGGCGAGGTTGTTGTTGAAGCCGGTGCTGAAGTTGGCGGTGTTGAGGGTCGAGCCGGTGGCGGTCAGGCGGGTGACGCCGTCGTTGCCGTTGCCGCGGCCGATGGCGAGCCAGCTGCCGGTGGTCAGCGTGGTGGTGTCGAGCACCAGGTCGGCGGGCGAGCCGGGCAGGTCGGCGACCCACATTTCGCCGGCCACCGAGTGGGTCTGGGCCCCGCTTCCGCGCAGGGTCAGGGTGCCGGCGTGCACCAGCACGCCGTTGGCGACGGTGCCGAGGACGTTGGCCCCGTTGTGGGAGAGGGTCAGGTTGCCCGTGCCGCGCTTGACCAGATTGCCGGCGTTGCTGGTGACCGGGCCGCCGAAGGTGAGGGCGCTGTCGGTGGTGATGGTGGTGGCGGCCGCGTTGACCGCGAAGCCGCGGTTGCTGGTGGCGTCCGGCCCGGTGTAGGTGAGCGAGCCGCCGCTGAGGACGAGGTTCGACGGCGCCGCCGGGGCCGCGCCGAGCGAGCTCGGGCTGCCCGCGTCGGCGACGCGGTTGATGAAGGTGGTGCCGCCGGAAAGGACGGTCGGCCCGGTGTAGTCATTGGCGGTGTTGAGCGTCAGGTCGGTGCTGCTGGTTTTGGTCAGCCCGGTGTCGCCGGTGATCTTGCCGCTGCCGTTGAGGCTGTAAACATTGGTGAATCCCGCGAAAGTCACCGAGGCCGGGGCCACGCTTTCGTTCAAGGTGATGGCGGTGTTGGCGGCGGCCGCGTCGTTGAAGACGACCGGCGCCGGGTCGGCGTAGAGGATCGGCAGGGAGGTCAGGAAGTCGGTCCAGTTCCCCGTGACGCGGTCCCACACGCCGTTGGTCGCGCCGCTCCACTGCGGGAGGGAGATGGTGCCGATGGTCAGGGTGACCAGGCCGTTGCCGTCGTCGAGCAGCGTCGCGCTGACGCCATCCGGCAGGTCGCCGAGGACGAAGCTGCCGGAACCGGCTTTCGGGGCGGCGTAGGTGATCAGGTCGAACTTGCCGGCCGCCACCTGCGGGTCGGCGATGTTGACGGTGACGGGACCGTTGAGGGTGAGGGTGCCGGTGACCTTGAGCGCCGGGGCGGCGGGGTTGCCGGGGAAATTCCCGAGGTCGAGGTCGAGCGAGGTGGCGCCGGAGCTGCCCAGCGTGAGATCCTGCAGGGTGACCGAAAGGTCCGGGTCGTTCTGGATCGCGCCGAGGGCGGCGCCGTTCGCGACGGTGACCTCGCCGGTGCCGGCGAAAGCGGTCGAGAAGGCCAGCTTGCCGGCGGTGACGAGGTGGTCGCCGCCGTGGGTGCTCGGGCCGGTCAGGGTCAGCGTGCCGGGGCCGCTCTTGACCACGTTGCCGGTGCCGGCGAAGGCCTGCGGGGCGGTCAGGGTGAAGCCGGCGGAATCGACCCGCAAGCCGCCGGTGCCGAGGGTGGCGGTCCCGAGTTGGTTGATGAAGCTGGCGCTGTCGGCGGTGGCGATGATCTGGGTGCCGTTGAAGGTGACCGCGCTGGTGCCGATCCCGCCGAGGATCTGCGAGGTGCGCAAGCTGCCGCCGTCCAGGACGAGGGTGCCGGTGGTGCCGGATTGCAGCGCGAGCACGATCCGCGGGCTGCGGAAATCGGCGTTGCCGGAAAGGGTGAGCAGGCCTGTGCAGTTGTTGCGGTTGGCGATCCAGGTGATCCCGCGGTCGGCGACGTTGCCGGGGGCGACGGTGACGGTGCCGCCGCTCTGGGTCATGGTCCCGTTGCCGGTGTCGCCGACGATGAAATTGCTGTCGCCGGTCTTGGTCCAGGTGCCGCCGCTCATGGTCACCGTGCCGGTCGCGCCGACGCCGGTGTTGGCCTCGTCCTTGCGGCCGATCAGGGCCCAGTTGTTGGTGATGAGGGAACCGCTGGAGAAGTTCAGGGTGCCGCTGGCCCCGGTGTTGTTGCCGATCCAGAACTCGCCGTTCACCGTGAGTTGGGTGCCGCCGAGATTCAGGGTGCCGGTCGAAACGGTGGCGCTGGCGGTGATGGTGTCCTGGCCCACGCGGAAAGCCCCCGCGGCGGTGAAGGTGCCGCCGTTGAGGTTGGCGGTGCCGGTGCCGCCGTCGGTGGCCAGGCCGCCGCCGATGGTGACCGCGGTGGCGCCGCTTTTGGTCACGGTGCCGCCGGACATGCTGAAGGTGCCGGACGTGCCCGGCCCGTTGCCGACCTCGAAGGCATCCCCGACCGTCAGCGTGCCGGAATCCATGTTCACCGTGCCAGTACCGGTGGCATTTCCGATCAGGAGCTGGTTGGAAATGGCGAGGGTGCCGGTGGTGTGGAGGTTGAGCGTGCCGGTGGCGGCGGCTCCCGAGGTGAAACCCCCGACATAGACATGGCGCAAGGCGGTCGTGCTGCCGCTGCCCTGGCCGAAGGCGGTGAGCGGGCCGCCCGTGCCGGCGGTGTTCGCCAGGTGATAAGTCCCGGTGCCGCCGGCCCGGCCGATCTGGATGTCGTTGCCCGCGGCGGTGGAAATCGTGCCGGCGTGGTGGTTCAAGCGGCCGATGGCGGTCGACCCGTTCGCGATGATGATCGTGGTGGGGTTGCCCGGCGGGTTGCCGGAGAGCGTGGCGACGTTCGGCGCGCTGGTGTTGATCTGGGCAGGGGTGCCTACGGTGCCGCTGTTGCCCACCCAGTTGGTGTTGACATTCCAATCGGAGCTGGTGGCACCGGACCAGACGGTCGCCAAGGCGGGCGAAGCGAGCGCGGTGGTGCCGGCGAGCAGGCGGGCGAGCCAGCGGGAGTGACGGGCGGAGGTGGCCGCAAGCGACGCACGGGTGGTCGAAATCGGGGTTTTCATGGGGTTTTTCGGGAAGGGGCCGCGCCCGCGGAGCGGCGGCCGGCCGGTAGGAGTTGGGAACTCGCCTGCGATGCCATCCGGGACCCGCGGGCACAGGGGTTTTCACAGAGCGGGCTCACCGCCGGGCTTGGGTTCCAAGCGGGGGGCCTTACAAAAAACCCCGGCCGCGCGTGGCACGACCGGGGCTGGGATTTCAAGAACCTCAGGGAGTGACTTCCACCCGGAGGAAGCCCCTCGAGGGCAGCCCGTTGGAGCCGTCCAGGCTGAAGGTCCGGTATTCGTAGCCGGCCGGCGCGGCAGGCAGGCCGGTGGTCACCGTGGCCACCCCCGAGACCGGGCTGGTGAAGCTGGCCAGGTTGGCACTGCCTTGGATGGTGTAGGTCGCCCCCTGATGGGTGGCGGTCGGCGACGGCACGCCGGCGAAGACCGGGGTGCCGCTGCGGACCGCGATGGTCATCAGCAGTTCCCGTTCGGTGCCGGCGTCCCCGCTGTCCGCCGCGAAGTGGTAAACCTTCGCGTTGTCGCCGCCGTCGGTGGGATCGCCGCCGAGGGCGAACTCGAGGCCGTTGGGCTGGCTGTCGCCGTCGGGATCGGCACCCGGAGCGCCGTTGGTCAGCGGATCGAGGCCCTTGCCGTAAGCCCACAGGTCATAGGCCGTGATGGTGTTGGACACCAGGGCGATCTGGTTGCCACCGACGAAGTTGTAATCCAGCGTGTAGCCGGCCGGCACGTCCTGTGGCGTGAAGGTCCCGGTCCGGCTGAAGTAACTGGCGATGATGTAGGCCGGTGCCGTCGGAGCGGCCAGCTCGTTGAAGTCGAGGACCGCCCCGGCGCCGATCGTCAGCGCGCCCGCGACGACGAGCTTGTCGCCGGTGGTGCCGTCGAGCTCGGCGATGTAGCTGCCGCTGATCGTGGTGTCGCCGGCGGTGAAGGATCCGACCGCGATGCCCGGCGCGATCGAAGCGCCGGAGGCCACCGTGAGCGGGCCGGCCACCGCGCCGGTGCCGCCGAGCGAGCCGGCCGCCACCGTGGTGGTGCCGAGGTAGCTGTTGGCTCCGTTGAGCTGGAGGGTTCCCGCCCCTTGCTTGGTGAGGTCGCCGCCGTCGTCTTCCAGCACCTGGGCGATCGCCACCGTCTGGCCGTTGGTGTCGATGATGGCACCGCCCCCGCTGACCCGGGCGGCGTCGAGGCCGCTCAGGAAGTTGGCGTTGGCGCCGGTGGCGGCTTTCAGCACGCCGCCGTTGAACACCACGGTGCTGACTCCGTCCCCACCGCCGGCGTAGATCCGGTTCGCGGTGAGCGTGCCGCCGTTGAGGTTGATGGTGCCCGCGCTGCCGGCCCCACCGCCCAGCGAGAAGCCGCCGGCATTCGCCGCGAGGACTTCGGCGGTGCCGGAGACGTTCAGGATCCCGGTGCCGTTCTCGCCGACGCGGAACGGGCGGTCCGGGTGGTTCTGGGTCACCGTGCCGCCGGAAGCGTTCATCGTGCCGAGGCCTCCGACGTAGCGGCCGAGGGTCATCCATCCATTGGAGAGGATGGATCCGGCGCTGATGTTCCAGACCGCCGTCGCGTTCGCGCCGATCCGGTTGTCATCGCTGTTGAAGGTGACGGCACCGCCGGTCTGGTTGACGGTGGCGACGGCTCCCAGCCCGGTCGAGGGGACCTCGTCGCTGGCCAGGCCGCCGGCCATGAAGCCGCCCCGGGTGTTGAAGGTGCCGCCCGAGATGTTCACGGTGGCGGTGGTTCCCGGGTTCTTGGCGAACCAGCCGAAGTTCACGTCGACCAGGCCCGCATCCTGCAGGTTGAAGGTGCCTTTGCTGTTGTTGAGGTCGCTGATGTTGAAGTCGCCGCCCGCCTGGTAGAACTTGCCGCTGTCCTTCACGGTCAAGGTGCCGGAGCCGGTTTGACCCGCGGAGAACCAGCCGCCGGTCAGGTTGAACTGGCTGCTGCCCGAGACCACGATGGCACCGTCGGCGGTCGCCGCGTTGAGGCCGGTCATCACCCGGTTGGGGCTGTTCAAGATCGCGTTGCCGCCCAGCGTGAGCGTCGAGGTGGTCCCGGCCACCTCGCCGATGTTGACGTCGCCGCCCGTGTTGAGGGTGGTGTCGTTCGGCAGGGAAACATTCACGCCCCCTCCCATGAAGAAGCCGTTGGCGTTGTTCACCTGCGGACCGCCGCTGCCGTCGAAGAAGAGGTTGCCTTCGTTGATCCGGAAGCTGCCGATTTCATTGATGGCGTTGGTCAGGGTCAAGTCGCCCGCGCCGGTCTTGGTGATGCCGCCGGAGCTGCGCAGCAAGGGGCCGCTGAGCGTCAGGTTGGCGGCGTGCACCAGGCCGCTGGTGCCGGCGATGGTCAGGCCGCGGTCGAGGGTGAGCGCACCGCCGGTGTAAGCCAGCGTGCCGCCGGCGAGGACCAGATTCGCCGGAGCGGCGGTGGCCGCGCCCAGCGGGCTGGCGACGCCGCCGTTGGTCAGCACGTCGACCGTGGTGGTGCCGCCTTCGAGGCGGGTCACTCCGGTGTAGGTGTTGGAAATCCCGGTGATGGTCAGCGACTGGGTGCCTTGCTTCAGCAGGCCGGTCGGGCCGTTGATCGCGCCGCTGCCGGTCAGGCTGTAGGCGAGGGTGCTGTTGTTGAAGGTGACCACGCTCGGGTTCACCACCTGGTTGAGCACCACGGCGGTCGGGCCGGTCGCGGTGTCGCTGAACAGCACCGGATTGGGATCGGCATAGAGCGAGTTGAGGAGGGTCACCTGGTCGACCCAGTTCTGGGTCGTGGTGTTCCAAATCCCTTCGTTGGTGCCGGCGGTGACCACGAAGTCGAGGTCGACCAAGGCGCCGGTGGCGGTCGCGGGTTGGCTGAGAGTGACGACCAGACCGTTGACCGCGGTGACCGTGGTTGCGGCGGGGATGCCGGCGCCGCGGACCGTCTGCCCGGTCACGATGCCCGTCGCATTGTTCACGGTGACATCCGCGGAGGCCGCTACGGTGTCGCCGAACTTCTCCAGCACCACCTCGTTGGTGCCATCCCACTGGGGAAGCGCCACGCTGGTGATTTTGAGGTAAACCGCGGCCAGGCCGGTTCCGAAATAGTTCGCGTTGGTCTCCAGGGTGGCCACGACGCCGGGTGGCAGCGTGCCGAGCAGGAAGGATCCGCCGCCGCTCCGCTGGGCCGCGATGTAGGATAGAACGGGGATGTCACCGACCGAGAACTTCGAGCCGGCGACGTTGACGGTGACCACTCCGTTGACCGCGAGGGCTCCGGTGACGTCGAGGATCGAGTTGGCGGGATTCAAGCCGCCGACATCGCTGAGGTTGACGTTGAGCGTGGTGGCGGCGGCGGTGCCGAAGGTCACGCCGCTCGCGGTGAGCTGGTCGCCGGCGAAGGGGGCGTTGACCCCGAGGGTGGTGCCGTCGGCCAGCGAGATGGCACCGGTGCCGCTGCCTTCCGCGCTGAGGACCAGGCCGCCGCCGGTGACCACGTTGTTGCCGCCATACGAGTTGGGTCCGAGCAGGCTGAGGGTGCCGGCTCCGGACTTGGTGACGCCGCCCGCTCCGTCGAGGTTGTCGGGTGCCGACAGGTTGAAGCCGTTGGTGTCCACGAGCAGGCCGCCCGTCCCGATCAAGGCGTTGTCCACCAGATTGACAAACGCGTTGTCGGAGGCGGTGGCGATGATCTGGGTGCCATTGAAGTTGATGGTTCCGGTGCCGGATTGGGCCCCTCCATTCTCGTCGCGGGTGCCGATGAAGCGACGGGTCCGCACCGTGCCGCCATCCAGATTGAGGGTGGCACTCGGGGATTCCGGGCCGACCGAAAAGATCGGACTGCGGAACTCGCCGCCGCTGATCGTCAGCACCGCGTTGGTGGCACCGCCGCCTTCGCCAACCCAGGTGAAGCCCGACTGGACGTCCACCAGACCGCCGCTCACGGTCATCGTGCTGTCCGGTCCGCTGGCGCCCACGATGAATTGTCCGCCACCGGTCTTGGTCCAGGTGCCGCCGGTCATGTTGACGGTGCCCTTGCCCCCATCACGACCGACCGCCACCCAGTTGCTGGTGGTGAGGCTGCCCCCGCTCAGATTGTAGGTTCCCGTGGCTCCGCCAGCTTGGCCGACCCAGAACTCCCCGCCGCCGGCGGAAATGTCGCCGGCGGACTGGGTCAGGACGCCGACCGAGCCGCCCCCTTCCGCAACCACGAACACGCCCCCGCCATTCTTGGTCCAGGTGCCGCCCGTCATGTTGACCGTGCCGTTGCCGCCCGCGCGACCGATGATCGACCAGCCGCCGTTGGTGATGGTGCCGCTTGAAAGGTTGAGCGTGCCGGTGGACCCGGCCGCGTTGGCAACCCAAATGTCATTGTTGACGTTCACGCTGCCGCCAGTCTGGGCCATCAGGCCGGTGGCGCCGTTGGCACCGACAATCAGGTGGTTGCCACCGTTCTTGGTGAGCGATCCGCCCGAGATTCGCAGGGTGCCGCTGGAGCCCGTTCCGTTGCCGATTTCCGTCCAGTCGCCGGTCGTCACCGAACCCGCGTCGAGATTTAGAACGCCCGCGCTTTGGTTGGTTCCAAGCTGGAGCTGTGACGGGATGGCGAGGGTCCCGGTCGTATTCACGTTGACGGTCCCGTTGCTGCCCGTGCCCGCGAATCCGCCGATGTAGAGGCGCCCGCCGACATTCATGTTGCCGGTACCTTGGGCGAAGCCGGTGAGGCTACCGCCGGTGCCCGCGGTGTTGGCCAGGTTGTAGGTACCGGTGCCGCCGTTGTGTCCGACGAACATCCAGTTGCCGCCGCCGGTCGCCGCGTCGCCCGCCGTGTGATTCAGGCGCGCGTTGCTGCCCCCGCCAGTGGCGACGAAGATGTCGACCGGATTGCCGGGAATGTTGGCGCTGATGGTCGCGATGTTCGGGGAGTTGGTGTTGATGATCGCGTTGGAGCCGACGGTGCCGGCGTCGCCGGACCAGTTGAGCGGGTCGTTCCAATCGCTGCTGACATCGCCGACCCAGTCGGTGGCAAAACTGGTGGAACCCAGCACCGCGGTGCTGGCGAGAAGGCTGGCGAACCAGCGGTTGTTACAGGACGCCGTGGTCAGGAGGGACGCACGGGTGGTCGAGGTCGGAATCAGGGTTTTCATGGGTAAAGATAGGAGCGGAATCACGGACCGGAATCGGGATGATCCGGCCTGACGCCGCGGGTCGGCGGCGTCAAAAAGGCGTGCCGGGAACTCGCGGGAGCACCGGCCATGGGTTTTGGGTTTTCGAGATGAAGCGTGAGGATGTAGCCCCGGGTCGGGGCCTGATCAACCGGAATTTAACATGCCAAACGTGTCTTGGAAAAAACCGCTTTGTTTGGCACGGTTTCAGGAGCATTCACAGGTTCCGGGGACGGTAGCCCGCCGGATTTGAGCTTGGGTAGGATCGCCGGGCGGGTCGGACGACCGGTCCGGTTTGGGTTAAAATTCAGGATGGGTTTGCCGCCAAAGAGGGTGCCGCCGCTTGGTCAACGGGCTACATTGACGCGCCTCTTCTACAGCCAGTTACCCGCGGGGTCTTGTATGAAGTGCCGAACGGCTTGTATGATTACGACATTCTCCCGAGTTCAGACAGCGCACCGGGTCAGGCGCGTGGTTCTTCCAGTGGAACAACCTTTTTTTCGGCGGACGGGAGCAGGTATGAAATCCCGGACGCTCACTCCGCGATGGCGGCCAGGATCTGCTCGACCGGAGCCATCCGGCCGATGCCTTGGTAGCCGCAGGCGAGATCGCCCTCCTCGGGGCCGATGAAGCGGCAGCCGTCCGCCACGAGCTGCCGCACATTCCGTTGCACCGCAGGATGTTCCCACATTTTCCCGTTCATCGCCGGGGCGATCAGGACCGGCGTGTGGCGCGGCAGGGCGAGGTAGATGGATGTGAGCGGGTCCGGGGCCAGACCGTTGGCAAAGTTGCCAATCACGTCGGCACTGGCCGGGGCGACCAGAAAGAGGCGGGCGCGGTCGGCGAGCTCGATGTGACCCGGTTTCCAGCTCTGCTTTTCGTCTTCCAAGGAGACCAGCACCGGGTTTCGCGTGAGCACCTGGAGGGTCAGCGGCGTGATGAACTCGGTGGCGGCGCGGGTCATCACCGCGTGGACCTCGTGGCCGGCTTTCACCAGTTGCGACGCGAGGTCGGCGGCCTTGTAGGCGGCGATGGAGCCGGTGATGCCGAGGACGATGGTCATGGCGGAGGATGAAGTGCCAAGGGGGGAAGTGCCAAGTGCCAAGCTAGTCCGCGCGGAGGCGGGAGACGCGGAGGCGCTCGCCGACGAGCAGGGATTTGAAGCGCTCGAAGTCCTCCTCCGGGCTCGCGGAGAGCAGGCGGTAACGGTACTCCGGCCAATGGCTCATTTCGCCGATGGCGTTTTGCAGGCGCAGCGCGATGACCTCGTCGCTGTCGGTGCCGCGGCCGCGCAGGCGGTTGGCGAGTTCCGCCTCGTCGGGCGGCATCACGAAGAGGTCGACCAAAGCCAGACGGATCGCCGGGTCCTGGCAGGCGCGGACCTGGGCGGCGCCCTGGACGTCGATGTCCATCACCACGTCGGTGCCCGCGGCGAGCCGGCCGGTCACCTCGCTGCGCAGGGTGCCGTAGTGGTTGCCGTGGACCAGGGCGTGTTCGAGGAAGTCCCCGGCGGCGGCTTTTCCGGTGAATTCCCCGACGCTGAGGAAAAAGTAATCTTTCCCCTGCGTCTCGCCGGCGCGCGGCGGGCGGGTGGTGCAGGACACGGAAAAC
>CAMCYK010000186.1 GCA_945883695.1 Akkermansia muciniphila | reverse complement strand
CGAGTTGAGTCCTTACCCTCCGCCTCCATGACCTCGACGAAGGAACTCTTTTCCACCCTTTGGGAACTCTCCCGAATGACTTTGCAGCTTTCCAAAAACCACTCGACCCTCTTCCGGGAGCACGAGCTTCTGTTGGTCGAACTGGAAGCCATGGCCGATATTTCCTGATTTTCACTCTCCATTCAGTCTCCTACACTTCCACCCATGGCACGCCTCACGAGTATCCGAATCCGGGATTTCAAGAGCTACCGCGACGCCACGCTCCGGCTGGCACCGGTGACGCTCCTGGTGGGTGCCAATGCTTCGGGGAAAAGCAACGCCTTGGAGGCGCTCCAGATGCTGGCCTGGCTGGCCCGTGGACGCCGTCTGGACGAGGTCTTTCGGGCGGTTCAGGATTCCGAGGTCCAGTTGCGGGGACGAATGAGCGACCTCACCCGCCACGACGAGAATTCGTTTCATTTCGGATGTTCCCTGCTCAACGGGAAATGGAGCAGCCTCGATATCCGCATTGAGGTAGGGGACGATGGCCTGCGGGTCGGCGGGGAAAGCCTTTCGGCGGAGGGCCACGAGGTGCCGCTTTACCACGTCCAGCAGCCACCACCGCCCTTTGGCGGCAGCCTCACCGTCGCCTACAACAATTTCTCCCGGGGCAAGAACAAGCCGCACATCGCGTGCAACGACCAACAGGCGGTCTTCACGCAGTTGATCACGCCCGCAAGATTCGGTGCCACGCACAAATTTAGCCAGGAGTTCATTCCGAAGACCTGCAATGCGCTCATCGCCGCACTGAGCAACGTGGTCTTCCTCGACCCGGTTCCGCACCGGATGCGACTCCCGAGCTTCCCGCAGGACAAGGTGCTGCGTGGGGATGGATCGAATCTGTCCAGCGTGCTCCATCGCATCTGCGCCGAGGAGCAGGGCAAGTCCCGGGTTTTGCAGTTCATCCGCGAACTCCCCGAACAGAACTTCACGGATGTGCGTTTTGCCGATGGTGCGCGCGGCGAAGTGTTGATCGAGCTTCAGGAGAGCTTCGGCGGCCGGAGTGACTGGCGGGACGCAGGCGTGCTTTCGGACGGAACGCTGCGCGTGCTTTCGGTGGCTGCGGCGATGTTGTCCGCCATCGAAGGTTCCACCGTCGTGATCGAAGAGATCGACAACGGCGTCCATCCAAGCCGTGCGGGAGCATTGCTCTCGGCACTCGACGAGGTGGCGAGGCGGCGAAATTTATCGGTGCTGCTGACAAGCCACAATCCCGCGTTGCTGGACGCCCTCCCGAATCGGGCGTTGCCGGACGTGGTTTTTTGCTACCGCGATCCAGACGAAGGCGACAGTCGCCTCGTGAAATTGGACAAGCTTCCAAATTACCCGGAACTTGTTTCCCGAGGTCCGCTTGGGAGACTTGTCACGCAGGGGATCCTTGATCGCGTGGCAAAAAATCCCGTGTCCCGCGAAGAGAAAATGGCAGCGGGACTTAGCTACGTGGAGCAACTGAAAAACGCCGAGTGATGAGTATCGTGCTGATGGACACGTCGGTGTTTTGCAATGTCCTCGATGTTCCTGGTTTCAATCAGGACAAAGCGGCGGTGATCGCCGATCTCGAAGCTAACATCCGGCACGGCGATACCCTACTGCTACCCATGGCGGCGGTTCTTGAGACGGGGAACCACATTGCACAAGTAGCGGATGGACGGCTGCGGCGGCAGACGTCGGAGCGTTTTTGCCAGAAAGTGAGCGAGGCCATCGATGGCAGCGCCCCTTGGACCCTGACGAGATTCTGGGAGCCCGAGCAACTCAGAATCTGGCTGGGAGAATTCCCGGATCGGGCCATGGCGGGTGTTGGAATGGGCGACCTTTCGATCATCAAGGAATGGGACGCCATGTGCCAGTTACACCGCGGCCGGCGGGTCCGGATCTGGAGCCTCGACGACGACTTACAGGGGTTCGACCGAAGAGGATTACTTGGCTGAGTTGCATCAGCAGAAACCATTCAAAGATTGTGAAACGCATCGACGCCAATTCCCGGACCATCCGCGAGCTGCTCCACGGGGCGAAGTTCAGCATCGACTCCTATCAACGGGAATACGCGTGGAAGGAGCGGCAGATCCACGAACTGATCGACGACCTGACGGGGAAGTTCCTCGGGTGCTACGATGACGAGCATTCCCGGCACGAAATCGCCAAATACGAGCACTACTTCCTCGGCTCCATCGTCATCAGCAACAAGAACGGCCAGCGCTTCATCGTCGATGGCCAGCAGCGCCTGACCAGCCTCACCTTGCTCCTGATTTTCCTCCACCACCGGCAGAAGAACCAGGCCGACCCGACTTCCCTCCTCGATCTCATCCACTCCGTCAAATACGGCCAGAAGAGCTTCAACCTCGACGTGCCGGAGCGGGAGGAAGTCGTGCGCGCCTTGCTCGATCAGACGCCGGTGAAGCTCAACGGGGCGAACGAGTCGGTGCGGAACATCGCCGACCGCTACCAGACCATCCTCGACCATTTCCCCGAGGAGATCGACGGGCAGGCGGTGGTCTATTTCGTCGATTGGCTGATGGAGAACGTCTACTTGGTGGAGATCGAGGCATTCTCCGACGAGGAAGCCTACACGATCTTCGAGACCATGAACGACCGCGGGCTCCCCCTTAGCCTGCCGGAGATGCTCAAGGGCTACGTCCTGGCCAAGATCACCCATGAGGGCGAACAGCAGGCCGTGAACGCGCTGTGGAAGGCCCGCATGCACGAATTGAAGTCGCTGTCCGGCGACGAGGAGCGCGAGGACGTGCGCGAGGACATCGACTTCTTCAAGAACTGGCTGCGCGCCCGCCACGCCGAAACCATCCGTCCCGGCAAGAAGGGCGCGGAGAACAAGGACTACGAGCGGATCGGCACCGAGTTCCACCGCTGGGTGCGCGACCCGAACGGGCCGCTCAAGCTGAAGACCTCGGACGACTTCGTCCGCTTCGTGAAGCGGGACCTGAATTTCTACGCCGGCCAGACTCTCGCCATCCGCCGGGCGGCGCAGAAGCTCACCTCGGGCTGGGAATCCATCCGCTACAACGAGGACCGCGGCTTCACCCTCCAGACCCAGGTCATTCTCGCCGCGCTGTCGCCCGTTGACGCGGAGGAAACGACCCGCCGCAAGGTGGCGATGGTCGCCGATTTCCTCGACATCTGGCTGGCCCGCCGCGCCTGGAACTTCCGCACGACCAGCTACTCGTCGGTCAAATACACCGTCTTCATCCTCACCAAGGAACTTCGCGACCGGACCTTGCAACAGCTCTCGACCTTCCTCCGCGGGCAACTGGACGAACAGCCGGAGCGTTTCGCCACGCAACCTCGCTACCGGCTCCACCAGCAGAACTACCGCCAGGTCCGCCACGTCCTCGCCCGGCTCACATACTGGGTGGACAGCCGCTGCGGCATCCCTTCCCACTTTGAGGACCTCATTTCCCAAGGCCGGGGCCGCCCCTTCGAGATCGAGCACATCTGGGCCAACCACCCCGAGGAGTTCGCCGCACACTTCCCGCATCCCAGCGACTTCGAGGAAGCGCGCAACCGCCTTGGCGGCCTGCTGCTCCTCCAGCGCGGCCTCAACCAGAGCCTCGGCGACGCCAGCTACGAGGCGAAGCGTGACGCCTATCTCGGCCACAGCCAGAACCTGCTCGCCCGCAGCCTCCATCCGCAGGCTTACCTCAACAACCCGGCCTTCAAGAAGCTCATCGTGGACACCGGCCTCGGATTTGTGGATTACGGCAGCTTCGGTCCCGACGAGCAGGCACAGCGGCAGGAACTCTACCTTCGGATCGCCGAGTGGGTGTGGAACCCGTCACGCCTGGATCTGGACGGGGAGAAGCCCCCGGTGCCGGATCCCATCGGCGAGATCAAATTCGACGACGAGGACGCCCCACCGCCGGCGAAGGGAGGCAACGGGTCCCCCCGCGGGCCGACCGTGAAGCGGTTCTTCAACCGGCTCCTGGAGCAGGCCAACGGCAAGCTCGACCTCCACGCCAACATTTCCGCGACGGAGGCGAACTGGGTGGGAGCCCGGCGGCACAAGCAGTGGTGGCTCTACACGGTCACCCAGGACGAAACCCGGGCGGTCCTCGATATCGACGATCGCGACGGCGAGAGGAACAAGGCTCTTTTCGACCACTTGTTCCATCACCGCCCGGAGATCGAGGCTGCGTTCAAGGGCCCGCTTGAGTGGGACCGGATGAACGGAAAACGCGCGGCCCGGATCCGCTACGTGGCGGGTGGAGGGTGGGCGGACGAGGCCGCTTGGCCGGGTGCGATCGAGAAAGCGGTGGACGCGATGGCGCGGCTTTACGGGGCGACCGGGGAACGGGTAAAAGAGTTTACCGAAAAAGCTGTGGAATGATCCCTCCCGAGCACCTCAAGCAGACCGCGGTTTTCCACATCACCCATGTGGAGAATCTCGGGCGCATGCTTGCGGCCGGCGAACTGATCGCCAAGAACGGCATGGCGGAAGACGCCCATCAGTCGATCGCCAACGAGGAGGTTCAGGATCGCCGCTCACGGATTATAGTTCCCGTAGCGCCGGGTGGATTACTCCACGACTACGTACCGTTCTACTTTGCCCCGCGGTCGCCGAGGCTCTTTTGCAACCACAAGGGCACCATTCCGAATGCCCACCCCAGGGTGAAATCATCCACCTCGTTACGACCGCGCAGAACATCGCCGCGGCCGGATGCCCCTTCGTGTTCTTCGACCGGCACGCGGTGGTCGGCTACGCTCAGGCTTTCAACCGGCTGGAAGATCTCGGGGAGATCGATTGGAGGGTGTTTTTCGAGGATCCACTGATCGGGGTCTACGCGAAGTTTTGGCAGAATCGGAATGACCTGGACCACCCCCATTGGATGAGCCGGAAGGAGGTCCGCCAGGCGGAATTTCTTGTCCATCAACGGCTCCCTTTCTCTTGTATCCGATTGATCGGCACTTACAATCAGCGCGCGAAGGTGGCGGTGGAGGAGTGCTTGAAGCTCCACGGTGCCGCTTGCCCGGTCGAAACCCGCGACGATTGGTATTTCTCCTGACATGAGCCTTTCCTTCACCACTGGCGACCTGCTCAAGGCGGAGGCGGATGCCATCGTCAACACGGTGAACTGCGTCGGCGTGATGGGCAAAGGTATCGCCCTCCAGTTCAAGAAGAAGTGGCCGGCCAACTACAAGGCTTACAAGAAGGCCTGCGACGTCGGCTTGGTGCGTCCCGGCAAGATGCACGTCCACGATCTGGGCCGCTTCGCCGGTCGCCCCTACCACATCGTCAATTTCCCGACCAAGGATCATTGGCGCGGAGGTTCCCAACTTTCGTTCATCGAGGAAGGTCTCAAGGACCTGGTCCGGGTCGTGCGCGAGCAAGGCATCCGCTCCATCGCCATCCCGCCACTCGGCTGTGGCAACGGCGGCCTCGATTGGGAAGTGGTGCGGCCGATGATCGAAGCGGCGTTCGCACCCCTTGCGAATGAAGTTCAGGTTCTCGCCTACGCGCCAGCAGGCGCTCCGCGTGCCACCGAGATGGAGGTCCGCACGGAAAAGCCACGGATGACCCCCGGGCGTGCCGTCCTGATCAAGCTGATCGCCCTCTATCGGGAGCTGGATTATTCCTTGAGCAAGATCGAGGTCCAGAAGCTGTGCTACTTCGCCCAGTGTGCCGGGCAACCCCTCAAGCTCGAATACACCAAGAACCAGTACGGCCCCTACGCCCCGAACCTGCGGCATGTCCTGACGCACATCGATGGCCACTACGTCAAAGGGGTGGGCGATCACGACAGTGCCGAAACCGAGCTGACTCTGATGGAAGGAGCCGAAAAGGAGGCCGAGGAATTTCTGCGGGATCATGCCGACTCTCACGAACGGATGGAGAAAGTCGGCAAGTTGATCGAGGGCTTCGAGACTCCGTTCGGGATGGAGCTGTTGGCCACCGTCCACTGGGTCGCAACCCGGCAGTGCGAGGGTCAGGGCCTTGAATGCGTGATGCGCGGCATCCACGAGTGGGAGCCGGAAAAGCCGGCTTGGAACGAGCGGAAAAAGGCCCTCATGACGCGGCCGCAGGTCAAATTCGCCTTGGAGCGCCTCGCGGCCGGGGGATGGCTTGAGGCCGGGATCTCGGTCTGATTCACCGTTCTCGCCCGACCGATGTCCGAGTACCACCACGTCGAGAAGCCCTTCCTCGACCAGCTCGCCGCGCTGGGGTGGACGATTGTCGACCAGGGCTGCGGAATGATTCCCTCGGCACCCGCGGCGAGCCTGCGGGAGAGTTTCCGCGAGTGGCTGCTCCCCGGGGTCTTCCGCGAGGCGGTGCGCGCGCTCAACCCGTGGCTCACCGACCGGCAA
The DNA here is from genome assembly GCA_945883695.1 of Akkermansia muciniphila. Classification (GTDB taxonomy): domain Bacteria; phylum Verrucomicrobiota; class Verrucomicrobiia; order Verrucomicrobiales; family Akkermansiaceae; genus Haloferula; species Haloferula muciniphila_A. The sequence continues at coordinate 6,842 of CAMCYK010000186.1, read as the reverse complement.
CTGGAGGACCTGCGCAGCCAGATCCTGCGGCAGCCGAACCGGACGCTGCTGGAGTCGAACGAGGCGATCCAGAAGCTGCTCTTCAAGGCGCAGGTGGATGTCAACGAGGTCACCGGCGAGGCGGACCCGGTGGTGAAGTTGATCGACTTCGAGCACCCGGAGCGGAACACCTTCCACGCCATCAACCAGTTTCGGATCGATACCCCGGGCTGCGTGAAGAATTTCATCATCCCGGACATCGTGCTGTTCGTGAACGGGATCCCCCCGTTTCGCCAGCAGCGCCGCCAGGGCGCGTCGTGCGATCTCTGCGGCCACTTCCTCGGGCCGACGGCCGACGGCCGGCGCAGAGGCCCACGGCGACGCAGGCGGCAAACAGGACATGCCTCGCGGACTGATGGCCGGCGACGCTCAGGCCCTGCGTCGAGTGGGCGGTGGACGCAAGACGTCGATGCGATTCAAGTTCTAGCCCGTCTCCGGCCTCCCGCCTGGGGCGGGCCTTTTCATCGGAAATCATTGATTTTTCCCGTGGTGCGGCATCCGGTGAGTGGTGCGCGGATTCGAAATACCCGCTGCGCTCGGGGGCGAGCATCTTCCAGCCCGCGCGGAGGACATCGAGCGGATCGGCGGCGGCCCTCCGGACGGCGGACTCGATCTCGCGCTGGAGTTCAGCATGCCGGTCAATTGAGAGGGGGCTCATCGCAGTCCCTCCGTTCCGGTGGCGAGGGCTCCAGGCGACTTCCTCATGCCGGCCGCTGTTCATTCCTCCGGGTGACACTTTCATGGCAAGATCGGGATCAGGGGTTGGACGCTCCCGCGGGACATGAGCACCACCATCGCGCCGACGAGGGCACAGAGAGCGATCATGGCCACGACGTGACGATTCGGGATCATGGGTGGGATCTCCTTCGCGTTGACGCGGAAACGGCGAGGCAGGTTTCTATTTCCCGTTGATGGGCTTCACGGTCCGCGACAGCAACCAGTCCGCCAGCGCGGCGCGGTCGTACCTCACGCAGCGGCCGGAGATTCGGATGAAGGGAATCCGGCGGGCGGAGGTAAACTTCCTCACGGTCTTTTGCTCGATGCCGAGGAAGCTCGCCGCCTGCGCGGCATTCATGCGTTCTGGAGTAGGAGTCATGGCTTGTTGGGATGGGATTGGGATGAGGCTTGTCGCCGATTTCGCCCAAAGGCTCGCACAACGGCCCTCTACACGTCCATGTTGACAGATTGAACCTCCGCCTGCCCCCTCCTCACCTCCAAGCGGCGTCCCTCAGGATGCCTTTCCTTCCCGACGCTTTGCACGAACCGCCTTGCCCTTCGCGGGAAGCACCGCGAACCACTCGGCAGCTTCGTCCTCGGTCGCCCGTTCCTGGTAAGACTCGAAGGTCATTTTTGCCGAAGTATGCCCGAGCCAGAGGGCGACACGGTCGGCGCTCTGCTCGCTCGCAATCGCATAGCTGGCAAAACTGTGGCGCAGAACGTTATGCTTCCACACCACGGCGGGGCGGTCCACGGTCCCGTTGCGGATCGCCTCCTTTTTGAGGATCTTCCGGTAATCGGAAAGGAGTTCATTGAAGCGGTGGGGAGTCACGGGCCCTTGCACCCGTGCGAGAGGTTTGATCCAGGCCGGCAATGTCTTGTTCATCGGATTGGCCGCGCAATAACTTAGCCGCAGGCCCCATTCGAAGAAGACCCCGAGGTTGCGGCGTGCATTATTGCGGGACACCGGCCCCAACCCGAGGCCGACCAACCACCGGTCCAGCTCGGCGACGGTCAGGTCGCAGACACTTCGGCCGGAGAAGGACTCCACGAAGCGCCGCAAGTGGTGCCGCAAGTCGCTGAGGTAGCGCTTGGACACCCCGTCCCGCTCCTTGGAATCGATGAACTGCTTTACCGCGATCTTCACGTTCACCGACGCCGCGATCTCGTTGTGCCTGTCGATGAACGCCTGCACCGCCTGGCGGATGGATACCCCATAGGGGGCGAGACTCTCGATGGCCCACTTTGCCTCGTCCACCGCGTTCCCGTGGACGCCGGCGCGTTCCGCTCCCTTGTTCAGCAAATCGATCTCCTTCTGCTCCCTTGAAGGTTTTGGCGCTCGCCTTGGTCGTGAAGCGCTTCTCCTTTCTCCGCCCGCCCGGATCGGCCGAAGGCCACCGCACGATCCAGTTCAGGTCCGGCCGGGAAGCATCGGAGGAGACGGCAGGCCACCCCGGCCCCTCAGATCTCCCCTTTTTCGAGCAGGAAGTCGATCAGCGCCTCGCGGGTCGCGACCCCGGTCTCGGCCCGTTTGCTTTCCGGCCGCTGGAGGATCTCGTGGAGCAGCGGCAAGGTCCGCCCGCCCGATTGGCCGTCGTAGCTGTTGAAGGCGATCCGGTAGCGCCGCGTCTCGTCGACGGGCGCTCCCTTGAACTGGAAACTCTTCACCTCGCCCGATTCGAAACGCTTGAGTTCGAAGGGCCACAGGGTGCGGTTGCCCCGGTCCTCGGTGACGATCTCGAGGAGTTCCCGCGCGCTGAGTTCGGCGGCAATCAGGACGTTCTCGTAGGGCAACAGCTTCCAGCAATCCGCCACCGTGAGATCGCCGGCGGGAATGTCCTCCTTGCCGAAGGTGCCGTGGAAAACGCCGTCGACCGGACTCCCCGCTTTGCCGAGCGCCGCCGCGAAGGCCTCGCAGAACAACTTCGAAACCCCGCTGTTGCGCCCGCCGCCCTCGACCGCCCGGGCCACCGTGCAGACCTTACGCTTCATCTGCTCATCCGCCTTCGCCAGCCCGGGCCCGGCGAGTTCGATCACCAGCGGATCCAGCTCGAAGCGGGAATCCATCAGCACGGTGAACGCCCGCCGTTCGAGCAGCTTGCGGCTGTCGGTGTCGAAGGTCAGGTCGATCCGTCCGCAATGGATGCCGTGGTAGCTCGCCTGGCTGCACAGCACCTTGCCATTCATCCACGACGGCTGGTCCTGGTGGCTGTGGCCGGCCAGATAGACATCAACACCCTCGACCGCCTGCAACAACTCGCGCAGCGGATTGGCGAAGTCGTCCTGGAAGCGGAATCCCATGTGCCCGAGCACCACGATCGCGTCCGGCTTTTCCGCCTGGATCTCCGCCATGCCGCGCCGCAGCGATTCGATCGGATCGGTGGCCGCGACCCCGCCGAGGGTGGCCGGGCTGAGCCAGCCGGGAAGGCCGGGAGTGATCAGGCCGATCAGCCCGATCCGGAAGCCGCCGACCTCCCGGACCGACCAGGGACGGATCTTGTCCCACACCCCGCCCGCGCTGCCGGCGGGCTTGCCGTCGATGGTGAGGTTGCCGGTGAGGATGCCGGAATTCGAGAGGGCGAGCGCGGCCTCGACGGTCCCGCGGCCCCAGTCGAAGTCGTGGTTGCCGAGGACCCAGGCGTCGTAGCCGAGCCGGTTGAACTGCTCGATCATGAGCTTTCCGCCGGTCTGCAAGCTGGCGGGCGTGCCTTGGTAGACGTCGCCGATATCCACCAGCAGCGAGTCCGGGAATTCCTTCTTCCAGCGGCGGATCTGGGTGGCGCAGCGGGCGAAGCCGCCGAGGTCGCCGAGCCCGTTGTAATTCTCCGTCGGCAGGATGTGGCCGTGGAGATCGGTGGTGTGGAAGATCGAGATCGTCTTGCCCCGGCGGAGGGCGGCGGCATCGGCGAAGACCGAGGCCCCGAGCCAGCCGCCGCCGGCCGCGAGGAAGGTCCGGCGGGAAAGGGCGGTGAACGAGTGATCCGGCATGGCGACAGGGTCCACGAAAGCGGGCGCGGTTCAATGGCGGATTCGCGGGATCGTCGTCGGGGGGACGCGGTAAGGAAGAGCGGTTGTCAGGGACCCTTCAAGCCGGTCTGAAGACCGGCGGTCCCGGGATGGATCAATCCAGCGGGATGCGGATGTCCGGGCCGATGAGCTGGATGGTGCTGTCCGAGCAGCTTTCGATGCGCTCCAGCACCCGCGCGACGGCCTCGCGGGCGGGCTTCGGCAGACCGGCGAGCTGCGCTTCGCCGAGGGTCGCCAGGAGCGCATCGGCCGCCGGCGACGCCTTGGTGCCCATCCGGACGATCTCCCCTTCCCGCGGCTCTTCCGGAGCGGCGAACAAGCCGTCGAACGCGCCCTTCGGCTCGGGGACGAGCCGGATCGCGTCGGCATCCACGCCGCACTTTTCCGCCGCGTGGGCGATCGCTTCGCCGAGGCCGCCGAGTTCGTCGACCAGGCCGAGTTCCAAGGCGCGGCTGCCGGTGAAGACCCGGCCGCCGGCCATCCCTTCGAGCTCGCCTTTCAAGCGCTCGCCGCGGCCGGACTCGATGCGCTTCTTGAAGGTCCCGTAAACCTGGAGCATCGAGTCGCGGACGAGCTTCGATTCCTCGGCCGAAAAGGGCCGGGTCATCGACTGCGCGCCGGCGTTCTTGCCGCGCTGGGTGGCGTGGGTGGAGATGCCGAGCTTCTCCATCGCGCCGCCGAGCACCATTTTCATGCCGACCACGCCGATCGACCCGGTGACGGTCCCCTCTTCCGCGAAGATGCGGTCGGCACCACTGGAAATGTAGTAGCCGCCGCTGGCCGCGACGCCGCCCATCGCGACCACGAAGGGCCGGCCGCTCGCCTTCCACTCGTCGGTCGCCTCCCACAGCACCTCGCTGATCAGCTTGATGATGTCCATCATCCCGTCGATCTCCGGACCTTCGAGGTCGGGCAGCTCGTAGCCGCGATCAAACTCCGCGCCTTCGTAAGCGGCCTTGACCGCGGCGGAGAAATCGGTGCGGTGCTTGAGTTCGTCGACCAGTCCCGCGGCCTTCGCCTGTTGCGGGCTGAAGGTGCCGAGATCGACCAGTTCGCGGATCTTTTCCGCGGGGACCTTGCGGCCTTCCGCAACCCCGGTGACGATCTGGTCGTAGATGGCGCCGATCAGCTCCTCTTTCTGCTGTTTGGCGAAGTCACTGGGCGCATCCCGGTAGTATTCCTCGCCGAAACTCTTGAAATCGCCGATGTGGATCACGTCGGCGACCACGCCGGCCTTGTCGAGCAGGCCCTTGTAATACATCGACTCCGAGTAGATGCCGCTGAACGAAACGTCGCCCTCGGGCATCAGGGTGAATCGATTGGCGGCCGATCCGAGCAGCGCGGTGGCGTTGCTGTAGGAGTCGCTGTAGAGCCAGACATCCTTGCCGGCGGCGCGCACGGCCTGGAGGCGGCGGTGGTTTTCAGGATCACGGGACGGAATCGAACCGGTGAAGCGGCGGCTCGCGGCGGATTTGTGCTTTCTTTCGGCCGCGCGGTCAACCGGGTGCCCCGGGCCCTCCGAATTCGCCGCAATTTTCCCATCCCGCCGCAGCGCTCAATCTGCTAGGCATGCGCCGCGATGGCCCGTTACCCCACCCGATTCCAGCTCCGCACCTTGTGGAATGCCGCCACCGGCGTCTCGATCCTGGTCCTTGGTGCCCTGCTCGTCGGACTGATCTGGCTGATGGGGGAGGTCTTCGGCTTCCTCCAGGCGGTGCTGGTCCCGCTGGCGGTCGCCGCGATCATCGCCTACCTGCTCGATCCCGTGGTGCGGATTTTCCAGAAGCGGGGATTCTCCCGCCGCTGGTCGGTGGTCTCCACCTTTGCCGGCTTCACCCTCATCGCCGCCGGCCTGGTCGCCATCATGATCCCGCTCGTCGGCGGGCAGATCAACAAATTCCAGGCCCAGCGCGATGCGATCGCCGCCGACCGCCAGCTCGAAAACGGGAACGCGCCGGTTGCCGATCCCACCGTCCCCAAAAAGGGCTTCGACGAGATCATCGTCGACATCCTCATCAACACCCGCGAACAGAACGAGTGGGCCAAGCCGTTCATCAATCCCCTGCTTGCCCCGCCCGCCGCGAAAGATCCCGCCACCGGCGGAACCGCGCCCGACACCGGGCTTACCGTCGATGACAAGGATTATCGGCCCTTGTTGCAAGAAACCGAACTCTGGTTCCAAGCCAAGGGCTATCTCGACGAGATCCTCGGATGGATCCGGGGCGGGGCCGGCAAGATCCTTGGCTTCCTCGGCCTCGCGCTCGGCTTCGTGATGGTCCCGATCTATCTCTACTATTTCCTCAGCGAAAGCGCCGCGATCAAGGAACACTGGCACGACTACGTCCCGCTCAAGGCCTCGCGCTTCAAGACCGAACTGATCGAAACCCTGACCGAGATCAACAGCTACATGATCTCGTTCTTCCGCGGCCAGGTGCTGGTCGCCTTCATCGACGGCATGCTGGTCGGCATCACGCTCACGGTTTTCCGCCTGCCGCTCGGCCTGCCGATCGGCATCATGATGGCGGTGCTCGGGATCATCCCCTACATCGGCAACATCATCACCCTGATCCCCGCCTGCCTGTTGGCCTACTTCCACTTCAGCGTGGCGGAGAACCAGCACATCCTCGGCGACAATCCGTGGGCCTACGTCGGCGGCGTGATCGCGATTTTCGTCGTCGTCCAGCAGATCAACTCCTTGCTCACCGCGCCGAAGATCGTCGGCGACTCGGTCGGCCTGCATCCGATGACGGTCATTTTCTCGATGCTGTTCTGGTCGCTGGTCCTCGGCGGTTTCGTCGGGGCCCTGCTCGCCGTTCCCCTGACCGCCGCGGTCAAGGTGCTGTTCCGCCGCTACATCTGGGACCGCCGGATGAAAGAGGGCAGCGCCGACGACAACGACGACGGGGTCGAGGAATGGCAGCCGTCGGGGAGCGGCGGGTGAAGCGGGCGGGCCTTGGGCCGGCCTTGGACTGCGTGCAGCCTGCTGCCGCTTTGTTGCCACAGCCTGCTGTGGAGTCAGTCGCTGACCCGCCAGCAGGCTGGCGGACGAAAAGCGGCAG
>CAMCYK010000185.1 GCA_945883695.1 Akkermansia muciniphila | reverse complement strand
GGATGGGACGGATGGGACGGATGGGACGGATGGGACGGATGGGACGGATGGGACGGATGGGACGGATGGGACGGATGGGACGGACTTCCCGTTCCACGTGGAACATATTCCTGCGGCCCCCGGTCGCCAAAGGTAGGGTCGGACGCCCTCGGCCGACCGGAAGGGTCCCCCGCGGCCCGCTTCACCTCGAAAGCGCGAATCGACCCTCCCGTGGCTTCGTGGACGAGCAAGGGCGCGTCGTCGCTACCCCGTCCTTGTCCTCCGGCATCGCACCACGTAGCGTCCCCGCCTTTGCCCATGTTCCGCTACCCCAAGCGCTACGACGTCCTCGTCATCGGAGCCGGCCACGCCGGCGTGGAAGCCGCCCTGGCCGCCGCCCGGCTCGGGGCGCAGGTCGCCGTGCTGACCCAGAACCTCGACACGATCGGCCAGATGTCCTGCAACCCGGCCATCGGCGGGTTGGCGAAGGGCCACATGGTCCGGGAAATCGATGCCCTTGGCGGCGCGATGGGCCTCAATACCGACGCCACCGGGATCCAATTCCGGATGCTCAACGCCTCGAAGGGCCCGTCGGTCCGTGCCCCGCGGGCCCAGTGCGACAAAAAGGCCTACCAGTTCCGGATCAAGTGGTTGCTCGAGTCCACGCCGGGGATCGAACTCCATCAGGGGAACGTCGCCGAGATTCTCGTCGCAGACGACCGGGTCACCGGCATCACCACTTCGCTCGGCATGGAAATCGAGGCCGCGTCGGTGGTGCTCTCCGCCGGGACTTTCATGCGCGGGCTGATGCATGTCGGCCTGAAGAACGAGCAGGGGGGGCGGATGGGCGATGCCACCTCCACGGTTTCCGACTCGCTCAAGCGGCTCGGGTTCCACGTGGAACGTTTCAAGACGGGCACGCCCTGCCGCCTGAACGGCCGCTCGTTGGATCTGTCACGCTGCGAGCGCCAGGATGGTGACCGCCCGGCGCCGCGGTTCTCCTACCAGGCGGACACCCTGCACAAGGCCCCGGATGACCTTTTCACCCTGAATCCTTGGGGCGACCCGGCGTTCCACGTGGAACAGATGCCCTGCTGGGTGACCTACACCAATCCGGCGACCCACGACATCATCCGCGGTAATCTCGACCAATCGCCGATGTACTGCGGAGTCATCGAGGGGGTCGGCCCGCGCTACTGCCCGTCGATCGAGGACAAGGTGGTCCGTTTCGCCGAAAAGGAGCGCCACCAGATCTTCCTCGAGCCCGAGGGCCGCCACACCCGTGAATTCTACGTCAATGGCGTCTCCACCTCGCTGCCCTACGAGGTCCAGCTCGCCTTCCTCCGCACCATCCCCGGGCTGGAGCAGTGCGAGATCCTGCGGCCGGGCTATGCGGTGGAGTACGACTACTGTCCGCCGACCCAGCTCCATCCGACGCTCGAGACCAAGCTCGTCGCCGGCCTCTACTTCGCCGGCCAGATCAACGGCACCTCCGGTTACGAGGAAGCGGCGGGTCAGGGGCTGCTGGCCGGGGCGAATGCCGCGCTGAAGGTGGCCGGCAAGCCCGACCTAATTCTACGCCGCGACCAAGCCTACCTCGGGGTGATGATCGATGACCTGGTGACGAAAGGCTGCACCGAGCCCTACCGGATGTTCACCAGCCGGGCCGAGTTCCGCCTGCTGCTGCGCCAGGACAACGGCGACCTGCGCCTCACACCGCTGGCGGCGGAGCTCGGGCTGGCTCGCGGCGAACGGGTCCGCCGGGTGCGGGAGAAAGCGTCCGAACTCGCCCGCGCCCTGCACTGGGGCAGGGGAGCGGTCCATCAGGGGGTGAAGATCGACCACTGGTTCCGTCGGGTCGAGAATACTTGGGAAATGCTGCCGGCCGAGCTCCTCCGAGAGTTCCACGTGGAACTTTGGCCGCTGATCGAGACCGAGCTGAAATACGAGGGCCACCTCCAGCGCCAGCAGGTGCAGGTCGAGCGGATGGCCCGCCACGAGGACAAGCGGATCCCGGCCGACCTCGATTTCAGCACGATCCGCGGCCTGAAGAAGGAGGCGCAGGTGAATTTCACCCGCATCCGCCCCGCCACCCTCGGCCAAGCCGGGCGGATTTCCGGGATTACCCCGGCCGACGTGGCGATTCTGGCGGTATGGATGGAGAAGGTCGGATCGGTCAGTCGTACCGCGACCGAAGGTCGTCAGGTAGGCTCTGCGACCGCAGGTCGCCAGGTAGGGTCGGACCCCCTGGGCCGACCGCAACGGTCCCCGGCGGCCCGTCCCACCCCCAAGGATCCCATCAGCCTTCCCGGTGCTTCGCGGACGAGCGAGGGCGCGTCGTCCCTACCTTCCCCGACCGCAGGTCGCGAGGTAGGCTCCCCGACCGGAGGTCGCCAGGTAGGGTCGGACCCCCTGGGCCGACCGGAACGGTCCCCGGAGGCGCGCTTCACCCCTGGGGGTTTCATCAGCCCCCCCGGCACTTCGCGGACGAGCGAGGGCGGATCGTCTTCACGCCCCGTCCGCCAACATCTCCCCCACGACCCACCCCACTGGCTCGATCCCGCCGCGGAGACCTGGTTCCTCACCCTTTCCTGCCAGACCCGCGGCGAGAACCAACTGGCCACCCCTGCGGTTTGGCAATGCCTCCTCGAGACCTTCCTCAAATACGATGAGCTCGGCCACTGGACCGCCCGACTGCTGGTGGCGATGCCGGACCACCTCCATGCCTTGGTGAGCTTTCCCGACAGCTTTTTTCTGAAGAAGCGTGTCACTTCCTTCAAAGCCTGGACCGCCAAGCACGCCGGTATCGTCTGGCAGCGGGATTTCTTCGACCACCGGCTGCGGTCGGTGGAAGAAGGCGTGGCGAAGCGGACTTATATCGAGATGAATCCCGTCCGCGGCGCGCTTTGCGAGACACCCGAAGCGTGGCCGTATCTCTGGCGGGGGATGGCAGCGCTTGAGTCCGCCGCCGGGGACCATTCCGGTCGGCCCGGGGGGTCCGACCCTACCTCGCGACCTGCGGTCGCGAATTTCAGCCCGCGACCTTCGGTCGCGGAGGGTAGGGACGATCCGCCCTCGGTCGTCCGCGAAGCGACGGAAGGGTCGGTCAGCTCCCCGGGGGATGAGCGGGCCGCCGGGGACCATTCCGGTCGGCCCGGGGGGGCCGACCCTACCCCCGCGCCGCCGCCATGATCCGCCCCTTTTACCGCTCCCGGCTGTTCTGGCTCGGTATGCCGGGCTTGCTTTTCCTTTGCTGGGCGTGGAACCACTCGAATTCAACCCAGGTGATCACCCACTTGGGTCCAAGTTCCGGTTGGGCCGGCTCCGGCCACGGGCAATTCCGGTGGTTTCAGGGTGAGAACGCAGGGGGACGAACTGCTTGGCATGGACCTCCGCAGCGGACAGGCTTCGGAGGAACCCGAGGGGTCTGAATACTTCAATTCCTCCTCCGCCAAGTATGGCGTGCCACGATTCCACACGGTGACATCGCCCGTTTCCCCGGCACCCCCTTGGTTTCCGGCACCCCGCTGGCAGGCGGCGCGGCTCGCTGCCGGCACCAGTCTCGATGCTTCGCTCCCTGACTGGTTGCTCATCGTGAGCTACGCCGCCCTCTGGCTGGGCGGGGTAGGCTATTGGCAGCGCCGCAAGGCCCGCCTGGTGAAACTTCACGCGCCGCCGCCATGATCCTCCGATTGCTACGAAACAAATGGTTGTGGTTCAGCGCGTTAAGTTTTGGATTCCTCGCCTGGTCGTGGATCGTTTCCGTGTAAGGGACCCGCGGGCTGAGCTGGCGGAGCGGCGATCGGGCGGTGTTCCTGGCGGTATAACCCTACCATGGGAGCCGAACCGGCTTACCCTCAGGCATTTGCACCAGGGCGAGGCACTGGCGGGCGGTGACCAGGAGGAGGTCGTCGCGGTCGCGGCGGACTTCGAAGGCGCACCAGAAGCGGGCGCGCTGGACTTCGGCGAGGCGGCCGTCGATCCGCAAGGTGTCACCGAGGGTGGCGGAACGTTTGTAGTCGACCTCGCTGCGGACGACGACCGGGAAGACCTTGCCGGTGGCCATTTCCGTCAAGTCCATGCCCATCAGGCCGGCCAGCTTGGTGCGGCAGGTCTCGATCATGCGGAGGTAGGCGAGGTTGTGGACCACGCCGCCGATGTCGGTGTCGAAGAACATCACTTCCTCGCGGGTGCTGTGGTGGAGGTCGGTGGGGAGGGGCATGGGGTGGAAGAAAATCATCAATCGTCAATCTTCCAATCCTCAATCGAAATCCGCCTCGCTGCCCGGCGTATAAGCTGATAAGAATGCGCGCGATGCTGTCCTTCACCCGAGCCTTGCTGTTGCTTTCCGCCGGAGTGCTGCCGCTGGCCGCCGAGTTCGTGGCGCCGGCGGAAGGCCCGCTGCCGTTCCGCCGCGACAAGCTGCCGGTGGACGTCGATACCATGACCACGCTGTCGCGGCAGCTGATGGTGCTGGCGCGGACGACGGCGGATTTCGCGAAGTCGCCGCGGACGGTGGCGCAGATGACCGCGCTGGCGCTGGCGCTGGAACCGGCGAACCCGGAAGCGCGCGAGCTGATCGAAGCGATGAAGTCCGCGAACCCGCCGCCGGCGGACGCCCGGGAAGAAGACGAGCGCGCGCGGAACCGCGCCTGGCAGACCTTGGCATGGTTGGAAATGCCGGAGGCGGGTGCCGACGGGCAGGCCCTCGCGGCTTGTCTGGGCGACGTGCTGGCATTGGCCGATCCCCGGCATCCGAAGGCGCGCGAACGACGGACGGCGGGCGAGCAGGGGGCTTGGAAGGACTGGGTGGCGGAGGAATCCACCTTCCGGCCGAAAAAGCCGGACAATCCCTTGGACCTGACCCCCGAGCGGGCAGCCGACCCGCAACCGGAGTCGGAAAAGCCAGATTCTGTATTGGTGCTCAGTGAGTTGTCTCTTCCGATGCCGATTTGGTATTACGACAAGGAATCGAAGCTGATGAAATTGGCGTCGCTACCGGTGAACCTGAAAGCCAAGATTGACGAGGGCAGCGAGGAGGAAGGCCCGCGGCGATCGATGGAGATCGCGGGCGAAGGGATGACCGAGCGCTTCAAGCCGGGCCTGGCCCGTCTGGACGCCGCGATTCAAGCGCGGCACGGGTCGCTGCCGCCGGGCCTGCAGCTTCGCTTCGACTTCGGTAAAACGGAGTATTCTTTCAGCCGCAACGGGATGGCGCTCACGGGCACGGCAGTGTTGCTGCTGGACGGCGCGCTGACCGGCAAGATCCCGACGGCAATCACGCTGGCCGAGGTGGGTGACGACGGGAAGCTGCTGTTGCCCCCCCGCTTCTGGCAGACGCTGCGGGCATTTTCCGTGGTGTCCCCCGGCACCCGCCTGATCCTCCCGGACGAGGCCGCCGACTACCTGGCCGCCCTGGTGGCGATGGATGACGCGGCGTTCTTCATGAAGAACGAGGTGCTGCTGGCAAGCAGCGTCGACGAACTCTGTGATCTGGCGGCTGCCGTTCCGGAAGCGGAAATCGCCGACGGGCTGAAACGCTTCGACGAGATTCGCAAGGTCGGCCAAGGCAAGACGCTGGGGACCTTCGTCGCCCATCAGGCCACCCAGACGCGGCTGCGCGAGCTGGGCGGGGTGATGCCGGAGCACGCGTCGGCGAGGATGCTGGCGTTGCAAGGGTCGGGCAGCCGGCCGCGCTTCCTCGAGCGGCCGATCCTTGCCCGCGAGGTGCGCGCCGCCTTGGAACCGGCGGCCTACCTGGTCGAGCAGGAGCGCGATGATCTCGATCCCGCCCGGCTGGAGTTGGCCCACGAGTCGAGCCGGGAGCGGCTGGACAAGGTATCCGCCTACATCGACATCCGCGACCGCGACCTTCTCAAGTCCGCGATCGACATGGCGGACACCCTGCGCAGCCTGGCGCGTCTGCTGCCGAAGAAAGACCCCGTAGGGTTCACCGGCATGGAGCAAAAGCAGCGAGCCGCCTATGAGAGCGCCCGCCGCGAGTATTACCGGGTAATGGCGGGGCTTGCTCAGGTCGCCGGCGATTCCGCCGACTTCCCGCCGCCCGGGCCGCCGAAGGATTGATCGCCGGCCCGGCTTTCCCCTTTGCAAATCCGCGGCTTCAAGGTATCTGCGGGACATGTCAACGCGGTTCTTATCCCTGCTCCTGTCGCTGCTCTTCCTCCTGTCGGGACTCCCGGGGCAGGCTTCCACCGCCTATCGGCCGCCCGATTTGGAAAAAGAGATCTTCGACACGAAGAAGGTCAAACTGGAAAAGTTCGTCCGCTCCGCTGCCATTGGCGGGCTCATCTCGGTGGCCCGCGACTTCGATGACGAATCGGAGGTCGATCTCGAACTCCGCGCCCACGCGCTGGCGATCGCCCATCGCCTCGACAAGGACAACCCGCGGATCAAGACCGTCCTCGACCAGCTCAAGGACAAGGGCAAGACGATCGACGAACCGGCCACAAAATCGCAGGTGACCAGCCGCCTGCTGCGCGGGCTGAGCGGCTTGGAGAAGGCCAAGGACAACGAGGACAACCGCAAGTGCGCCGCTTACATCATCGACATCGCGCTGCGCTTCGACCCCGACGGGGATTCGGCCGACAAGCTCTTGAAAAAGCAGGAAGACCTCACCGAAGCCGGCATCAAGGCCGACTGGGACGGCATGCTGGGCAAGACGATCCGTCACCAGCGGAATCCGTGGGAAGAAGAAGAGGAGGTCTTTGAAAAGAAGGAAGTCACCATGCCGGGCGGTACGGCTGAAAAGTTCGCGCGCGCCCAGGGCCGCATCAACGGACTGGTGGTCCGCCAGCTTCCCGGCGGCAACCTCGCCGGTTCCGCTTCCACCGTGAATGCCACGGCACTCAAGGAAGCCGGCCAGAAAGACCTCTTGTTCACCTTCAACCAGGACGTCGGCCCGATGATGGGCGGTTGCCTCGAGGAAGTGATCAAGTTCCTGCGCGTCCGCTACGCCGACCAGGAAGACAAGATCCCCACGGGATTCAAAATCGAGCTCGGCTTCCAGGATAAATATGTGCCGAAGGACGGTCCGTCCGCCGCCACCTTGTTCACGCTCCTTCTGGACTCCTTGTTCACCGGCGAGGAACTCGACGAAGGTTTCGCCTGCACCGGCGACATCACCGCCGACGGCCAGGTCCAGAAAATCGGCGGGGCCGCCGCCAAGATCCGCGGTGCCACCAAGCGCGGCTGCAAGATCGTCGGGATCCCGACCGACAATGCCAAGGAAGTCACCGACGTGCTGCTGCTCGACGGCATCCAGCAGTTCCTCGACATCCAAGTGTTCACCATGAAGGACTTCGACGAGGCCTACGCGATCTCCCGCGCCGACAAGGACAAGTCGTCCGATGTCAAAAACACCCTGCAAGCCTTCACCGAAGTCGTCGAGGTGATCAAGGCGAAGGGCGACAAGGGCGAGGAACTGCTCAAGAACGCCGAAGTCCAGAAGCGCCTCCAGGGCGTGCTCGACCAGATGCCGAACCACCTTTCCGCCAAGTTGCTGCTCGCGCACGGCAAGGGCGATTCGCCGGAGCTCCTCAGCATCAGCGGCGCCCTCAGCCAAATCGAAATCGCGTCGTCCGGCGTCGTCCGCAAGCTCGGCCGCCTGATGATGACCAGCGACGGCGACGAAGGCGAAGAGGTGAAGATCGACAGCAGCGACCGGGATGAAGCCAAGGAAGCCGTGGCGTCGCTCGAGGAGTTGACGAAGCAGATCGACCCGCGGATCGCGGACTATCACAAGTCGGTCCTGACGATTTGCAAAATGCTGGCGGACGGTCCCGGCGAGGACGATGCCAAGGACTATTCCAAGAAGATCCGTGATGCGCTGGAGAAGATGCAGGCTACATATACCAAGATGAGTCAGAATCCGGAGATCCTGGAAGAAAGTTGATCCATCGGCCCGGGGGGAGGATTTCCTTGCCATCTTGCTGGATTCACGTCCTGTATCACGGGCATCCTTTTCCCACATACCCATGCAGCAAGGCATTCGTCGCCTGATGGCCTTGGCGGCCGTTTTCGCGGTCGCCTTCGGTGCCGTTTATTTGATCCGCAATGGCACGGCGGGCCTCACCGGCTTGTGGCCGGGCGAGGATTCGTCATCCGGGGAGTTCCGCCGGGAACCCTTCACCCTGCCCAGCCGGCCTCCGCTGGAACTCGGCGACGTGGAGCTGCTGGCGCGGCTCGATGCCGAGTACGCGAAGCTGACCGAAGCCGTGGTGCCCTCGGTGGTCAGCATCGATACCGCCGGCGTCCGCAACGAGCGGTGGCCCGACGGCCTCGGCCGCCAGCGTTTCCGCACGGTCCCCACCCAGGGCCAGGGTTCGGGCGTGATCGTCACCCACGAAGGCCACGTCGTGACCAACCATCACGTGGTTAACGGTCAGCAGCAGATCCAGGTGACCCTGCACGACGGCAAGGTCTACCCCGCCACGATGATCGGCGAGGACCGCTTGCTCGACATCGCGGTGCTGAAGATCGAAGGCAGCGGCACGAAATTCCAGCCGCTGAAATTCGGTGATTCCTCCCAGGTGCGGCGCGGCCAGTTGGTGTTCGCCATCGGCAATCCTTTCGGGCTCGGCGAGACCGTCACCCAGGGCATCATCTCCGCGGTGGAGCGTTCGCTGTCGGATACCCAGCGCGATTTGCTGCAGACCGACGCGGCGATCAACCCGGGCAATTCCGGCGGGCCGCTGGTGAACTTGCAGGGCGAGATCATCGGCATCAATTCGGCGATCTACACGCCGGACCGGGCCAACCCCGGATTCCAGGGCGTGGGCTTTTCGATCCCGGCGAACGACGTCAAGGACACCCTGATCTCGATTCTCAAGCGCGGCCGGCCGATCCGCGGCTACCTCGGCGTCCGGATGTATGAGGGCGGGCTGGTGGTCGGTGTCGGCAGCGGCTCGCCGGCGGAGCTGGCGGGCTTGCAGGTGAACGACGTGGTCCTCGCCTACGACGGAAACCAGATTCGCGACACCACCCAGTTGATCAACCTGGTGCAACGGACCAAGATCGGCCGCAAGGTCCCGTTGCGGATCTGGCGCGGCGGCAAGGAAATGTCGCTGGAGGCGACCATCACCGAGAGCCAGACGACGGTGGCGGAAGTGCCGGCGATGCCGCGCGGGAAGACCCGCGACATGCAGGCAATCCTCCGCGCGATCGGCGTGCGGGTGACGGATCTGGCCACTCAGGAGCGGATCCGTGGACTGAGCGGGGCGCTGGTGGTGGCAGTCAGCCCGGACGGACTCGCCGCCGGGCGGGTGCTGCCGGGCGACCTGATCTTCGCGGTCAACGAGAGCCGGATTTCGGATTCGACGCAGTTCTACCTCTATGTTTCCGCCTCGGCCGCCGTGCAGGTGACCAGCTTGCATTTGGTTCGCCAGGGCCAGGAGGTGAAA
Organism: Akkermansia muciniphila; assembly: GCA_945883695.1. Classification (GTDB taxonomy): domain Bacteria; phylum Verrucomicrobiota; class Verrucomicrobiia; order Verrucomicrobiales; family Akkermansiaceae; genus Haloferula; species Haloferula muciniphila_A. The sequence goes on along the minus strand of CAMCYK010000185.1, from coordinate 3,806 downwards.
GTGGATCTGCCGGTGCTCCCGCGCGAGGAAGTCGCCGTGCCCGAAGAAAAACCGGATCTGCCGGTGCTCCCCCGCGAGGAAGTCGCCGCGCCTGAAGAAGAACCGGAAGCCCCCAAGCAATGAGCGCCGTCCGCCTCGCTTGATTTCCGGCCGCTCCCGGGATCCACCGGGTGTCTTGCCGGCCGATTGTTTTCCGCGGAGGCCGCGTATTCCGTGGCTTCCGCCGTTTTTTTCAGGTTTACTGCCACCGCCACCATGCACGACTCCCGCTTTCCCCTTGCCTTTGTCGCCGGTGCCGTCGGGCTCGCCGGACTGGTGGGTTGGCTCTACCTCAAGCGCGGTGGCAAGGAGGCCGCGCCGGTGCCGCCGCCCGCCGTGGCGGCGGTCGATCCGTCCGCGCTGGAGCCCGCCGTGACGCCGCTTCCCGCGACCCAGCAGGAATCGCCGGCAGATGACGCGCAGGATCCCGAGACCGCGCTGGCAAATGCCGGCGTGGGACTGGCGGCGGTGGATCCCGCCGAACTGCTCGCCCGGATCGGCACGGCCTTGGAATCCGGGAACTTCGAGGAACTCGGCCAGTTGATCGGCCGCGAGGCGCTCGACGAGGCGACCCGCAAGCGCCTCGCCCGCCTCGCCTCCGAGGCACCACGGCTCCGCCACCCGGACGCGGTGCAGGAAGTCGGTGAGCTGGAACTCAACAGCCGCGCCCGCTGGGCGCTCTGGCTGGACGGCCTGGAAGCCGGCCGCAACCGGATCTTCTTCGATCTCAAGTTCGACGGCGGCAAGTGGTCGGTCCAGTCGCTGACCGTGCCGCCCGGCCCCGGTGAGCCGGTCCCGAAAGCGGTGCTGGTCGATGCCCTCGGGATTGCCGATGCCTTCCTCCAGGCGACTCTCCACCAGCAGTTCGAACTTGCGAAGCAGTTCGCCGACCCCGCCACGGTCTCGGATGCCAAGATCGCCGGCCTGTGCATCCTGTTCGAGGATGGCAACTACGAGCTCCGCCCCGAAAAACCCCTGCGCGCGGTGTTCCAGCGGCCGGACACCGCCGGCTACCTGGCCCGGGTGGTGACCGCCGAGGGATCCGAGGCCGCCGAGTTCTCGCTGGTCCTGCGCCAGCCGGCGGAGGCCGGCCATTGGCGGGTCTCCGACATCAATCTCGACGAATTGCTGGCCGATTACGCCCGCCGCGTCGCCGGCGGGGACGTCTACTACACCCCGCTGCTGGAAAATCCCAAAGGCGGCGACACCCTGGTGCTCTACTTTGAATTCGACGAGGACATCCTGGCCCCGCGGACCCAGCGCCAGCTCTCGATCGTCTCCCAAATCCTCAAGACCGACCCCGAAAAGCAACTCACGCTGTCCGGGCACACCGACGCCCTCGGCACGGTCCCCTACAACGAGAAACTCTCCGCCCGACGGGCCGCCGCGGTGAAGGATTTCCTCGTCGGTTCCGGGGTCGCGGAAAACCAGATCATCACCCTCGCCAAGGGCCAGACCCAACCGCGGCGGCCGAACTTCACCGAAACCGGCGACGATGATCCGGTCGGCCGCCGCGCCAACCGCCGCGCCGAAATCTATCTGGACTTCGATTGACCGCGGCTCGCCGGCCGGGCTTCCCGCTTCATTTCATGCGCTGGATCAACCCCTTCACCCTGCTCATCCTGGCGGCCGCCGCGGTCATGCTCGGCTTCGCCCTGTGGCGCGACCGGCCGCCGGAGCTGCTGCCGATCGAGGCACTCACCAGCTTCCAGGACGCCGACGCGCCGCTGTTGCTGCCCGCCGACGGCCGGCCCCGCCACCGGCTCCACCTTTTCTCGGGCTGGCAGCTCGGGGAAATCCCGGACGCCCCGCGTTTCGATTCCCCGCTCGGCTCGCAGCACGGCGCGCTGACCTACAACGCCCAGCAGTTCTGGGAAATGAACAAGGCCCGCGGCGGCCATCATACCGGCGACGATCTCAACGGCATCAGCGGCATGAACACCGACCTCGGCGATCCGGTATATGCCACCGCCGACGGGCTGGTGGTCTACGCCGGCGATCCGTCACCGGACTGGGGCAACGTGGTGATCGTCGCCCACCGCGACCGCGACGGCCGCTTGCTGGAGTCGATGTACGCGCACCTTGCCCGCATCGATGTCGCGGTCGGCACGCTGCTCGCCCGCGGCCGGCGGATTGGCAGCGTCGGCACCGCCAACGGCCACTACCCGGCCCACCTTCATTTCGAGATCCGCCATGGCGACGGTGTCGACATCGGCCGCGGCTACGGGATGCTGCCGCTCAACCGGCTCGATCCCGGCAAAACCGTGCTCGAGCTGGCCGGAGCCGCGCCCGACGACCTTTCGCCGGCCCCCTTGGCGACCGCCGTGATCCCGCCCGACGAACCGTGGACGAACCTGGAAATCGAAGGGGCGGACAAGCTCGGCGAGATCCTCGGCAAGTAGGCGGGAAGGAAAAAGTGCTGCCAGGGAATCCGCGGCAAATCCGGACAGACTGCCGTTGCTACAATCACGTCCTGGCGGGGTTCGCCTGCCGAACCTCCACGGCCCCTGACAGCAGGCGCAGGAAACAAGCTCCCGCGAGCCATGGCAAGCGGTTTGATCGTTCGCGCGATTCACACCAGCAGCATGCAGTCGCCGTAACTGTAGAACCGGTAGCGCTCCTTCACCGCCTCGCGGTAAGCGTCCAGCACCAGTTCCCGCCCGGCGAAGGCGCTGACCAGCATGATCAGGGTGCTTTCCGGCAAATGGAAATTCGTCAACAAGCCGCCGATCACCCGGAACTCGTGCGGCGGATAGATGAAGATGTCGGTCTCTCCCTCGTGGCCGCGGCATCTTGCCGCAAGCCCTTCCGCAGCCGCCATCCGCCCGAGATGCTCCAACACCCGCGTCACCGTCGTCCCCACCGCGACGACTCTTCCGGCTTCATTGATCCGCTTTGCCGTCCCGTCCGTCAGCCGGTAGCGCTCGGAATGCATCACGTGCTGCTCCGGGGTTTCCACCTGGACCGGCCGGAAGGTGCCGACCCCGACGTGAAGTGTTAGAAAATCGTGGGGGATTTTCTCTAACAGCTCCGGCGTGAAGTGCAGCCCGGCGGTCGGCGCGGCGATCGCTCCCTCCTCGCGGGCGAATACCGTCTGGTAGCGCTCCCGGTCCGCCGTCTCGTCGTCGCGCCCCATGTAATGCGGCAGCGCGAGGTGGCCGTGCGCGTCGAGGTCCACCGGTGCCTCCCAGCGGATCAAGCGGTCGCCGTTGTCGAACACTTCGACGACGCTGCCCGGGGTTCCGCCGACCGTCACCGTCTTCCCTTCGCGCATCTTTCTCCCCGGCCGCACCAGGCAACGCCATTCCAGCGGCGACAAGCGGTCGAGGCACAGCAGCTCGATCTTCCCGTCGTCCGAGAACACCCGGGCCGGGATCACCTTGGTGTCGTTGAGCACCAGCAGATCGTCGGGGCGGAGGAATTCCGGCAACTCGCGGAAGTTGCGGTGCTCGATTTTCCCCGAATCGCGGTGGACGACCATCATCCGCGACGCCGCCCGCTCGGCGAGCGGCCGCGAGGCGATCAAAGCCTCCGGCAGCTCGTAGTGGAAATCGCTCGTTCGCAAGCCCATGCCCGGCTGTAGCGCCCGGCAAGGCGGGCCGCAAGTGCAGGCGTGAGGGGTGTCGGCGTGCGGGCGGCACCCCGAGTGGAGTGTCGCCTTGCAGGCGACATGACGCGGTCGGGCGGCATTCTGCCGCCCGTGCGCGGACCGGCCTCGCAAGAACGGGCGCTTGGAAAGCGCCCGACCCTCGTCATGTCGCCTGCAA
>CAMCYK010000184.1 GCA_945883695.1 Akkermansia muciniphila | reverse complement strand
GGCTTCCGACGCCTCGTTGCCGGTCTCGCCGCTGTCCTCGCTGATATCGCTCGCCGCGAGCACGTCTTCGGGCAGGACGATCTCCTTGATCGGATCGAGGTTGCCGACCACGGGTTCCAGCGGATGGAGGGGGAGCCGCATGCCCTCCTCGCGGGCGAGGATGCCGCGCAGCAGCAGGTGAACGAGAGGTCCGCACACCGCGCCGCCCGACTTGCCGTTCTCCACCAGCATGCAAACCGCGTAGCGGGGTTCGTCGAAGGGGGCGAAGGCGAGGGTCCAGGCGTTGTGGAGGTCCAGCGCCTTGTTGACCTGGGCGGTGCCGGTTTTCGCGGCAACCTCCCAGTCGGGGCGGTTGGGGATCTTGACCCGCCCGGCGGTGCCGCCGCGGACATTGACGGCCATCCGCATGCCTTCCCGGATGAGTTCCATGTCGGAGGGCTTCATGCCCTCCTTGACGAGGTCCACCTTGAGCCGCGGCAGGTCTTCGATCAGCGGGGTGCCGTCCTTGGCGACGGCCTTCTTGACCAGGCGCGGTTCGTAGTAGCGCCCGCCATTGGCCACGCAGGCGGTCACGGCGCAGAGCTGGAGCGGGGTGGCCAGCGCGTTGCCCTGACCGATGGAGAGGAAGCCCATGTCGATCGGGGTCACGCTGACATTCGGCCGCAAGCGCTGCCAGTTCCGGCTGCCGGTGACAAGTCCGGGATGCTCCTGGGGCAGGGGGATGCCGGTCTTTTCCCCGAGGCCGATCATGCCGAAGCCGTCCGCCATGTCCTTCGCGCCGAGCGAGCGGGCGAGCTGCATGAAGTAGGGGTTGCACGACTGCTGGATGGCCTTCGGCAAGGAAAGGCTGCCATGGCTGCCGCCCTTCTGGGCGATCCAGCAGCCGACCTTGGCATTGCCATATGAAACGTAGCCGCTGCAGTTGTAGCTGCGGCCGGCCAGGCCGTTGATCGCGCCGACCAAGGCGGTCGGAATCTTGAACGTGGAACCGGGCACGAAGGGACTGATGGAGCGGTCGATCAGCGGCGAGATCTTGGCCTCGTTGTACTCGCGGTTCCTTGCCTTTGAGATGCTGGGAATGAAATCGTTCGGGTTGTAGTCCGGAACGGAGGCCATCGCGAGGATCTCGCCGGTCCGGACGTCCATCACGACGCCGGAGGCCGAACCGGCCTGGCGCAGGATGTTGGAAAGCAAGTGTTGGATCTCGGCATCGATCGTCAGCGTGACTTCGGCACCGACCCCGGGATCGAGCCGGTCGTAGATTCCGAGGATCTTGCCCTTCTCGTCCTTGCTGATCTTTTTCCATCCTTCCGGTCCGCGGAGGATGTCATCGAGGGTCGCCTCGACGCCCGCCACGCCCTTGTCGTCGCCGACATACTGGTAACCATACTCGCGCGCGGCGTCCTCGGGAATGTCTCCCTTCGACCATTGCCTGAGGTAGCCGAGGGTGTGGCAAGCGAGGGCCTTGTAGGGATACTCCCGCTGCGGGCGCACGTTCAGATAGACGCCCGGAAGCTCCAGCGAGTGCTCGGCGAAACGCGCGAACTGGTCGTAGTCGAGGTCCGTGGTGTAGGAAAAGGGCACCAGGCCGCCGTGGGTCTTGTAGTGGACCCGCAGCGCCTCGGCGTTGAAATTCCGGACCAGGCCGAGCGGTTCCAGCACCGGGATCACCCGCTCCTTCACGATCGCGACGATGTCGGTCTCGGTCGACTTCCGCGGCATGCCGTCCTCGCGGGTTTCCACGTCGACCAGCGGATCTTCGGAGCGCTGGATCCGGTAAGCCTGATGGATCTCCTCGAGATTGAAGGACACCTCGTAGTTGCGGCGGTTGCGGGCGAGTTCGACGCCATTGCGGTCCTTGATGGCACCGCGGATCCCGGGCTCGCGGACGGTGATCTGGCGGGTGCCCGGAACCAGCGCCTTGTAGTGGTCCTGTTGAACGATCTGAAATTCGTAGAGTCTCGTCAACAGGACACCGAAGCCGAACAGCACGAGGGCGGTCAGCAGGTAAAGGCGGAGACGGAGGCGAGGTTCCATGGGGATCAGGCGATGGCGCGGCGACGGCGCTTTTTCTTCAAGCCCTCGAAGCGGATCTCGTGGCCGAAGCGGCCGGCGATCTGGAACAGGATCCAGAAGACCACGGGCGAGAACAGCATGGTGAGGACGGAGGTGAAAACAATCTGGAGCAGCGTGGTCCGCGGAAAGTGGAAATCGCCGCGGACGAAATTGATGATGAGGTATTCGGCCACCAGGTAGACGAAGATCGAGACCCCGACCAGAAACGCGGAGAATTGCCACTTGCCCTCTCGGAACAGCGGTTGGATGCCCTGCATGAGGTAGCCGATGACCCCGTAGAGGATGATCGAGTAGCCGAAACGGAGCGGTTCCGCCGGATCCTGGTAAACCATCGGATCGCCGCCGGGCGGCCCCAGCGCGCTCTGGGCGTCCCACAGGAAGCCGCAGGTGAAGGCGAGCGCCAGCATGACCGGCGGTCCGACGGTCACCGACGCGCAGAGGAAGACCAGCGTCACCAGCAGCAACCGCGAGTTGTAGAGCCCGGTCAACGACGGGATGAACTGCTGCGCCAGGAGGGCGAGCAGGACGAGGACGAACAGGCTGAGAGAGTAGCGGATCACCGGATCATGGCAGCGGAAGGAGGAAGACCGTGCTTAGATCCGTGAAATCGACCGAGGGTCGGACCAAAGCTTCGGAGTCGAGCGGCCCGGGCAGGACCGTCTCGACCGTGCCCACCAGGAGGTTCGCGGGGAAGAGTCCGCCGCGCCCGGTGGTGAAAACCCGCGCGCCCGGACTGATCCGGGCTTTCGGGGAAAGGAACCGAAGGTGGAGCTTGGGCCCCCCTTCAAACTGGCCGCGCCGGCCGCTCAGGATGCCCACTTCCGGGCTCCCCTCGATCTGCACGGAAACCTGGCAGGCCTCGTCGGTCAGCAGGATCACCGACGACAGCTTGTCACCGACCCGGTCGACCTTGCCGACCAAGCCGCCGTCGGCGACGACCGGTTGGTGGACCTGGACCTTGTTCTCGGCGCCGCGGTCGATCTCGACGGTCTGCCACCAGGTTGTCGTCTGGCGGCGGATCACGCGGGCCACGGTCGCGTTGAACTCGGTCCGTTTTTGGAAATCCAGGGCGCGCCGGAGCCGCGTATTCTCGGCCTCGACCTCCTGCGAGTGCCGCTCGACCTGGCGCAGGCGGTCGTACTCGTCGCGCATCGCCTCCAGCTCGGTCGCGAGTCTTTTCGAATGCTCGACCTCGTCGAGGAAGTTCCGGGCCTCCACCTCGAGGGTCGACCCCGCGTCGAGGAAAGGGGTCAGCCAGGTGTAGTAGGTGGCCTGGATCTCACGGACCGTACCCGGGCTCCGGGTCAGCGCCCAAACGGCGCCGCCCAGAAACAGCAGGAATGCGAGAAGATTGAGCGGCCTCATGGCGAGGGGGCCCCGGGAGCCGGTCAGTAGTGGGAGGAGGTGGTGACCCGCTTCAAGACCTCGATCTCCTGCAGCATGCGCCCGGTACCTTCCGCCACGGCGCTGAGGGGATCCTCGGCGACATGGACCGGCAGGCCCGTTTCTTCCCGGAGAAGTCGGTCCAAGCCCCGGAGCAGGGCGCCACCGCCGGCCAGCACGATGCCGCGGTCGACCAGGTCGGCGGCAAGTTCCGGCGGGCAACGTTCCAGCGTGGTGCGGACTGCGTCCACGATGGTGGAAAGGGGGTCAGCCATCGCCTCGCGGATCTCCTGCGAGGTGATGGTGATGGTTTTCGGAAGTCCCGCGACCAGGTCGCGGCCTTTGACGTCCATGGTGATTTCTTTCATCAGCGGGGCGGCGGAGCCCAGCCGGATCTTGATGTCCTCGGCAGTGCGCTCGCCGATCATCAGGTTGTAGGCCCGCTTCATGTAGGAGACGATGGCCTCGTCGAGCTCGTCGCCGGCGGTGCGGACGGAGCGGGCGAACACGATGCCGCCGAGCGAAATCAGCGCCACCTCGGTGGTGCCGCCGCCGATGTCGACGATCATGTTGCCGGACGCGTCCATCACCGGCAGGCCGACGCCGATCGCGGCGGCCATCGGTTCTTCCACGATGTGCACCTCGCGCGCGCCCGCCTGCTCGGCCGACTCGCTGACCGCGCGGCGCTCGACTTCGGTGATCCCGGAGGGCACCGCGATGACCACCCGCGGGTTGTTGCGGCGGCGGCCGTTGTTGGCCTTGCGGATGAAATGCCGGAGCATCGCTTCCGCCACTTCGAAATCCGCGATCACCCCGTCCTTGAGGGGCCGGATCGCGACAATGTTGCCCGGCGTGCGGCCGAGCATCCGTTTGGCGTCGTCGCCCACCGCCAGCACCTCGTTGGTACCGGCTTTCACTGCGACCACCGAGGGCTCGCGCAGGACGATGCCCTGGTCTTTGACGTTGACCAGGGTGTTGGCGGTGCCGAGATCGATACCAATGTCGTTGGAAAACCAGCTGCCGAATAAACGAGCAAACATTCTGATGGTGAAAGGATTGGAAAAGAAAAGGGGACGGTCGTCACTGCCCCCGCGCGGCACCGTCCGCCGGTCGCAAGGGTGCGAAAAACTTAACCTTCCCGAGTAATCGGGGAGGCGGCGGACTATGGTGACGCGGGCCCCGCCCGGTCAAGTGGGAATCCCTGTTCCGCAAAGAGAACAAAGGAGTTCCACGGCTTTCGAGGTCGGATCGAGAGGTGCCGACGGGGTGCCATCCCGGAGCCCGGACAAGCGGTCAATGGGACGCGAGGACCGGCCCGACCGCCGCATGGCGGACCAGGAACTCGTCCGCCAGCGCGTAATAGGAGGAGGCCCCGATTCCGGCCGGATCGTGCTCAAAGATCGTCTTGGCGTGGCTCGGCGCCTCGCCCAGCCGGATCGTCCGCGGAATCACGGTGCGATAGAGCTGCTCCGGGAAATAGTTGCCCACTTCGTCCACCACCTGCTTCGCCAGATTGGTCCGGCCGTCGAACATGGTCATGACGATCCCTTCCAGCGACAGATCCGGATTCGCGCCGGAGTCGCGGATCTGGTCGATCACGTGGACGATTTTCGCCAGCCCTTCCAGGCCGAACCACTCGCACTGGAGCGGGATCAGGATTTCGTCGGCCGCGGCCAGCGCGGAAGTCATCAACACGCCGAGCGAGGGAGGGGTGTCGAGCAGGCAGAAATCGAAGAGGTCGTTCGGTTTCAAGCCTTGGAGGTGGATCCGCAGCCGTTCGAGGTGATCGTCGCTGCGGGCCAGCTCGATTTCCACCCCCGCGAGGTCCATGTGGGAAGGGATCACCGAGAGGTTGTCGCGGCCGGACGGGATGATCTTGTCGCGGACGTTCGCATGGCCGAGCAGCGCCGGATAGACCGTGCCCTCGCCATCGACATCCAGCCCCAGTCCGCTGGTGGTGTTCGCCTGGGGATCGAGATCGATCAGCAGGACGCGTTGCCCGCGGAGGGCGAGGGCGGCGGACAGGTTCAGCGCGGTGGTGGTTTTCCCCACGCCGCCTTTTTGATTGGCAATGGCGACAACTTTCATCGGGCGCGAGCGGATAGCAGCGGAGTGGATACTTCCGACCCGGCGGCGGAGTGGCAAACAAAACCGCAAGCGGAAGCCGGGAAATAGACCGGGGCCTTCCTCTCAAACCGCGGGTCCGCCGGTCGGGCTGCCGCCACCGCGGGCGAAGCAGGGCGGGGGAGGTGTCCCTGTCATCCGGGGCTTTCGACGTGAATGCGACCCGCCAATCGCGTAATTTCCAGCCGTTTCCGCCGATCATGACACGCCTTCTCCTGCCACGCGTTGCCGCCGTTGCCGCGCTGCTTTCGCTTGCCCCGCTTTCCGCCGAACTGGCCGCGCCGGCCGGCGGCGAGGAACTCTCGGCGGGCGGGAAGCTGAGCGCCTACTCGGATGCGGCCCACGGCACGGCCGGCGAAACCGACGGCGTGTGGCAGGTCGATGTCACCCGGCCGGACGATTCGCGGCCGTATGTGGCGCAAGTTTCGATGACCTGTCCGCAGGGGGCGCTGGCACCGGGCGATCTCGTGCTGGCGATCATCAAGGCCCGCGCCACCCGTGGCGCGGCGCCCTCGGTCGAGGCCAAACTCCAGCTCGCCGCCGCGCCTTACACCGCCGCCGCCCCTTCCACCGGGCTCGACCTCACGGGTGAGTGGCGGGAGCTGCCGGTCTTGTTCCCGATCACCACCGCCCTCGGGAAAGGTGGTGCCGCGCTGACCTTGCTGTGCGGACGCCAGGCGCAGTCGGTCGAGATCGCGTCGATCCGCGTCTTCAAATACCCCGCCGGCACCGACACCTCGGCCTTTCCCCGGATCCGCAAGACCTACGCCGGCCGCGAGCCCGACGCGCCGTGGCGCGAGGCCGCGCTCGGACGGATCGAGCAACACCGCAAGGCCGACCTTTCGCTCCGCGTCCGCGGTCCCGATGGCCAGCCGCTCGCCAACACCGAGGTCACCCTGACCCTGCGTCGCCACGAATTCGGCTTCGGCTCCGCCGTCACCGCCGGGTGGCTCACCGCGGAGACCGGGGATGGCAAGCGCTACCGGGAAATCGTCGACCGCCTGTTCAGCCAGATCGTGTTTGAGAACGATCTCAAGGATTTCGGCTGGGAAGAAGGCGCCGCGGGCAAGGAGGCGAAGCTCAAGCAACTCGACCAGGCGATGCTCTGGCTTGAGCAACGCCGCATTTCGATCCGCGGTCACTACTTGATCCAAGGGGCAGTGCCGCCGAACCTCGCCGAGCTCACCGATCCCGAAGCGATCAGCCAGCACTACCTCAAGACCGCCGAAGAACGGCTCGCCTTCGCCAAGGACCGCGTGTGCGAATGGGACGTCGTCAATCACCCGGTCGCCTGGGGCGGTGCCGACCTGCTCACCCGGCGGCCTGGTTTGGAGAAAATCGACCGCGAGATCCACCAACTGGCCACCCGGGACCTGCTGATCGCCTGCTTCAGTCATCCCGCCTACACCGGCTTCCTGCTCTGGGGATTTTGGGAAGGCCGCCACTGGAAACCCGAGGCCGCCTCCTGGAATCTCGACTGGTCGATCCGCCAGCGCGGCGCAGTGCTCGAGGAGTGGATCGGCAGGCGCTGGCACACGACCGTCACGCTGGGCACCGGGAACGACGGGATCGTCCGGTGGCGGGGTTTTCCCGGCTGGTATGAGATCCGCAGCGGGTCCGGCGGGAAAAGCGCTGGCTTTGAAGTCACCAAGGCGGTTCCCGGCGGGACGGTCGATCTGGAGTGAACGAGGAAAGGACGTGGTTCCCCGCGTCACCGAAGCACCGTTTTTCCCCTCGCGTCCCGGCCGGTCCCTCCGTTGAGTGACTCCGGCAAGATGGAGATCACGGAAGACTGGGTGAGGGGTTTGACCGGTTGGAAGCCGTTCAAGGACGGCAAGGCGATCGCCGGGCAGGGCCTCGTGGCCGGGTTCAAGCAAAGCGGCGAGGTGTTCCAAGGCACCCTCCGCGAGGGCCGCCTCAATCTCCGGCCGGTGGTCAAGGTCGTCGGCCCCGCCGATGTCCGCGTCCAATGCGGCTGCCCGGACCACCGCGCCAGCGGCGGGGTCTGCGCCCACGCGGTTGCCGTCCTCCTGACCGCGCTGAAACCGCCGCCCGCTTCCGGGGAACGCTCCGCGGAACCGGTCGCGGCGACTCCGCCCGCCACCCCGCGTATCGGCCGCTCATCCGACCGGCCGGTCGCTACGCCTTCCCTCCAAGCGTGGGATCTCCGTCTCTCACCGCGGTTCGAAGCGGATTGGTCCGCCGGGAAGATCGCCGTCCGCCTGCTGCCGTCCGGCACCACCTGCGGCGACTCCGACCATCGTCTCACCGATTGGTTGGTCTCCCGCAAGCTCCTCTCCGGATCTCCCCAGCCCCTGGCCCTCCGCCTCGCCGGTCCGGATGCCGCCGCTTTCCTCGAACTCGCCGCCGGGCATCCGAGGATTGAAATCGAGGGTCGCCCCGGGTCCTTCCGGATCGAGTCCGATCCCGGCCCGCCGTTGAGATTGGGCGATAGCCGGCTTGAAGGCAGTCACCTCCTGCTCGAACTCGCCCCCGGCGAATCCCGCCGCTCGCTCGTGCGCTGGGGCGAATCGCCGGCCTGGGTCGGCCCGGACCGGATCCAGCGCCTGCCGGGCCGCTCCGCCCGCCCGGAATGGCTCGGTCACGCGATGGAACTCGCATCCAACGGTCGATTGAAGCTTCTGTTGGGTGTCTTCCTTGCGGACTTCGATGCCTGGCTCGATCTCTTCGAGCCCCCGCAGCCCGGTTGGCTGGGAAGTCTCCGGCTTGCCGGTGCCCAGCCGGATTTCGAGTTGGAACTGGAGGGCACCCTGGAATCCCTCGAGGCCACTCTCAAAGTCCGCTATCCCGGCCAGGCCGCCCGCCCGCTCCAGCCACCCGGGGAGCCGATACCCGGTCTGCCCAGTCTGGCACCCGATGGCCATCTGCTGGCCCGCGACCCCGCCGCGGAGGATCGCGCCCGCCGCCACTTGAAAGCCCTCGGATTCCAGCCCTCGTCCGTTTCGGCAATCGGCTCGACGGTTTCTCAGCCTTCGACCTCCCATGCCCGCTTTCGACTCCAAGGTCGCGACGCCATTCTCTCGTTCATTGCCGACGATCTTCCGCCGCTCCGCCAGCGCTGGACGATCCGGGAAGGGGACCGTTTCGCCGCGGTCGCGGGCCGGATTCATGTGGTTCGACCGGATATCCAGCGAAGCGGCGGTGGTGACACCTCGCTCACTTTCGAGCTGTCGTTTCAAACGACTGGTGGGAAGCGCATTCCCAGCGCTGAAATCCGCCGCCTGCTGCGGAGCGGAAAGCGCCGCGTGAAGCTCGCCAGCGGAGCCGAGCTGGTGGTCAGCCGGACTTGTGAAGAATGGGTGATGCCGCTGGTCGAAGAACTGGGAATCGGTCGACCCGACGAGCCTTTTCAGCTATCCGGTGCCTCATCGATTCTTTTCCAAAATCTACGGGAAAAAATTCGTGAATCGCTCTCAGACAATCATCAAGAGGGATCTGCTGACAGCCCTGAAAATGTTTCAATCGATGGTTTAAGAGCGGAATTGAGGCCGTATCAGGAACTCGGCGCAAGCTGGCTGGTAGATCGCCTGGGGAGTCTGGGAGGAGCCTTGCTGGCCGATGAAATGGGGCTTGGAAAAACGCTTCAATCGATTGCTGCAATCAATCATTTGAAACGCAAGGAAAGCTCCGTTAAAGGGCTCTGTCTGGTGGTTGCGCCGACTACCTTGCTCGGCAACTGGATGGCTGAATTGGCCCGTTTCGCGCCGGGCTTGAACTGCTTGCTGTTCCATGGAGCGGCGCGGGATCGACTGCGGGAGCGGATCGCCGAGGTGGATGTGATTGTCACAAGTTACGGAACCCTGGTGCGGGATCTCGCGTTTCACCTTCAGAGGGAATATCGCCTGATCCTGGCAGACGAGGCCAGCCTGCTGCGAAATCCGGATGCCGAGATCAGCAAGTCGCTTTGCAAGCTTCAGGCGGGTGCCCGGCTCGCGCTCACCGGGACGCCTGTGGAGAACCGGATGCAGGATCTCTGGTCGATTTTCCGCTTCGTGGCACCCGGATACCTGGGAAATCGAGCCGATTTCAAGGAGCGCTACGAGGCCCCGGCGGCGGTGGGCGCCGCGGTTCCGTCCGGACTGTTGGAGCGGTTGCGGCTGCGGGTCTCGCCCTTTGTCTTGCGCCGGACCAAGGATCAGGTGGCGAAGGATCTGCCGGACAAAATCGAGATCGACGAGTGGCTGAATCTGGCCGACGACCAGGCGGCGCTCTACGCCAGCCTGGCACGGGCGGGCTTGGCCGAGATCGAGCGGATCCGCGACCAACAGGGCGAGGGGGCCGGGCAGATGCATTTGCTGACGCTGCTACTGCGCCTGCGGCAAGTTTGTGTCGATCCCGGGTTGCTCAACCTCGATCAGGAGAATGTTCCGAACGCAGTCAAGATCGAACGTTTGATGGATCTGCTTTTGGAGCGCTTTGAAAATTCAGGCAAAACACTGGTATTCAGTCAGTTTGCAACAAATTTACGAAGGATCGAAAAGAAGCTCGCGACGGGCTTCGGACGGGTTTTCTGCATCGATGGGACGACCCGGAATCGTCAAAATCTGGTCGATGCCTTCCAGACCGAGCCTGGTCCGGCGGTGTTTTTGATCAGTCTCAAGGCGGGCGGCTATGGCCTGAACCTGACCGCCGCCGACGCGGTGGTTCATCTGGATCCGTGGTGGAATCCGGCCGTGGAGGCGCAAGCGACCGACCGGGCGCACCGGATCGGCCAGACCCGTCCGGTGACCGTTTACCGCTTGCTCACGCGCGGAACCGTCGAAGAGCGCGTCCGCCGGATGCAAGAGCGCAAGCGCGCCGTGATCGATGCCGCGACCGGCGATTCCGACAGCATCCCGCGGAACTGGACCGGCAAGGATCTGGAGGAATTGCTCAGGTGAGAATCCGAATCGGGGCGGATTTCGAGAGCGACTCGCTGGAAACAGCGTGGAAACACGGCCTGAATTCGGGCCCGCGTGGATTCAGCACCGAGGATCGGGTCCTTCGATCGCCTGGAGACATTCCCGTATCGTAACTTGTGACAATGTATGTAATGCGGGGTGGGAAATTTGATCGTTCCTCTACTGGTTCACGGCAATTGCGACTCCTGCCCCGAGCTGCCCCCCCGTTTCGGAGCCAGTCAGCATCGCGGAAAGGTCGGCCGTGCGCGCTCCCGGGGACGCTCACCGCCTGTCGCGAGTGAATCCACCGGTGGACAGACGACCTGGACCGCCAGCCCGGCGACACGAAGTAATCGGCGGTTGAGCCGGCGTTCACCGTCATTTTTCCGACACTTCCACCACGCCGAACATCATCGGAGTCCCCGGCGCGATGGTTTGCTCGACCGTCACGCGTTCCCATTCGGCGTTGATTATGACCGAACTCTCCGGCCCGCTCATGGGGGTGAAGCTGCCGGGCTCAAGCGAGGTCGAGCATCTCGGCGTGTAGATCCAGCGGCCGTCGCGGCGGCGGAGATACTCGACGCGGAAGGCACCCGGGGCGCGGGTGAAGCTCGGATACCCGGAGGTGTCCCCCTACCCGCTTCAAGGACCGGCCGACCGGAACCCGCGGGGTCGAGGTTGAAGGCAAGGCGCAGGAGGGTTTCGTCAGTCGGGGTGGCCTCGGTCATCTGGCCCGCTTCAACTGGGGAGGTAACGCCGGACCGGGCTGCGACCGTCGCCGCCATCCCGGCATCCCGGTTTAGATTGAGGACGTGGAGTTCGTAACCGGCGACGGGATCTTCGGCGGCGAAGAAAAGGCGGTTGCCCGCGACGCAAAGCATGGCGGGCCCCGACGAGCGGTCGCCGGGCATGACGTCGGCCACAAGATGTGTTCCCTCCGCGGTGCCATCGCTGCGCCAGAGGCGGGAGCTGTCGCTGGTCTTGGAGAAGAAGCAGACCGAGCTGCCGACGGCGGTGAATTGGTCGAGCCGCGGTTTCTCGCCGTTGGCCGCGGCGGGAAAGGCATCGCGAATCATCAGGGTGCCCTCCGGAGTGCCGTCGGAGCGCCAGAGTTCATGCCGGATCGGGCGGCGGTCGTTGGCAAAGAACAGCGTCGGGCCTGCCATCCGCAGGGTTCCGTTCACCAGATTGAACGGCGTGCTACCGGCGGCCGGAATCTCGCGGGTCCCCTTCCTTGTTCCGTCCGTCACCCACAGCGTGTTTTCGACCTGGCCGGAGGAAAAGAACATCCGGTCGCCATCCACGGTGAAGTCGTCCGGGAAGCCTTGGTCGGCCTCGCTGAAGCCGGTCAGCGGCATCGTGCCCGACTTGCTGCCGTTGCTTGCCCAGAGCTGGCTGACGGCGGAATCCGGGTCGCTGGTATAGAGAATCCGGTTCCCGAGCCGGGTCATGAAATGGCATTCGGCCGAGCCGCCCTTCACGGTGTCGCCGACCGGCCGCGTGCCTTTGGAAGTGCCGTCGCTGGTCCACGGTTCGATCCCGAACTTGGAGAATCGGGCATTGAAGAAGACCTGGTTTCCCAAGGCCGCGATGGGCGGCGAAAAATAGAGGGCCTGATCCAGCCCGGTGAGCCCCTCTGTTCCGGAAAGGTAAGTCGGGCGGTTCCTTTTTTCGTTCCGTCGGTCCGCCAGAGGTCACCACCGGGGCTGAGTTGCCCGCCGAGGAAATAGAGCGCGTCGCCGTCCGCCGTGAAGCTCTCGGGCTGCGTGCTCCCCTCGCCGCGAGCGGTCTCGTGCACCAGCCGCGTGCCTTTCGCCGTGCCGTCGGAGCGCCAGATTTCACGGCCCCGTTTGCCGTCGACGGCGGTGAAATAGAGCCAGTTCCCGGCCGCGGTAAGATTCCCCAGGTCGCTGGCGGTGTTGCCGGGAGGCAGGTTGTTCACCTGGTAGGTCCCCGCGGCGGTGCCATCGCTCCGACCCAGTCCCGCCACCGCACCGGGAAATCTCGCGTAGTAGTAAACGATGTCGTCGAGGGTGACGAAAGTCTCGTTCTGGTTCCCGAGCGTGGTCCGGGGAAGCCTCACCGACCTCCCGAGTGTCCCGTCGCCGCAACGCCAGACTTCCTCCGCGCCGCGCTCCGTCTGGCCGGAGAACCAGAGCTTGCCGCCCACCGCGAGGAGCCCGCGGAAGACCTACCACGATTCGAATCCGGGCTCCCGGGGCACCAACTCAGCGCCGCCGGCTTCGCCGTTGCTGCGCCACAGCCACCGGCGTCCCGCGGTGTTGACGACCAGATAGAGCGAGTCGCCGACTACCTTCATCTCCGGAATATTGAGGCCGACATTCGGCATCGTTCTGAGGTCGTCGAGCCGGAGCGTGCCCTCCACCGTGCCGTCGGATTTCCACAGCTCCGAGCCGCTGCAGAAAAAGAAGTTGGAATCGCAACAAGATCAATCCTTTGGATCGCCCGATCGGATGCCGCCCGCCCGCGCGCAACCGGCGCGAATTGCCGGGGTATTCGGACCGGCGGCGCGCCGACCCCACCCCGGGGTTGTAGTGTCCGCCCAGGACTGGATGCTGGAGTTGCAAAGCTAACAGCACCCCAGCCATGGACGAACACCACCACCAGCCTACCGACGCCAATGACCTCATCAATCTCCTTCTTCAAGGCGGCCTCGGCGACGGGCTCCCCAGGATCGCCGAGATCCTCATGAACGCCGCCATG
>CAMCYK010000183.1 GCA_945883695.1 Akkermansia muciniphila | reverse complement strand
GCTGCGCGAGGAAGGGATCGCGGATCTGGCGGCGGGGTTCGCGGTGGACGGGAACCTGTTCGAGGCGGGGATGGACTCGATGGCGGTGATGCACTTGATCGTGATCGCGGAGGAGCGTTTCGGCGCGGTGATCGGGCCGGAGGACGCGGGGAGGGAGAATTTGGAAACGCCGGAAGCGCTCGCGCGGCTGATCGGAAGGAGGCTGGCATGACCGCCGACGTGATCGTGCTCGGCGCGGGCAGTGCCGGACTGGCGGCGGCGGTGACGGCGGCGCGGGAAGGGGCGCGGGTGATCGTGCTGGAGCGCCATGGCTTTGCCGGCGGGATGGGCACGGCCTCGCTGGTGCATACCTTTTGCGGGCTCTACCTGCTGGGGGAGGGGCCGCCGCGCTTGGCGAACCCTGGCTTCCCGGCGGAGATGGCGGAGCGGATGCTGATGGCGACCGGTGACAGCGGACCGGTGAAAATGGGCCGCGTCTGGGTGCTGCGGCAGCATCCGGTCGAGTTCGTAAGGATCGCCGATGAACTATTTCGCGAAAGCGGGGTGGAGGTGCGCTTTCACAGCGAGGCGCTGCGGGCGGAACGGGCGGGGGACGGCTGGCAGGTCGAAGCGGTGTGCCGCGGTCAGCGGCAGATTTTGACGGCAAGGACGCTGGTCGACGCCAGCGGCGACGCGGTGCTGGCCGAATTGTTAGGCGCGGCGGCCGAGCGGACGGAATCGGCGCGTTTGCAGCGTCCGGCCTATGTGTTCGGCGTGCAGGGCGTGGCCGGCGGGGAGGAGGGCTTGGCCATGGCCGGGCGGATTGTCGATGGCGTGCGGCGCGGGGAGTTGTCGAGAGACACGCTGGGTCTGCATTTCCGGTCGAGCGGCCGGGCGGGGGAGGTATTCGGCAGCATCGATCTGTCCGGCGCGGAAGAGGGCGCCTACGACCCGCTGGACGCCGGCTGCCTGTCGCGGCTGGAAACCGGTGGCCGGCTGCTGGCCGCGGCGGCGGTCGGATTTCTCAAGCGGGAGGCGGCGGGCTGGGCGACGGCTTACGTGTCGCACTGGCCGGTCCGGGCGGGGGTGCGGGAGAGCCGTCGCTGGATCGGGCGGCACGTGTTGACCGAAGAGGAAGTGTTGCGGGGGACCCGCCACGCGGACGACATCGCGCTGGCGGCCTGGCCACTGGAGTCCCGCGAAACCACCCGCGGGCCGAAGCTGCGCTTTCCCGACGACGACCGCGCGGCGGGGATTCCGCTGGGCTGCCTGATGCCGGCGGGTCTCGACGGCATCTTCGTCGCCGGTCGCTGCATTTCCTGCGACCACGGCGCGCAGGCCTCGCTGCGGGTCATGGGGACCTGCTTCGCCACCGGCCAGGCGGCGGGGATCGCGGCGCTGGGGGCGGCGCTGGGACAGCCGGCGGGCGATATCCCGCGGCGGCTTCGTGAATCCTTCGGGGACCGGGAATGAAGTTGCCAGCCGGACCGGGCAGGGGGATGATTCTGCCCATGATCCGGAGAGTCATCGGGATGGGGACGAGGCGCTTGGGTCCATGGCGATGAATATTTTCCAGCGCGTCGCGTCTCACGGCCTGTTGGGACCAGCCGAAGCCGGCGGGGCCGCTTCCGGGATGCCGGGGGAGCCCCCGGCCGAGGAGGACGAGGCCTTGGTGTTGCGCGCGCAAGCGGGTGACATGACGGCCTACGACGAACTGGTCACCCGGCACCGGGGAAGAATTTACGCGATGATCCGCAATATGGTCAAAAACGAGACGGACGCCTGGGACCTTGCGCAAGAGGCCTTCATCAAGGCGTGGCAAGCCTTGCCGCGCTTCGAGGCCAAGGCGCGCTTTTCAACCTGGCTCTACCGGATCGCCCACAACGCGGTCTACGACCACACCCGCCGCCGGCGACCGGAAGGCGGGAGCGAGATCAACGACGAGATTTTCAACCGCGAGCGGATCGATCCGGCGGCGGTCGCCCTGCCGGCCGAGGCCCGCAGCCCGGCCGAGTCGATGGCCGGCGACGAATTGCGGCGGAAGATCGAAGCCGCCCTCGACAAGCTTTCGCCGGAACATCGCGAGGCGGTGATCCTGAAAGACGTGCAAGGACTCGCGTATAAGGAAATCGCCGAAGTGATGCACTGCTCGCTCGGCACCGTGATGAGCCGGCTCTTTTACGCCCGACAAAAACTCCAATCCCTCCTCAAGGATGAATACGACTCCCGATGAAGAACTGCTGGCCCTCTGGGTGGACGACGCGCTGGAAGGCCCGCCGGCCGCCGAGATCGAGGCGTGGGCCGCGGCCCGGCCGGAATGGCTGGAGCGGCGGGAAGTGGCGCGGCAGTTGACGCCCGTGCTGCGGACCGGTCTGGCGGTGACGGACCTGCCCTACCCGGATTTTTTCAACGCCCGGATCGCCCGCGAGATCGCCCGCGAGGCGGGCGGGGCGGTGTCGCCGCTGGCGGTTCGTCCCGGCAGCCTGTGGCGCTGGTTCCTGCCGGCTACCGCGGTGGCCGGCATGGTGCTCTGCTTCTGGGCGGGCACCCGGATGGTCGGGAACCCGGCGGGCCCGGTTCCCGCTCCGGTGGCCGCCACGTTCGCCCCCCACCTCTACACTCCGGAAAAGGGCGTGAAAGCGGATTACTTCGCTTCGGAGCCGGCGGACGCGATGGTCATCTTGCTCGACGGCGTGGCGGCGATTCCCGACAGCTTCGAGATCCCCGACACGGCCGCGGTCCGGCCGCCGGAGGCCGCCACTGCCGATATCGACAACGCGGCACCATGAAACGGCGGCGATGGATGAGCGGCTTGCTGGTCTTGCTCGCGGGCCCGGCGATGGCGCAGACGGATCCGGGGAAGGACGTGATCGGCACGGTCACCGTCACCGTCTATCACGCCACCAACGGGGATCCGGCGGCGGCCGGGACGCGGGCCAAGCCGGTGACCGTCGAGACGGCGGCACGGCTGGGTCGCGAAGAACGTTTGAAATTCGCCAAATATTTGGAGCTCGGTCGCGACACCAAGCCGCTGTTCCGCAGTTACGAGAACTGGGCCCAGCCGCTGCGGCCGAGTGACGAGGTTCTGCTGCGCTTCGAAGCCCAGAGCAAATTGTCCAAGGAATTGATGCGGCTGGACGTTGAATTGTGGCTGAGCCGCAAGAAAATCCTCAAGACCGACGCCGCCATGAAACCCGGCCAACCGCTGCTGATTCTCGGGCCGGAGTGGCGCGGCGGACGGATGATCATCGCCGTCGAGCTTGTGCCCGGCCGGCCAAAAACGCCATAGTCCCGCCATGAAAGTCCCTCTGCTCTGTTGGTTCGCCACTTCGCTGTCCCTTTGCGCCGGCACCCTCAAGTTCGACGAGGTGACCAAGGAGATCCGCGCCGGGGTGGATGCCCGTATCGTCACCAGCGACTTCACCTTCAAGAACGCGACCGATGAGGACGTGATCATCGACCGCTACGATGCCGCCTGCACCTGCATCAACGCCAAGATCAAAGGCGGCAAGCTGGTTTACAAACCCGGCGAGAGCGGGGTCATCCGTGCCGACTTCGACATGTCCCTGTTTTCCGGAACGGTGGACAAGTCGGTGGCGATCTGGCTCAAGGGCGACCCGGTCAACAAGCCGTCGATCGTTCTTACCACCCATATCATCATCCCGGTGCTGGTGGAGGTGGAGCCCAAAACGCTGATTTGGGAGGTCGGTTCGAAGGCCGAGCCGAAAACCGTCACCTTGACGATGAACCACGACGAGCCGATCCGCGTGACCGGAGTCTCCGGGGCTGACGCCCGCTTCACGCAGGAGCTCAAGGTCATCGAGGAAGGCAAGAAATATGAAGTCGTGGTGACCCCGTCCGGCACCGACAAAGTCGGGATGGGGGTGGTCCACATCGAGACCGACTGCACCGTCCAGCGGCATCGCTCGCACCGGATTTTCACGGTGGTGCGCCAACCCCTGCCAAAGGCCGCGGAAGCCGCCAAACCATGAAGACCGTCGCGGAACTTGCGCTGGTCCTCAGCTGCGCGTCGCTCGGAGCCTTTGGCACCTGGGCAATCCTGGGTGCCCCGTCGCGCGAAGTGCCCTGCGATCCGGCCGCCATTTCAGAGGAAGAGATTTGTCTCGCGAACCTCCAGGCCGAGTGGCCGGACGGGAGTTTCCTTTGGATCGATGCCCGGCCCGCGGAAGAATGGCAGCGCGACGGGATCGAGGGGTCGATCAACCTGACCACGGCGGGCCCGCTCGGCTTCGAGGAGCAGATGGAAGTCTCGCTCGAGCGCCTGGGCACGGCTTCCCGGGCGGTGGTGTATTGTGGCAGCGCCGGCTGCGGAGTCAGCAAGGAGGTCGTCAAACGCCTGCGCGAGTTCGGCATGATCCCGGAACTGCGGGCGCTGCACGGCGGCTGGGACGCCCTCCGTCAAGCCGGTTTGGTCAAGGGTTCCAGTCCGGCGAATTGATATCGACCAGCTCGAGGTAAGGTCGCTCCGGGTCTTCCTTGTGATTCCACTGGAGGGTGACGGTGGCCCGCCGCCGGATCCCCCAGCGGAGCGGCGAGGATGGCGACTCCATCTGCTCCCTGAACCTCGACGCGTTCGCCGCGTAGGCGCGCGCGGTCTCCCTGCCAACGGGGCCGGGGAGCAACTTGAGGGTGAACTTGCGATCGGCACCCGGAACATTCTTTTCGTAACAGCCGTCGATCGGCTCCAGATGGACGTGGAAGACCGCGGGAGGCCGCCGGTTCGGCTGCCGGGTGAACTCGGTGAGGCGTCCCCCGACCAGATCAAGGAAGGCGGGCAAAAACACCCGTGGCGGCTGGGCCCCGCGCTGGCGGACCAGGACGGCGAACTCGACGGTTGGCGCGTCCTTGATGAAGAACGACACCCGGAACGGATAATCCGTCATCTGTTCTTCCGCATGCTGTTGCGGCAAATCCGGGGAAACCCGCGCGACCGCCGGTAGCGGGCCCTTCAGGAGCGTCGCCGCCAATTCCGGTTCGCTCGCCGCCGGCTCGACCATATCAATTCTGGAGGCCGCGTCAGGGGCTGCCAAAAAGGCATCAAGTAGTTCATTGGCAAGAATCGCTGGAGATTTTTCCGAATTAGGAGGAATCGAGGATTCGGTCGGGCCCGGGGTGCTGGACCCGGTGCCGGCGGGGTCCGCGAGCGGTTCTTCGAGGGGGTCTTCGAAGGAGTCTTCGAGCGGGGCCTCGATCAACCGGTCGGCGGGTGACCCGGTTCCCGCGGGCGGGACGTCTTCGAGCGGGCCGGAGAGCCGGAGGATCTGCTGGCCGGGGCCGCCGGGACCATAGTGGAAGAGAAGCAGACCCACGATCGTTGCGGCCAGTGCCAGGAAAATCGCGGGATACAGGACATGGACCCAGCGATAGGGGCGGCGCCCGCCGGGCGTTTGCCGGAGTGCCGGCACCTCGCCGCGGCTGAAAAGCGGATCGTCGGTGCTGCGGATCGGCTTGAGCGGCGGCAGCCGCTCCTGCGTCCGGCGCGGTTCCGGACGAATCCGGGGCCCCGCCGCGCCGGCGCACGGAGATTTGACCGGGGGGACGGGCGGGCCGGCGGCGGGCACGGCCACACCGTGCACCGCCTCCGGCGGGCGCGGAGCCGTCACCGGTTCCCCCGGCACCGGCATGAACAGCCGCGGCGCGGTGATCTGCTCCCGGCAGCCGGGACAGGGTCCGGTGACTCCGGCCATCGATGCCGGCACGTTGAGCCGGATCTGGCAACGGGGACAAATGAAGGTGAGGGTTTCCGCAGCCATCGGGCGATCCTGCGCGGTAGGCTACCGGACCGCTCCGGGGGCGTCAACGGTCCGCTGAGCAAGTCCGGCATCCCGCCGGCCTCCGCCGACCGGTGAAGGACCGCGGTCCGGCGCCCGCGGCTCATTCGTTCGGGTTGCCCCCGGACGCGTCGCCGAGGTGGGCGGAGACCTCGGGCAGGAACTTCTTGAAGCGGGTCTTGTCGATCGCCTTCATGTAGGCCTCCTCCGGCGAGATCATGCCCGCCTGGAGCTTGTTCCAGATCGCTTCGTCCATGAACTGCATACCCTCCGATTTACCACCGGTGATCACGTCGTAAAGCTTCTGGGTGGCCCCTTCGCGGATGATCGCGGAAACCGCCGGCGTGGCGAACATGATCTCGTGCACCGCGGTCCGGCCCGGTTTGTCGCAGCGCTTGCAGAGAAGCTGCGCGAGCACCCCGCGCAGCGAGGCGGCAAGCATCGTGCGGACCTGCGACTGCTGGTCGGCCGGGAACACGTCGATGATACGGTCGATGGTCTTGCGGGCGTTGTTGGTGTGCAGGGTGCCGAACACCAGCAGGCCGGTTTCGGCGGCGGTCAGGGCCAGCGAGATGGTCTCCAGGTCGCGCATTTCGCCCACCAGCACGATGTCGGCATCCTCGCGCAGCGCGGCCCGCAGGCCGTCGGAGAACGACGGCGTCTGGATCGGCACCTCGCGCTGGGTGATGATGGACTTCTTGTTGCGGTGCACGAACTCGATCGGTTCCTCGATCGTGATGATATGCCGGTTGAAATTGATGTTGATGTAGTCGAGCAGCGCCGCGAGCGTGGTCGATTTTCCCGATCCGGTCGGGCCGGTCACCAGGATCAGGCCGGAGCGGATGTGTCCGAATTGCTTGACCACTTCCGGCACCCCGAGCGACTCCAGTGTCATGATCTCCGTCGGGATCAACCGGAACACCGCGGCGAAGCCGTTGTTTTGCTTCAGGTAGTTGCAACGGAAGCGCGAGTCGTCGTCCATCGCGTAGGCAAAGTCGAGGTCGCCGATCTCGAGGTAGCGCTGGAACGCCTTCGGATCGCAAATCTCGGCAAGCATGCTCTTGAAATCCTCGCCGACGAGGACCGGCTCATCCGGAATCGGGGTCACGGAACCGTGCACCCGGATCTTGGGCGGCTGGCCTTCGGACAGGTGGAGATCGGAACCCCGGGTTGCCACGAGGTATTGGAAGTAGGCGTCGATGCGGGCCATGGGAATCGGGTCGTGGAGCTCAGGATTGGAAGAAGCTGCGCATCTGGATCTTGTCCTCGCAGCGGAAGAGGGTCTCTTCCTGCGTGATCAAACCCTTGATATAGAGACGGCGGAGGGACTCGTCCATGGTGATCATGCCGACGTTCTTGCCGGTCTGCATGATGCCCGGGAGCATGAAGGTCTTGCCGTCGCGGATGGTGGCGGCGACGGCCGGGGTGTTGACCAGCAGTTCGAGCGCCATCACCCGGCCGTTGCCGTCGGCGCGCGGGACGAGTTGCTGGGAAAGCACGCCGCGCAGGGATTCCGAGACCATGATGCGGATCTGGTTGCGTTGGTCGACCGGGAACACGTCGAGCACGCGGTCGAGGGTCCGCGGGGCATTGCCGGTGTGCAGGGTGCCGAGTACCAGGTGACCGGTTTCAGCCGCGGTGAGGGCGAGCGAAATGGTTTCCAAGTCGCGCATCTCACCGACCATGATGACGTCCGGATCTTCCCGCAACGCGCCGCGCAGCGCCTTGGCGAACGACTCGGTGTGGGTGTGGACCTCGCGCTGGTTGACGTGGCAGCCCTTGGAGTCAAAGACGTACTCGATCGGGTCCTCGAGGGTCAGGATGTGGTCCTCGCGGTCGCGGTTGATGAAGTCGACCAGTGCGGCCAAGGTGGTGGACTTGCCGGAACCGACGGCGCCGGTGACCAGGATCAGCCCGTTGTGATAGCGGGTCAGGGGGGTGAGGTGCTCCACCGGGAGGTCGATCTCCTCCATGGTGCGGATCGTGGTGCTGATGATCCGGAACACCATGTCGTAGCCGAGTCGCTGCTTGACCACCGAGGCGCGGAAACGGCCTTGCGGGTTGTAGTAGGCGAAGTCGACGTCGCCCTTCTCCTGAAGACGGTTCCATTCGCGCTCGCCGAGGAAGGAGCGCACGAGTTTTTCAGTCTCCCCGGGGGCCAACGGCGCGTGGTCGGCCCAGATCGGCTGGAGTTGGCCGAAGCGACGCCAGGCCGGCGGGTAAGCGGTGGCCAGATGGACGTCGGAACAGTCATACTCGCGGCCGAGTTTGAGATATTCGTCAACGTGGTCGAGAACGCGGTGCTCGGACAGGAGGAAGTGGGTTAGAGCGTGAAGATCGGGAGATGAAAAGCGGGAATTGCGGCGACTTTCACGAATGTCGCACGGTGTCATTACCCGGTATCACAAAGCGCTTTCCAAGCTCGCGGACCGCCCACGATTGCAGGGCGGGACGGGCCAGGGTGAAGGCTCCGCCGAGGGCAAGCGCGATCAGCGAGCGCTTGGGTTTGGATTCGCGGGGCCGCGGGCGCCGCAGGATCAGGCTGGCAAGGAATCCCATGCCAAGAGAACCGCCGAACCATGCGACGGGTTTCGAAAGAATTGAATCTTTGATCCGGGCGGGCAGGTGCCAGCGCCGGCGCAGGTGAGCGTAATCGTTGCCCAGCGCGGTCCGCGACGCGGCGATGCGCGCGATCAGGGCTGCGGCTTGTCCTTGAGGTTGAGAATCCATTCGCGGTCTTTGGAAAGTTCGGCCCGGACCAGAGGGAAAGCTGGCGGGGCGGGGCGGCGCAGTACCATCACGGCGATCCCCGCCAGGATGAGGTGAAGCACGGCGGCGGCGAGGGCGACCCAGTGCCAGGCGATCCCGTCGCCGGCGGTGGCCACCCAGCCGATCAAGCCGGCGGTGCCGGTCAGCCACGCGGTCATCCCGCAGCCGGCGATGATGGCGATCAAAGCGCCCCGCCGGCCGGTCTCGCGGCCGGCCAGACGCGCTTCCAGCGCCAACAGTTCCATCCGGGCGGAGACGAACTCGACGGCGGACTCCCGCCACGACGTGCCGTCGTGTGCTTCCGGTGCTGGAGCTTCGATCATGGTATCCAGACAAAATCGGCGCTCCCGGCAGGGGGAGCGCGCGACGCGGCGTCAGGGTTGCGCGCGGTAGGGGCTCAACGGCGGGCGATCAGGCCGATCAGGAAGCCGAGGCCGAGGGCGCCGGCCACGCAGCGGGTGGGATGCTGGCGGATGTAGTCCTCGGTCGTGATCTGCAGCTCCTTGGCCTTGACCCGGGTCTCGCGCCACTGCTCGTCGGCCGTGTGGCGGAACTCCTTGGCTTTTTCGGTGGCGGCATGTTTCAGCGTCTCCGCCTTCTCGCTGGCGGCCGACTTGAAGGCCAGCGCCTTGTCGGTGGCGGTTTCCCGCAGATGCTGGGCCGATTCCACGGCACGCTCCTTGATCGCCTTGGCCTGGTCGGTCGCCTGATGGGCGAATTCCTTGGCCTTCTCGCCCGCCGCGGCGCGGAGGTCGTTGGCGGCTTGCCCCACCGAGGGGGATTTGGAGAAACCGGCATCCGGGTCGAGCGAGCCGGCGTTGGGGGCAAAAGGATCGGACATGACTTTGATGGTTTGGGGTTGTTGGAAAAGATCGGGATTTCCGGGCTGACCGGACGGTGCCACCGATAGGGTGCCGGCGCAAGAAAAGGATCAGCCGTTACCACTTGGAAAGCGGAAATGAAATCAAGGCGTCACCGGGGACCACGGGGCCGCAGGTCGGTGGCTTTCGGCGGAGCGAGCAGACGCTTCTGTTCGGTCTCCGGCGGCGAGGTGAACATCACGTTGTCCCATTTCGGCTCACGCATCGGGCCCCGGCCGCGGAACTGGAATAATCCGTAAAACGGCTTCAAGGGCAAGGTGATCACCCCCAGCAGGCCGCGCGCGTTCATGCGGATCGTCATGTCCAGCGTCAGCCGGTTGAGGTCCGCCCGGGCGTCGCCGGTGAAGACCAGCGACGGCGTGGTGGTCAAGAAGTCGTTGGTCGACAGGACCCCTTGGTTGACGCCAAAGGTGCAGAACGCCTCCTTCGCTTCCTGGAATCCCGCGCGGCGGTTCGACAGGACCGCCGACAGCACCGGCGACAAGGGCCCGAAGATGGGAACCGAGAACAATTCGCCCTCCTCAAGCGCGATCAGGCCCTCCCCGTTCAGGCCCTCCGCCGCCTTGCCCAGGTAGTCGAAGTCGATCCGCCCGGTGACGAAACCTTTCGCTTTTTTGTCAAATCCGCAGGCGGTGGAGATCTCCGGCAGGCTCAGCCGGGTCCAGTCGAGTTCGCCCTTCACCCGCTGGAGGCCACGATCGGGCGTCACGTCGAAGCGGCCGCGCACCGGACCGTCAAAAACTTGGAACGTAAGATCCCGCACTTCGGTGAGCGCGGGTTTGACCAGCACGCCGGTGCTCAAGCCGGACAGCCGCAGGTCGGTCCCGGCGAACTTGTAGCTGACGCTGCCGGGGGTCGATCCGGTGATCCGGAAATTCGTCTTCGGCGCGCCCTTGAACAGCCCGATCACTCCGCTCGCCTCCAGTTCGGGGGGGCGGTGGAAGCGATACACTTCCAAATGATCCGCGACCTTCGGCAAAAACATCCGCAGCACCGGGGCCGGCCAAAAACTGCCTTCGATACCTTCCAGCGTGAGCGTCGAAGGTTCCCGGTCATAGCGCACGCGCGCCACCGTCGCGGTGCCGCTCAGGGGCCCGCCGTGGGCTTTGCGGAGGGCGTAGCCGCTGTAGTCGAACTCCACTTCGCCCCGGGTGAAATCCAACGCGTCGTGGTCGAGATCAAGGGTGACCCGGGCTTTCCGGAACGGGGTTCCCTTGTAGCTCATGTGGGTGGCCATCGCCTCGCCGGCAGCCGCCCAGTCGTGCTTGTCGCGGGGATTGAGGCGTCCCTTGATCCGCGCGGAGACCTCGGTGTCCTCGCGATCGCTGAAATTCGCCAGAATCTTGCCCAGCGGATGATGGTCGAAGAACCCCTGCCAGACGCCCATCCGGAGGTTGGTCGAGACGTCGTAGCGGATCAGCTCCGGCTGGGCCAGAAGTCTGCCGTGGAGCGTCCCGTCCGGACGCGTGACCACCAGGTTGTCGAGGAAAACATTGAGTCCGTCCCACGACAGGTCGCTCTCCACCCGGGCGGCGGAATGCCCCTTGAAAAGGATGTTGTCGGCCGCCAGGTGTCCGATGATCTGAAAGCGGGGCGGGGAGTTCTCCGGCCATTCGAAGGTCCCGCGCGCCGCCAGTTCCGGCCGCGATTCAAAACTCACGCGATCCAGCCAGCCGGCCGCGTCCAGCTCGCGCATGAGCACCGCCAGTTGCAAATCCGACCGCGCCTCGAAGCGGCCCTTGCGGGCGGCCAGGTCATACTCCATCCGTCCCCGGAGCGCGCCCCCGTAGTCCTCGAGCCGCAGCGACTCGAGCACCAGCAGCCGGCCGCGCACCTCGCCTTTCGCCGCGACTTTGCTGATCTCGATCCCGCCCCGTCTCAGGCCGTCGCTTTCCAGGAAGAGATCCGCCCGCACCGTTTTCGGGTCCTCCAGATCGCCCTCCACCCGGATCCGGATGACCGGCGGGCTGGCGGGGTCGAATTCCCAAGGCTCCAACAATCCGATCACTCGCAACAACAAGAGCCGCCGCTGGAGCTTGGCTTGCTCGATCTCCTCTTCTTTGACGTCGGGCCGCGGCCGGTATCCCAGCACCAGCGCCTCGAACTCCAGGCGGATCCCGCCGACCTCGCCGCGCGCGTCGAGGACTTCCAAACGCCGCCCGCCCGGCATCAGCACCCGGCCGCTGGCGTTCCGGATCTCCAACGCCTTGGAATCCGGGTCGTCGGGGTCCACCGGCATGGTCAGCGAACCGCCTTTCAAATCCAGCCGCTCCACCCGCACCTCGCCGCGGGCCAGCTTCGTGCGGTCGATGTCGACCATCACCGCGTTGACCCGCGCGACCACCCGTCGCCGGCTCGCGTCGGCATAAACCGTCACTTCATCCGCCTCGACCCCTTGCAGCGGCCAGTAGCGCAGCCCGGCGATGTCCGCGTGTAGTCCTTGCGCCGCCAGAGCTTTCTCGATCTCGCCGCGCCACGAATCCGGCAATCCGGTGCGGTTGACCCACCACAAGCCGGCACCCGCCGCCAGCAAGCCGCAGAACGCCAGCAGGGCGAGCACGGTCCTCAGCTTGTGGATGATCCGGAGCTTCCTCATGACGACGCCGGAACATGAAGTCCCAAGCGGGAAGTTCCAAGTGCCAAGTGCCGCAGGGCGGGCGTCGGGCGAGGCAGCGCGATGCTCCGGTCTTTCTCGTCCGGCTTTTCATTTGGCACTTGGAACTTCCTCCTTGGACCTTTCTCCTCCTGTCGTGCGGTTCATTGTCCTGGGTAGCGGCAGCGGGGGGAATGCGGCGGTCGTCGAGGCCGGCGGGGTCCGGGTGCTGGTCGATGCCGGACTTTCCGCCAGGCAGTTGATCGGCCGCATGACGGCCTGCGGGCTCGATCCGTCGACCCTTCACGGCGTGTTGCTCACCCACGAGCACGGCGACCACATCCGCGGCTTGCGGGTCCTGATGAAGTCGCTCGCGGTTCCGGTGTTCGCCACCCCGGCGACCGCCCGCGTCGTCCGCGATGGGGGCGTCGACTCGGCCGCTTGGAAAATTTTCGAATCGGGTGGCGCCTTCCAGCTCGGCGGACTTGCCATTCAGTCCTTCGCGGTCCCGCACGACGCGGTGGAGCCGGTCGGGTTCGTGTTCCGTCACGAGGAGCATTCGCTCGGCCTTTTGAGCGACGCCGGCCATGTGACCCGTCTCATCACCGAGCGGCTCCGTGGCGTCCGCGCCTTGTTCGTGGAAGCCAATTACGACGAGGCCCTGTTGGAGGCCGACACCCGGCGGCCCTGGTCGACCAAACAACGGATCTCATCGCGCCATGGCCATCTGTCGAACGCCCAGACCACGGCTTTGGTCGCGGAACTCGCGCCGGCCGGCTTGCGGCGGGTCGTGCTGGGCCATCTCAGCCGCGATTGCAATCGACCGGATGCCGCCATTGCCGCGGTGCGCGCCGGGGTCCCCGGTCTTTCCGAGATCGCTTGCGCGCCCCAGGACGAGCCCTGCGGCTGGTGGGATTGAACGAAGCGCGGGTCCAACCCTCCTTCCACGCGGGAGCTTCCGGCGAGTCGCCGCGAATCACGGCGCGCGGAGCCGGCGGTGCCGCGGGGTCTCGCGCCGGTGTTCCGGCTGCCGTCGGGATGACTACTAGGAATATAGTAGCAAGCGCGGCGGAGTTCCGGCGCGAAATTCTCCGGGATTGCCGTCTCTCGCAATCAACGGGTTACGCGGGTGCCCTGAATTTTTCCGAAAAATCCCCTCGAAAGGTGTTGACCCTCCGGCCGGTCTGGCTAGGTTCTTCCCGCCGCACGAAAGCAGCGGCGCGAGAGACGAAAGTCGA
>CAMCYK010000182.1 GCA_945883695.1 Akkermansia muciniphila | reverse complement strand
GCCGCCCGGTTCGTCAACATTGATCACGACACTCCGCTACTCCTCCCGCCCGACCTGCGCGACTGGGTGCCCGCCGACCACATGGTCCACTTCGTGATGGACGCCGTCGCAGCGCTCGACCTGGCCGCCGCGCGCGTCAACGAACGCGGCACCGGCTCCGCCCAGTAGCCGCCCTCGATGATGCTCGCGCTGCTCATCTACAGCTACGCCACGGGCATCTTCTCGAGCCGGAAGATCCAGACCGCCACCCACGAGAACGTCGCCACCCGCTACCTCTGCGCCGACACCCATCCCGACCACGACTCCATCTGCAAGTTCCGCCGCGACAACAAGGAACTGCTCTCCTCCGCCTTCCATCAGGTGCTCGAACTCGCCGCCGCCGCCCGCGTCTTGAAAGTCGGCGACCTCACCGTCGCCATCGACGGCACCAAGCTGCTGGCCAACGCCAGCAAGATCACCGGGGTGGAAGCGGGCGGCGAAGGCCCCGAGGTTTACGCCGCCATGAAGCGCCAGCCCCACGGCCGCAGCGTCGGTCAGCTTGAAAAGCACCCCGATCCACCGGCCCCGCCCAAGGATGCCCCGCTTGGTGAAATCATGACCCACCGGCTCTCCACCGCCGGAGGGAAGGCCCTTTACGGCCTGCGCAAACAGACCGTCGAACCCGTCTTCGGGATCATCAAGGAAGCCATCGGCTTCCGGCGTTTCATGCTGCGCGGCCAGGAGAAAGCCGGCCTCGAATGGACGCTGGTGAGCACCGCTTACAACCTCAAACGTCTCTTCGGACTCGGAGCGCGGCTGCGGCCCGCCTGAAGGGGCAAGCGGGGCCGGACCGGGGCCTTGCAGAAGGCCGTTTGGAGCCGTCAGCGGGCCTCTGGGGCTCACGGGACTGCGAATCGACCGCAAAACCGGTTCAAATCGATTGCCGAACATCGATTCGACCGGCCACCGGAAAATCTCCGTCAGGCTGGTATCAAGTCCGACAGGCTGCTAGGGAGCGGATCGCCTGGCGACCCGCATCGCTAGTTTTAGATGAGCGGGTAGCTTACCGCTGTCGTCCAATACGCATCGCCCCATGTCGTGACGATGCAGGCCCGGCCGCTGGAAATCTCCTGGAGGCGGCGGAGCGTCGCGCGCGGGGTATCCCTTCTCAAGCCGGGGAAATCGGCGGCGGTGACCGGGACGTAGTCGCGCATCGAGAAGCCCTCGTCGCTCAAGAATCTGTCCTCCTCCACCGCCACCTCGATGTAGAACCGCGGATCCAGCGTGGAAACCACCAGCGTGAGGTCGATCCTGGGGCCGGTGGCCAGTTCGCAAATGGGATACATGGATTCGGCGATGGCGGCGGCCGGGAGCCGGGTCCTCGGCTCCGCCCGGTCGGGAAGGTCCGGGTTCGGCGGTTTGTTCGGGACACGCGCGGCTTTCTCCCGGTGCTGCTGATTGCGTGTGTCGGCGGCCGCGATGAATTTCTGGATTTCCGGTTTCATGCGGGGGTGAGGTAGTAATTGGGTTTGATGCGCGCCTCGCCATGCCAGCGGTAGGCGACGAGGGGGCCGTCCTTGGCCGCGCTGTGGTCGCGGC
Organism: Akkermansia muciniphila; assembly: GCA_945883695.1. Classification (GTDB taxonomy): domain Bacteria; phylum Verrucomicrobiota; class Verrucomicrobiia; order Verrucomicrobiales; family Akkermansiaceae; genus Haloferula; species Haloferula muciniphila_A. The sequence continues at coordinate 11,675 of CAMCYK010000182.1, read as the reverse complement.
CACTGGGCCGGGACATAGGAGGTATCGTCGATCACAACTTCGCGGCAGACATCTTCCGCACAGCGGGCGAAGGAATCGGCGAACCCGCAGGCCGCGAAGGCATCGCCGTCCCGGTAGCCCTGCCCGACCTCGAAGACGGTCTCGGTGTGGGCTTCGCCTTGGGTCCAAGTGCCACGACTGAGGGTAAACTCTCCATCCTCCATTCGGATCTCAACCCAGTCGGATTCGCCGCCATGGTCAAGTCGGAGGGTCAGGCCCATCCGGATTCCCGCGGTCACCTGCGGCAGGCGTTCCATTGCGGAGAGAAAAACCCGGAGTTGCTCCAGGGTTTCGGCCGAGAGTTCCGACCGGTTCAAGAGGCTGCGCACGGCGTCAATCAACTGTCGGACGGGGTAGAAGTCCTCGGACTGAAATCCGTAATAGTCCTCGCCGGATTCGTCGTCATCGAGGTCTTCCGTGGAGTCATCGCCTTCCAGTTTCCCCGCGGAACACTCCTTCGTCACCCGGAACGCAGGGTAGGTAATGATGATGTTCCGGGCGGATTCCGTGACGAGTATGGCGGCAAGTCCGAGTGCGGGGTTCTCGGCCGCGGCCTCTTGAAGCCTCTGCACGACATGATCGGTCGGCGCGAACACGCCTACGAGAATGCCGTCGATCTGCCGGCAACGGTTCGCAAGGTCGGTAGCGTCGGATCCATCCGTGTCGGCAGCCTCGGCGAGTTCGATCAGGCCGGTGAAAGCGTCATGCTTCGCTTCCAGCCAGGTGTCGCACAGCGCCTCGACTTCGCGGCGCAGCGGGTCGGGAAGGTCGACGTTGGGCAGCTCACGGCGGACATAGACGGCGTTTTCCAGAAGCTGATGGACGCAGGCGCGGGCGGCGGTGATAAATTCCGGGATGTCTGTTTTCATGCGTGGGTGAGGTAGTGGTGAGGGTTGATGGTTGCCTCGCCGTTCCAGCGATAGGCGACGAGCGGGCCGTCCTTGGCCGCGCTGTGGTCGAGGACGGCGACGTTGTGGCGCTCGGGCAGCAAGGGGGCATCGGCCGGCTTGAAGTAGTGCCCGACGAAAACCGGCGGCGCGTCCGCGGGGTACGGGCGGAACATTGTGGCGGCTTCGGGTGCAACGGGCAATGCGGGGATCGCGTCGTTCGCGGGGAAGACCAGGTCGCGGCAGAGGACTTCCGCGGCCGGCGCTTCCCACCAGCGGGCGCGGAAGTTCGGGCGCGCCGTGCCGGTGTGGTCGAGGAAGTGCATTCCGGCCGGTAGGGGAATCTCGATCCCCTTGAGCACCGCCTCGATGGCCGTGCCCTCGGGGTTGGCCTTGTCGGCGGTGGCGTGGAGGAAGTCGTCGTCTTCGAGGGTCCTGCCCGCCAGCAGGGCGAGGTGCTCCGGGTGCCAAGTGGCATGGACAGCGCGGATGCCCCCGAGATCGAGGAAGATCGGCAGGCGCTTCATCCAGGGCACCCAAATGGTAAGCCAGTCGCCGGCGGGATCCCGGTGATCGGGGAAGTCGTCGAGGGTACCCTTGTGCGTCTTCTTGTTCCTGCTGCCGTGGTGACGAAGCCACTTCGTCTTTCTCCCGGGGGTGTGGTAGTGCACGGCGATGAGTTCGTGGTTTCCCATCAGCACCAGGGCGTGGCCACGGTCGTGCATGGTTTTCACGGCCTCCAGGGTGGCGCGGACGCCGCCGGGGGTGCGATTGCCCGGTTTGGGGTCGATGAGGTCGCCGAGGAACAGGGCGCGGCGTCCGGCGGGCGGCACGAAGCCGGTGCCGTCGTGCTCGTAGCCGAGGCGCGCCAGCAGGGCGACCAGCTTGTCGTGGCGGCCGTGGATGTCGGCGATGATGTCGTAGTGGAATCGGGTGGCGTCTTTCATACGGGGGAACAATGGCCGGTAAATTATGATCTGGAAATGGAGCGAAGTGCAAGATACATGACTCGGGAGTAATGAATAATTTCGACCGGCTTTTTGACATTTCCGGGCTCTCGCTCGACCGATTGCGGACCTTCCTGGCGGTGGCTGAGGCGGGAAACCTGGCGAAGGCGGCGAAGGGCGACCCGACGCGCCAGTCCCAATACTCCCGCCAGGTGAAGGAGCTGGAGGGATTCTTCGCGGTGGCGCTGACCCGGCGGGTGGGACGGCGCATCGAAATTACCGAAGAGGGGCACCGGCTGGCGGGCATGATCCGCCGGCAGTTCTCAGAGTTGGACGATTTCCGCGAGTCGATGTCCGGGCGGCCGGTGGGAGTGAGGCTGGGGGCGGCGGCCAGCGTCATCGAGTGGATGGTGCTGCCCAAGCTCGCCGGCTGCCGTGCGGCCCTTGGGGATGTCGTGCTGGAGTTGGAGCAATCCCGCAGCGCAGAAGTCGCCCGCGGCGTGGCGGATGGACGGCTGGATTTCGGCATCGTCCGCGAGGACGCCGCGCCAGCGGGGATTATCACGCGGAAGCTCGGTCGGATCGGCTACTCGCTGTTCGCCCCCAAGGCGGCTTGGAAGGGTGGCGGTGGGATCGGGCAAGTTTTCGCCCGGCACTTCTTCGGAGAGCTACTGCCCGGCGGCCAGTTCAACGAACGATACCGCGAACTCCTCGCGACCCGGAAATGGACGCCGCGGGTGATCGCCCGGGTCGGGTCGTTCCTCCAGCTGGCCCGGTTGGTCCGGGCCGAAGGGGTGGCCGCGGTCCTGCCGAGAACGGCGGCGGTCGAGTTCGATGCGGCCAAGGTGCAGGGGATGCCGCTCCCGTGGACCCATGAGCGGCCGATGGTGCTCCTGGCGAACCCCCGTAGCCTCGACCGGACCGGGATGCGGCCGGAAGTCGCGGCGGCACTCTCGAAGGCGTTGGCGTGGGACGGAGGGGCCCGCTGAAAGGGGCCTGCGAATCGTGGCAGGGTCTCGCGCAGGAGAAGTCCCGCTTCATGACCGAATCGCCAGCGCGAGTGGAGCGCCGCGTGACCTGGAAGATGCGGCTTCGCTTCCTCGGTGGCTACGTGGAGCCGCGGTGGTGGCGGGATCACCGACCGCAGCCGCTGCGCAGCCGGGTGGTGGTGCAGCACTTCCGAACCCACCTGCGCCGGGAGGCGGTAAGCCGGTTGCGGATGGAAGGGGGATGGTTCCGGGCCATCGGCCGCGAACTTGGAATCTCGCAGGTCGCGGCGTGGAAGCTCTGGCAGCAAACCGTGGAGGACGCCATCGAGCAGCACCTAGCGGAGCGGGAAGGACAGCGGATCCTCTCCGAAGCCGGCCGGCGGATGGCGAAAGGCGATACGGCTCCCTTCAATGAGCTTTGCTCTCGCGCAACGCGGCAGTTCGGGATCAGGGCCACCACCAGGCTGCTGGGAGTTTCTCCGGGAAGGACCCGTTCCGTGGCGTCTCAAAAGGTGGAACCCTTGGATGGTTAACGGTGGAAGGAGCGGGACGGCGGGATTCGGCTCGACCACCGTGGCCGCCGCGTCATAGTCGCGGCCCCCGAACCACCTTGCGCCGAAAAAGTGGGGGTGATTTGGGGGTGGAAATAAAAGCCAAAGTGGGGAAACAAGGAGAAACAGAGGGTCATTTGAACACCTGACGTAGTCCTGGGAGTTTCACGTAAGTAATTGATTTTCAAATGATTGGCTAGGAATTGCCACCGTGGCGGAATGGTAGACGCCGCAGACTTAAAATCTGTTGCAGGGCAACCTGCGTGCCGGTTCGAGTCCGGCCGGTGGCACTGGCTTTCCCTCCAAGATCTCCGGCGGCCGGACGTTTCGGTTTGGATGAGACGCAAACGCATCCAAGGCCTGTCCGCGGACGAACCGCAAACCGACGTGTCCTCGCTGGTCGACGTGTCGTTCCTGATGCTGATCTTCTTCCTGGTCACCTCCACCATCACGAAACGGGAGAACGACCTGCCGATGACCATCCCGCCGCCGGGACAGACATCGGCGATCCCCACGCTTCCTCTATGGATCGAAATCGCGGCCGACGGAACGGTGTCCCTCGGCCAAGACGAAGGCGCGATGGTGGTGGCGGATCCCGGAGCGGGTTCGTCGCTGGACGAGCTGGTCACCCATCTGAAAATGGCCCGCGACGCCTCGCGGCCGGACGCCATCCCGGTCGTCATGAACGTGGCCGACAACGCCGCCCAGCAGCGCTTCATCGACGTCCTCAATTGCCTCGCCGGCGTCGGGATCGAGAACGTGACGATGGTGGACGGGGCGGGGGAGTTTTGAGGGTGGGGCTTGTCGGATGGGTCAGGCTTTGAGCAGCAGCAGATCCAGGCCGGCGGACTCGTAGCTCCGAAAGTCCTTGTCCAAAGTGACCAGTTGCAGGCTGCCGGTGATGGCAAACGCGGCCAGGTAGGCGTCCATCCAGACCTTGGGGGAAGGCGAGTCCCGCTCCGCCAGTTGTCGCCACACAGGGTCGAGGCCCTCCGGCTCCGTTGCGAATCCCGTCGCGTCGTCGTCCATGAGTTGATCAAGCGCGGACCAGGCCTCGCGGTTGCTCAGGGGCCGGTAATCCGGTGCGATCTTCTGCGTGAGCAGCCGCAGGAAGGAAATCCGGGTGGCGCGGCAGAAAAGCGCCGTGTCGGTTTCCGGCAGCGCGCCGAACCACTCGGACGCGAGAGCGTGGTGGGCATGCTGCTCTACCGCGATGGCGAGAAACACGTTGCTGTCGCAGAGGTGTCTCATGCGCCCGGATTTCCGCCCTCCGCCTCCCGTTCAAGCTCCAGCAGGCGCTTGCCACTGATTTTGAAAGGCTTGGCTCCGGCCGGAGCCGGGACGATCGGCAGCTTCACCCGATGCCGCTCGCCCGGCGTGCGCATGGGAGCCGGAGCAGCCAAGCCACGGCGGAACACCTCCTCCGCGACTTCGCGCAGCTTCCGCCCCTCGCGAACCGCGCGGAACTTCATCTCGCGGACAAGGTCTTCTGGAAGATCGATGGTGGTTTTCATGGATCCAGCTTTCCAGCTTTCCAGCTCGCTGTCAAATTCGGCTTTGGTGATGGCATTCACTTCACCAGCTCCATCAGCTTCCCGTAGCTGTCGACCACGTCGTATTTGACCTCGTCCGAGGTGATCCTGGCGAAGAACTTGCGGGCGCATTGGATGCGGGCGGATTCGATCTCGCGCAGTTCGAGCGACGACATGCTGCCCTTGGTCTCGGCGATGAAGAATACGTGCTTCATCTTGCCGGAGTCGAATGCGATCGCCCAATCCGGGTTGTAGTCGCCGACCGGCGTGGGAATTGAGAAGCCTTTGGGCAGCTTGGCGAAGACCTTCACTTCCGCATGGGTGTCCAGCTCCTCGGCGAACTTCCGCTCCACCTTGGAATCGGTGAAGACGTAGTCGTAGATGTGGTGCTTCGCCGGGAAGGCGACGCCGAAGTCGTCCTCGTTCTTCACCGCGGTGAAAATCGAGGAGTCGTAGCGCTCGTCGATGGGATCGTAGGCGATGTGCTCGATGATCATCGTCGCCTTCTGCTCCTTGATCAGGGCGGCGGCGCGGGAAATGAAGGCTTCCGGATTGGATTTGAATTGGGCGAACACCGGCAGTTCCAGGCCCTTGAGGATGGCGGCGATGGTGCGGCGGGTGAGCTGCGTGAGCTCGGCGATGGAGCCGATCAGGTCGTAGCTCACGGCGGCGCGGATCGAGCCGCTGCCATACTGGGATTCCCGCTGCTTGACGACGAAGCTTTGCCGCGACGCAAGATCGTCGGGCTCGATCACGTCCGCTTGTTCGCCGCGCACCACCTGGAAGCGTAGTTTCTCGACCCGCAGGTCCTTGTTGAGCGCCTTGACCGCCTTGGTGACCAGTTCGTCGGTTTCGAAGGCCACGGTGTAAGCGGCCTTGTGGTTGATCTTGCGCCAGAGGTCCTGGAACTCGGTTTTGTGGAAGTTGTCGTTGAGGACGTTGCGCTTCGGAGTGCGGTTGTTGGCGAAGGGCGGTAGCGCTCCTTCCGAGAAGACCGAGTCGATCAGTTGGAAGACCTGCGGCGCGTGGGGCGCGAGTTCGGGCGGCAGCTCGGCGAGGGAGCCTTCCTTCTTCGCCTGATGGTAGGCTTCGGTGATGCGGTCCTGATCGTCGGAGTAGTCGTTCTTCAGCAGGTAACGGTAGATCTGCTTGGCGAGTTCGGGCGTGATCGTGACATCCGCCTCGCCGGGAGCGCCGGCCAGCACCTTGCCGCTGAAGTAGGCCTCGTTCGCCTTGGTCGGGCGGGCGGACAGGCTTTCGTGGAGGTCGGATTGCAGGCCTTTGACGAAGTCCTCGTAGGACTCGTTGGCCACCACGGTCAGAACGTTGAGGTCGTGGGCGGTGGCGGGATGGTCCATCCGCTCGCCGTGCTGGTTGACGCAAAGGCGCATGCCGCGGCCGACTTCCTGGCGGCGGGAGATGGTGCTGTCGCTGTGCTTGAGCGTGCAGATGACGAAGACGTTCGGATTGTCCCAGCCCTCGCGCAGGGCGGAGTGGGAGAAGATGAAGCGCACCTGCTTGCGGCGGCGGGTGGTGTCGTCGTCGTTCGCCGCGGGAAAGGACAACAGGGTCTCCTTGTCGCGGAGGATCAGGTCGTAGGCATCGACATCGTCGGCCAGGCCGGCCTCGTCGCCTCTCTTCTTCACCTCGGGGTCGACCAGCCGCTTGCTCTTCTTGTCGATGGAGAAGTAGCCGTTGTGGGTGGCGGCGGGGCGGATGTCCTTGAGGAAGCGCTGGTAGGCCGTGTCCTCGAGCTGGAGTTCCTCGTCGAGCTGGAGCGCGTATTCTTCCTCGAAGATCCGGGCATATTCGCCGGGCTGCTCGCCGTTTTCGTCGTAGTGCTTGTACTTTGCGACCTCGTCGATGAAGAACAGGCTGAGCACCTTGATGCCTTGGGAAAACAGGCGGCGCTCGTTGTCGAAATGGGCGCGGATCGTCTCGCGGATCTGGATCCGGCGCAGGGTGGCCTCGTTCACGTCGCCCGACACGGTGCCGGCGGCGATGGTCTTGCCGTTGGTGAAGCTGACGGTGTTGTGGACGGCATCGATCTCGGAGACGACGAAGCCGTCGTATTCGCCGAGGCCGTTGGAGAGGGTCTTGAGGTTGTCGCCGCGGCCGATCTTGCGCAGGACGCGGCGGATGGTGCCGGATTGATCCTTGATCTCGAACTCCAGCCGCGCGACCGGGGCCTTCTTCGAAACGACCAGCGATTCGAGGTAGAGGTAGCGGTTGGTTCCGCTGAGGCCCTTTTGCGCGATCCCGTGGACCCGGATCTTCTTCACCAGCTTCTGGTTGTAGGCATCGAGCGCGTCGAGCCGGTGGACCTTGTTGTGCTCGGTCTTGTGGGTGGCGGAATAGCGGAGGACGAAGAGCGGCTTGAACTTGGTCAGCGACTCGACGGTTTGCTTGCCCTCCATCTTCTGCGGCTCGTCGAGGATCAGGATCGGATGGTTGGCGGCGAGGACGTCGATCGGCTTCCGCGATTGGAAGTCATCGAGCTCCATGTCGATGCGCCGGGCATCCTGGCCCTTCGCGTTGAATGCCTGCACGTTGATCACCATCACATTGATCCCGCCGTCGGAGGAGAAGCTCTCCAGCTTGTGCGGGTGCTTCGAGTCGTAGGTGAAGAAGCGGATCTTCCTGCCGTAGTCCTGGAGGAAGTGGCCGGCGGTGATTTCGAGCGACTTCTGGATGCCCTCGCGGATCGCGATGCTGGGAACGACGACGATGAACTTGCTCCAGCCGTAGCGGCGGTTCAGCTCGAACATCGTGCGGATGTAAACGTAGGTCTTGCCGGTGCCGGTCTCCATCTCGACGTCGAGGTTCACCTTGGCGCTCCGCGTCGCGACCAGCGACTTCGACTGCGGCAGGTTGCGCCGGCGCTGGAGCTTCTGGATGTTTTCCAGCAGTTGGGCCTCATCGAGCATCAGCGGCGCGTTGCGAAAGGCTTCGGTGCCGTAGTCGATCTCGGCTTGGGATTTCGAAGCCGCCAGCTTGCCGGGATCGAGGCGGTAGTTCACGCCTTCCACCTTCGGTTGGCCGGCGAAGCAATCGACGACCGCCTCGACGGCGTCGGCCTGGTATTCCTTGTGTTTGAACTGGAGCTTCACTTCGATCGATTTTGCAAGTTCAAGCGAAGGGGTTGACGACACGGACGCCGTCGTATTCCTGCCCGCTGTTGAGGTCTTCCGAGTAGAGCGTGTGGCAGCCCAGCACCTTGGCGGCTGAAATGATGGCCGCGTCCCAATAGGATATTTGATAGCGAGCGGCGGTGCGGGTGGCCATGACGACCAGATTGGGAGTGATGGGCAACGTGGTTCGGCGTGCCAGCCATTCGAGGTTCTCCATGGCGACTTCCAACGAGATCCCAAGCCGGGCCTTGGTGTAGGCGACGCTGAAATACTCCTGCATCACCTGCGCCGAGAAGCCCAGGCCGGGCTTGCGCAGCAGATCCAAGGCGATCTTCCGTTTCGTTTGGTCGTCCGGGTGCTGCGATCCCGCGTAGAGCAGCACGTTAGAGTCGATGAAGAATTGGGCGGTCATAGATCTCGTGACGATGGACCTTGCCCACGGGGGAGTCCGTGTTGTTGCCGCGGGAAAACGCCGCGACGAAGGCCTCGGTGTCATCGACGGGCGCATCCTCGCGCAAAACGGCTTCCAGCCCCTCGATGATGAGATTCTTGATGGAAGTGCGCCGGCGCACGGCAGCGATTTTCGTCCGCTCCAGAATGTCGTCGGGGATATCCACGGTTGTCTTCATGGATGAATGAATGCGTGAATATGGGTTTATGTCAAGGGGCGGCCTTGTGGGGGTGTCGGGACTAGAGATTCAGCATGGTTCTCAGTGCCGCCCTCACGTCCTCCATCTGCGCAGGAGTGAGTTCGCCCATGCGCCTGCCGAGTTTCCGACGGTCGAAGCTGGCGAGGCCCTGCACGTTCACGGCGGATGGTTTTGGCAGCCAGCGCGGTTTCCCCAAGTCGACTTCCCCGGTCATCCCGCGGATCTGGGAGGTCAGCGGTGCGACCACCACGAGGGCGCGGGCATCTTGATCGCCGGGGACCGCGAGCACCAGAACCGGGCGGCTTTTCTCCACCATGCCGAGTTCGGCGAACCACACCTCTCCGACTTTGGGGTCAATACGCACCTAGCACCTCCTGCCACTCGGTGGCCTGCCGCTCGGCAGAAAGCAGTTCCGGAGGGCGGGTGGTGACTTCAAAGGGAAGAGCCTCCCGCATTTCAATCTGAGCCAGCATCATGTTGAAGGCATCGCCCGGCTTCATGCCGAGGCGGGCGAGGATTCCCTCGGCACGATGCAAGCGGTCTGCCGGGACGCGGGCTCGGAACAAAACGGTGTTTTCAGATTTGGGCATGCTCAAATATGCTCGAAAGTGCTCAATTCGTCAAGACGAGGCTAGCCGCCGCTTCGCCGGTCACGGGGCGGCGGGATAGGGTTCGAAGTCGCTCGGCCCTTCCTGTTACCGTGGGCGACACGTTAAAAGAACGTGTCGCGATTTTTTGATTTTTGCGACACGTCGGGCGATCATGTCGCTCCCGGCGACAGGTTGGAAAGGTAGGGACGATCCGCCCTCGGTCGTAAGCGAAGCACGGGAACTGCCGGCCGCCGGGTAGCGTTCCGGTCGGCCGAGGGTGTTTGTCGGCAGAGAGGTGGATAAAGTGGCCGACCATCTCCGCTTCGCTCCGGTTGACCTTACCTTTCCTTTCCGGCCTCACAACGTCTTGAGCTCCGTGTGCGGGCTGAGGGCTTTGAAGATCTGCTCGATGTTGATCTTCACGGCGTCGCTGGCGTAGCCGGCGTCTCGGAAGACGGCGCGGAGCGGGGCGCGGGCGGCGAGGGCTTTGACGAAGGCCTCGTCGAGGCCGGTTTCGAAGCAGGCGGCGAGGGCGTCGCCGTCAACGAAGAAGACCCGGCGGCCGGCGATCTGCTCCTCGGTGACCGGCAGGGCGAGATCGACGCCCCAGTCGAGCAGGACCTGGAACAGCAGGTCCTCCGGGCCGCGGCCGCGCTTGAGGTTGTCGATCTGGAGCGAGAGGTCGTCCTGGGTCAGTTCGTCGGGCTGGTAATAGACGTCGTTGAAGTTCGAGCTGTCGATCTTGAGGACGCGGAAGCCGATGTCGGGGGGAGAAGATGGTGGATCGGAGATGGTGGATGGTGGATGAAGAAGGTCGCGTTCCGCGCTTTGCTCCTTGGCTTGTTTGGCCTGCCACTCGGCGAGGATCTTCCGGCCGGCGCGGCGGATGCGCTCCTTGCCGATCTCGGCGATGGTGGCGTAGCCGGCCTTGAAGGCCTCGCTCTTCTCGTCGCAGGGCTCGGGAAGCTGGACCATGATGTGCCGGCGATTCCCACCGTCCTCGGCGTTGAGCTGCATCACCGCGTGGGCCGTGGTGGCGGAGCCGGAGAAGAAGTCGAGGATCAGAGCGTCTGCCGGAGGGAACGTCAGAAGCTTGAGCATTCGGTAAATCAATTCAACTGGCTTAGGAGTATCAAAGCTTTTGTCACCCATAAGCTCCTGCAACCGGCGAGTCGCCGTTGAAGTTAGGCCTCCTTCGTCCCACCACGTCGTGTCAGTCTTTCGACTGTTCCGAGCGTCCGAGAGAAAGTACTTCTGCTGGAGACCATTCTTCGTCTTCACGATGAGACCTTCCCGGTGCTTTTGTTCCATTGTCGCTTTGGAATAGCGAAAGTACCCAGTAATCCCCAGGAATTCGAAGTGGGGGTTCCCCTTCTTGGCACCGCCAGGGCCATCGACGGGAGTCAGTTTGTAATCTCCTCTCGGGTCCTTGTCCGGATTCGAGAATCCAGTTAAGTCTGGGTCAAGGCCGATTTTCTTTCGGTTGTTGAAGACGCTCTGGAAGTCTTTTGCGAACATGAGGATTGTATTGTGATTTGCTGATACAATCTTGTCGTTAGATACAGAGGCTCGTGACTTGTGGCTGATTTGAGCAATGAGGTTCACCTCGCCAAATACCTCGTCACATGCTTTCCTCAGGTTGGCAACTTCACCGTCGTCAATGCTAATAAAAATGACGCCGTCGTCTTTCAGGAGGTTTCTCGCAAGCTTAAGCCGCGGATACATCATCGACAGCCACTCCGAATGGAATCGCCCGTGGCTTGAAAGATTCTGCTTCCACTTTTCTTCGTCGAACATGGCATTTCCGTCCTCATCCACGTCGCCAGAGTCGCGCTCGTAATCGTCACGGCTCATGGAGAAATCATCGTCGTAGATGAAATCGTTCCCCGTGTTGTACGGCGGGTCGATGTAGATCATCTTCACCTGGCCGAGGTAAGTTTCCTGGAGCAGCTTGAGGGCATCGAGGTTGTCGCCTTCGATGTAGAGGTTTTGGGTGCTGTCGAAGTTGACCGACTCCTCGCGGCTGGGGCGGAGGGTCTTACGGATCGGGGCGTTGGCAAGGGCGAGGGCTTCGCGTTTGCCGGGCCAGTCGAGGCGGTAGCGTTCCTGCGGGCCTTCGACGAGGTCGTGGGAGAGCTCCTGGCGGAGCAGGTCGAAGTCGATGGCGCGCTTCAGGGTGCCGTCGGGAAGGCGGGTTTCGGTGGCGCAGTTCGGGAAGAGTTCGGCGAGGCGGGTAATGTTGGCCGCGGTGAAGTCGGGGGTTTGGAGGTCGAGTTTGTTCATGGCATGGAGTGCGGCAGCCTGCTGCCGCTTTCGGATTCGCACCCTGCTGCGAAGGGTGAATGAGAGGTGAATGGAG
>CAMCYK010000181.1 GCA_945883695.1 Akkermansia muciniphila | reverse complement strand
CCTCGATCCACGGGAGCGGCGGGCCTCGCCCCGCACTCGAGAGCTGCGAATCATCGCAGCAGTCCGAGAGCGGCTGCGCCGCGGTCATGGGGCGGAGTCGGCGGAGATTCCTGCGGGGTGGGACCCCGCGCGTCGCGCGAGGTAGGGACGACGCGCCCTCGCTCGTCCGCGAAGCACGGGTGGGTCGGTTCTTTCCTTGGAGGTGGAACGGGCCGCCGGGGACCGGCCCGGTCGGCCGAGGGCGTCCGACCCTACCTGGGCGGCCGGTGGCCGCGAAGTGGTCTGAAACCGTGCTTTACTCGCCCTCGGCAGGCGGTGCCTCTTCCGCAGGCGGTGCCTCTTCCGCAGGCGGTGCCTCTTCCGCAGGTGGTGCCTCTTCCGCAGGTGGTGCCTCTTCCGCAGGCGGTGCCTCTTCCGCCGGTGGTGCCTCTTCCGCCGGTGGTGCCTCTTCCGCAGGTGGTGCCTCTTCCGCCGGTGGTGCCTCTTCCGCCGGAGGAGCCTCTTCCGCCGGAGGAGCCTCTTCCGCCGGAGCTTCCTCCATCGGCGGGATGGCGATCGGCGGGGTGACGGCTTCGATCGGGCGGCTAGGCGGCGGCGGCGGGTTGCCGGGCTGGCCGCCGGGGAATCCTCCCGGGAAGGCGCCGGGCTGGCCACCGGGGAAGCCACCCGGCGGCAGGTTGCCGGCGGCAGGCGCGGCCTCCGGCTGCTTGATCAGGCCGGCGCGATCCTTCAGGAGGGCCTCGACGGTGTAGCGGGCGACCTTGTAAGTGCGGCCGGCGAAGGACTTTTCGGTGGCGAGCTTCTTCTCGAGCTCGGCTTTGCGGTCGGTGAAGGCCTGGTCCTTGGCCTTGGCATCATCTTCGGTCTCCTTCTCCTCCTTCTTGCGCTCGGCCGCGATCTCGGCGCTGACTTCGACGGTCAACAGGAAGTTCTCCTCGGGCGGGGCGGCGTCGGGATCGTCCGCCACGGGCTTCGCCGCTTCCGTTGGCATCAGGGTGAGCGCGTAGTTGAAGCCTTCGAAGGTCTCGATCTTCACCGTCTTCAGCTCGAGCGGTTTGGCGATGGCGTCGATCTTGTCGGCGGTCACCACGTCCTCGAAACGGGAATACGAAAACAGGCTCTTGAGCGGGGTGCCGGCGGCGGGGTCGAGGGCTTCCCCCTCCTTGGCACCGTCGAGCGTGAACTCGGCGTTTTCGTCCGGCCGGCTGACTTTCCACGCCACCTCGGCCGGCTTGGCGCCCGGGCTGACGGTCACCGATTTGATCCGCTCGACCTTGAGAAAAGCTTCGTCAAGCCAGCGCTGGGGTTCCGGCGTGAGGGTCGGGAAGAGCTCGCTGACCTTGTAGACGCCCGAGGTATCGGCGTGGTTGCGGACGAAGCGGCCGGACGCGCCGCCGCCCATCATGCCGGCCATCGGGTCGCTGGCCGACTCAAGGTTCTTGCCGAGGGTGAGGCGGGCGAGTTCGGCGCCGGCTTCGTTCGAAAGGACGACGTCGGTGCCGCGGTCCTGCTCGTCGGAGGCGGCGGGATCCATCCCGAAGCGCGGGGCGAAGGACGGCTCGGCCTCGATCCCGTCGGTGACTTTCACCTCCGCGAGGGTGCGGAGGAGATCGTTGATGCTCGACGTGTTGGCGGGGTAGTCCGCGCGGTCGGCGACGGTCCATTTGCCGTCCTTGCGGACGAGGGTGGCGGATTTCTCGCCGGAATTCACCTGGATCTTGGCCACTTCCTTGGCAGGGAAATCGGCGAGCAAGGTGGCGCCGCGGGCACGCTGGGTCTTGCTTTCGAAGCCCTTCGAGTCGCCGGAGCGGACAAGGATGGCGGCGGTGGTGAGGAGGATGGCGAGGATCCAGAGGACAACGACTTGGCGTTTGCTCATGACTGGAGAGGTTGAGGTGTTGGGAATGAGGGTTTAGCGGGCGCGGGTGGCGCTGCGGCGTTTCACGAAGAGGCCGATGCCGAGCAAGATCACCAGCACAGGCATGCTGAAGATGTTGGTCACCATCGCATTGCCGGCCAGGCGATCCTTGGCGCGTTTGAGATCCTTCTGGAGTTCGCGGACTTCCTTGCGGGCATCGACCTCCTGCTTGCGCAAGGCGACGATCTCGGTCTCCTGTTCGGGCGAGAGGTAGAGCTCGGAACCGGCGGTCTTCTGGCTTTGCAGCTCGGCCAGCTTGCGCTGGGCTTCCTCGGCCTGCGTTTCGAAGGCCTTGATCTTGTCGCCGACCTGCTTGTTGGCGTCGGCTTCAAGCTCCTTGATCTTGGTGAAGGGGCGGGCGATCGCGGCGCGGCTGCGGGCCCCGATCAGGTGGGTCGAGGCGGCGGCCTGGTCGATGATGTTGAAGAGCAGGGAAGCGTTGCCGTTGATCTGCTGGGCGACCTGCATGCCGCCGCCGAAGTTTTGCACCCGGTAGGCGAACTGGTTGTAGAAGGCGTCGATGTCGGAGATCAGGAAGACGTTGCCGGGCTTGGTGGCCTCGACCAGGTGGCCGGGCTTTTCGTCCTTTTTCTCCTCATCCTTCGCTTCGCCTTCAGCGGGCGCGTCGGCCTTCTTCGCCTCGTCCGCGGCCGCCTCTTCGGTGCCCGGCTTGCCTTTCGGGAAGGCGGACTTGAAGTTGCCGGTGAGGTGCATGACGATGTCGAACGCCTTCTCACCGCGGAAATTCCGGGCGAGCACCGGGTCGAGCTGCGAGGCGGGCATCGCATCGACGAGACCACCCTTGTCGGAGGATCTCACGAGCGAGGCGATGCTGACCCCGGCGCCGCCGGTTTTGGTCAGGCCGCCCGGCAGGAAAAAGGTGAGGCTGGTGAGGTCGCGGGTGATCACGTTGTCCTTCTGCGGCATGCCATCCTGCGGGATGGTCAGCACCGCCACGCCGGGACGGTTGCCGCCCATCGAGGTCTGGAATTTCTCATCGGCGAGCACCCGGGTGTCCATCGAGACGCCCCAGGCTCCCAGCAGCGTGGGCAGCGTGGAGGCGGTCGGGGCACCGGCGCCGCCCGTCATCGGATTCGGCGGCGGGGAACTCATCTGGGCGGCGACGGAAAAGGGATCGATGCACGCGACCACGGTGCCGCCCTGGAGCAGATACTGGTCGATCGCGAATTCCGCCTCGGGAGTGATGCCCGCGGGGTGGAAGAGCAGCACCAGATCGATGGCCGGGTCGATGGTCTCCGGGGTCATCGTGAGGTCCCGGACTTCGTACGACTGGCTGAGCTGCTGGTAAATGACCCACGGCGGCGGACCCTGCTGGCCCTGCATGGCCATCATCGGGTTCTGCTCGCCGGCGATCGGCAGGCCGGACATCAGGCCGATCAGCGGCTTGTCGGGCCGGGCGACTTCCGAAATCGCGCGGGACAGCTGGTATTCCAGCATGGTCTCCTGGTTCGGGTCGATGAAAGGAATCGTCGAGGTGCGGTCGAGGCAGGAGATCGCGAGGCCGAAGTAGAGGTTCTGGTCGTCGAAACTCTGGCCGCGGATGCCGTCGAGGTTGGCGGAGTCCTCGGCGTCGGTGTCGGGCTGGGGATCGAGCTCCTCGACCCGCAGCTTGCCGCCGGAGAGGTTCTCGTATTCCGCCAGCAGGTCGTCGACGCGCCGCATGTGGAGTTTCAGCTCCTCCGGCATGTAGGTGGAACTACGGGTGGCGTAGTAGCGGATGACGACCGGCGCGCCGAGCTCCTTGAGGATGCCCTTGGTGCCGTCCGACAGGGTGTGGACCTTGTCGGTGGTGAAGTCCGCGTTCTTGTGGCCGAGGCCGAGCGAGGAGACCAGCAGGTTGGCGGCGACGACGATGACCACCAGGGCGACCAGGGCCAGCACGGCGCGGGTCATCGGGTGGGAAGTCTTGGCTTCTTGGCTCATGGGATGAAGGGAAGTGAGGTTGGGGAAAGGTCAGGCGCGTTTGGCGGAGAGGATGGCGCTGGTGCCGAGCAGGCAGGCCAGGATGATCGAACCGAACCACACGGCATCCTGCAGGCGGAAGGAGCCGCGGGCGAGCGACATGAAGTGGTCCCAGACGCCGAGCGAGGTGATGGCGTCGGAGATCCCGGGGAAGGCCTTCGAGTAGAAGCGCACGAAGGGATCGAAGGTGGCCAGCACCATCAGGATGCAGATCGCGGCGGAAATGATCAGGCAGATCACCTGGTCGCGGGTGAAGGCGGAAACCAGCAGGGTGATCGCCACGAAGCAGCAGGCGACCAGGAAGCCGCCGATGTAGCCGGACAGGATGGTGAGGTTGTCGGGGTCGCCGAACCAGTTCACCGTCAGCCACATCGGGAAGGTGAGCAGGAGCGCGACCAGCCACACCAGGGCGGCGGCGAGGAACTTGCCGAAAATGACGCTCCACATCGGGATCGGCATCGTGCCGAGCAGTTCGATGGTGCCGCTGCGTTGTTCCTCGGACAGCAGGCGCATCCCGACCGCCGGCGCCAGCACCATCAGGACGAAGGGCAGGTAGGCGAAGAAGGAGTAGGTCAGCGAGGCGTCCTGCACGTCCATGAAGCCGCCCAGCGTGAAGGCGAGCAGGGAGGAGAGGATGAGGAAGACGACGATGACGGCGTAGGCGATCGGGTGGCTGAAGTAGCTGCCGATCTCACGTTTGAAGATGGTCCAGACGTTTCTCATGGGAAGAGGATGGGAAGGGAGATTGGGAAATTGGGGTTGGGTGACGGGGGCCGGAGCCGGCCGAATATCCTAATATCCAATGCGTTTTATTATGCCGCCGTGTCGAGGGTGGTGACCTTGCGGAACAGGTCGGTCAGCGAGCCTTTGCCCTGGGCGATCAACTCGGCCGGGGTGCCGTCGGCGACGATGCGGCCGCGGTCGACGATCACGGCGCGGGTGCAGGCGGCCTCGACTTCCTCGAGGATGTGGGTCGAGAACAGGATGGCCTTGGTCTCGCCGAGCCGCTTGATGAGCTGGCGGACCTCGTGCTTCTGGTTCGGGTCGAGGCCGTCGGTCGGCTCGTCGAGGATCAGCACCTCGGGGTCGTGGAGCAGGGCCTGGGCGAGGCAGGTGCGGTGGCGGTAGCCTTTCGAGAGGGTGTCGATCGACTGGAAGGCGACGCTTTGCAGGAAGCAGGTCGCGATCGCGCGTTCGACGGCGTCGTTGCGGGTGTTGCCGGAGAGGCCGCGGGCTTCGGCGCAGAAGCGCAGGAAGCCGGTGACGGTCATGTCGTTGTAGAGCGGGGCGGATTCGGGCAGGTAGCCGATCTTGCGCTTCGCCTCGGTCGGGTTGCCGACGATGGAGATGCCGCAAATCCTGGCATCGCCGGAGGACGGCGGCAGGAAGCCGGTGACCATCCGCATGGTGGTGGATTTGCCGGCGCCGTTGGGGCCGAGGAAACCGAGCACCTCGCCTTTCCTGACGGAAAACGAGAGGTGATCGACGGCGGTCTTTCTTCCGAACTGCTTGGACAGGTTCTCGACTTCGATCATGGGATCACAGGGTTCTGTTGGTCAAAAGTTGGACGCACGGCGAAGCGACGCCGGGCGGGACGTGCGTCTGAAAAAATGGTTGGGGCGCGGCTTGGCAAGGGAAAAGCCCGGTCCGGCCGGCCGGGGCCAAGGCGGATTCTCATCCGGAGGCTGGAAGATGGGTCCGCATGGTCCCGGAAGGCTGGGGCCGATTTGACGATCAAGGGGAAGAATTGAGGATTGAGGATTGTTGATTTGTGATTGGAAGAGGAAACGCCCGGGGGACATCGTGCCCACCTTCAGATATCCCGTGCCACAAGCTCCGCCGGGTGGCGGATTCTTGAGAATTGCTTAACGCCTCCGAGAAATGCACCGGGCTGTTGGAAGAACATGACGCGGTGCGTCGCGGCGATTCGGTGGGCTCTCTAACATGCAGAATGTGAGAGGAATAGGGGGTTCTGGGCGAGGGGAGGGTGAGCCGGGCGAGCTCTTCCGGTCAGGTTTTTCCTTTGCCGTGACCGCGCGGGCCGCTAACCCGCGCACGATGAAGCGATTTCCGTACGGACTTCCGGCGCTGTCATTGGAGCGATGAACGCGCCGCGCCGGATCGTTTGGGCGATAGCCGCGGGCAGGATGCTCGCGGCCGGCTTGCTGGCGGCGGATCCGGTGCCCCAGCCGCAGGTTTTGCTGGCTCCGGAAGGGCCGGGGAGCTGGAACTTGCAATGGCAAGGGGTCGAGCAGCGGACGTACTTCGTGCAATACAGCCGGGACCTGGTGACCTGGACCTACAGCCCGGTCATCCGCCACGGCCCGGGCCCGCAGGAATACGAGATCGCGGCGGCCGCCGCGGCGGGCCTCTATGTCCGGCTGAAATATCCCAACGAGGACCGGATGGGATCGCTGGAAGAGGCGAGAAACGCGGATTTCGACGGCGACGGGATCCCCAACTGGCGCGAAATCGAGGAACTGGACGCGGATCCTTTCGACGTGATGAGCGTCGGACCGGACGGCGACGGCGATGGCATGCCGGACGCGTGGGAATTGGCCCGCGGCTTGGATCCCGCCGATCCGGCGGACGCCGGAGGCGACCCCGACCACGACGACCTGTCCAACTTGGGCGAATTCCGGGCGCAGACCAATCCCGCGTATTTCGACAGCGATGGCGACCGCTTTTCGGACGGCTTCGAGGCCGGGCGGGCTGGGTTCGATCCGCGGGTCGCGAACGCCGATGGCGACGCGGACGGCGACGGGCTGACCGACCGGGACGAGGTTGCCAACGGGACCGATCCGGCTGCCGCCGACAGCGATGGGGACGGGGTGTCGGATGCGGTCGAACTCGGCCAGGGATCCGACCCCTTGGATCCGGTCCGGCGACCCTTCAATCCGGCCGCCCATTTCGGAGCGGCGGTGATCGACGCCCTGGTCCAGCCGATGGGAAACCTCGGCGTGAACTACAGCCCGGGCCCGCAGTACAAAATCAGCGTGTCGCTGCGCGACGATCTGAGGTGGTTCGGGCCGCCGCCGGGGAAATACTTCAGCGAGCAAGAAGGCTGGCGGCTGGCGGTCGGCAGCGACCGCGGGATCGAAACCAATCCGGCGGTAATCCCTTTCGGCGGCGGTTGGTACGCGCCCTACCAGACGATCGGTGCGGAAATGCAGCTCGACGGGTCGAAGAACCACCGGCTGACCCTCCAGCATCTGGGCGTCGCGGGTCCGGCATCCCCGGGAGTCCAGGATTCGCCGGAGGCGGATTACCGGCACTCGCTGTACGTCGCGTGCCCGGGATTCCTGGTGCTGACCAACAATCCCGCCATCCCGCCGCGGAACTTCATATCCCAGTCGTCGGGCGCGGTCGGCTACGACTGGACAACCCGGGAGAACCACCTGATTCCGCTGGCCAGCAGCGGATACGCGTCGAGCTATTCCGGCGGCGACGCGACCGGTCCGCGCTTCCGCCGGATCTCCCATTTCGGCCGTCCTTTGCCCGAGTTTACGCCGGAGCAGGAAGGCGAGGGCGATCAGAGCGGCGAGGAGTCGCAGGTCGACGCCTTCGACCTGAGCCTGCGCCACGACACCTCGTTTGCCTCCATCCCGCTGGCCGCCAGCGAACTGCGGCTGGAGGCCGCGGCCTCGACCCGGGAGACCCAGTGGTCGAACCGCGGCGGGCTGCGGCCGGCCGAGGACCTCACCGCGCCGTTTGGGATCTCGTGGGCCTCGAATCTCTGCTCCTACATCGAGGTGGTCGAAACCTTCGGCCACAACAGCACCCGGCCGGCGACCGTCAACGTGGTCGACGAGGGCGGCCGCGGCCAGCGCTTCGGCAGCGCGGACGGCCTCGCGACCTTCTTTGGCTGGCCTTCCGGCGTGGTCGACAAGAAAAGCAGCCTCAACGAGTTGAAGCGTGAGGGATTCACGCTGGTGCTGCGGAAGAAATTCGGCAACACGCTGATCTACCGGGCCTGCGACTCGTGGTTCCTCTATTCGTCGGACCGGCTCGAGGCGACCGACGCGGTGCGGCGGCACAGCTACTGGCGGCTCGAGGAAGTGGTGGACCGGCTGGGCCAGAAGGTGGTTTACGACTACGGCAGCAGCGCCTACTCGCTGATTCCCGAGGAGATCCGGGCGCAGGGGCGGCCGGGCCAGCGTTTGCGGATCACCCGCAGCGCCAACGGCCGCCGGGTGACCTCGATCGAGGACGCGCTGGGGAACGTCACGGCATTCCACTACCTCGACCGGACGGCGGCGGTGGCGGGCACGAACTTCGAATATCCCTACCAGCAGCTCGCCCGCGTGACCTTCCCCGGCGGCGCGGAGGAACACTACGGCTACGAGGTGGTCACCGATCCCGAAACGCTGAACGGCAAGACGACCCATCATTTCCATGCCAACCTGGCCTCGATCCGGCGGGGCAACGGGGCGTTGCGGGCCTTCCACTACGAGTTCGACCGCTCGCGGAAATGGTGGGACTCGAGCTTCGGGCGGATCGCGATCCGGGCTTCGCTCGATGGCGTCCCCGACGACATCCGGCAGCGGGCCCGGGACTACGTCGCCGCCGTCAACCGCCAGCCGCAGGCGGGATCGGTGCTGCGGGTGCAACACGGCGTGCCGCGGCGGATCGCCCGCATCGAGTGGCCCACGCTGAATCTCCATTCGACCTTCGCGAAGACGGCCGAGACCCGCACGGTGTTCGGCCCGCAATTCGAAGCGGTGAGCGCGACCGAGGTCACCGACACCGCCGGCAAGCGCTACCGCTACGATTTCACCGGCGTCCAGGGCGAGATCATCGATACCGACACGACCTTCGCCGGCGGAACCACCAGCATCTCGACCGACTGGCTGATCCGCTACCCGTTCATGACCCTGAGGTATCTCGGCGGGGCGGGGGCGATCCTCGGGGCGGAACAGTTCGACTTCGACCCCGCGGCGAGTCTCGGCTTGAAGCGGGTGGTCGATTTCTCCGGCAACGAAACCGTCTGGGAGTTCGCGGAAAGCCGCCCCCCGGGTCCCCGGCTGGCGCCGTTGAACGATCCGGAGTTTCTCTCGAAATGGCCGGATCCGACCCTCAGGATGGACGCCCTGGGACGGGTCGAGCGCTACGAGTACGGGCCGCTGAGGATCTTGTCGAAGAGCACCGACGTCCACGGCACGGTCACCGAATTCGGCGTGGACGCGCTGGGGCGGCGGACCTCGATGGTCGCGAAGGATGCCGCCGGTGACCGCCTGCTGGAGGAGCGCTATGTTTACGGCAATGCCGCGTTCCCCGGTTTCATGACGCGCAAGACGCGGGTGGCCTTCGCGGACTGGACCGGCAAGGACTGGGAGCGGGACCTGGTGACCGAATACCATGCCGACCCGCTGGGGCGCTTGGCACGGGAAGTCGTGGATCCGGGCGGGCTGAATCTGGAGACGCTCCACAGCTACGATCTGAACGGCCGGAAATCGGGCAGCCGGGATCCGAACGGGAATCTCACGTCCTTTGAATACGACGGGCTCAACCGGCTGGTGAAAGTCACCCATGCCGACGGGTCGATCCGGACGACCGATCACGATGCCAACAACCTCAGGATCCGCGAGGTGGATGAAAACGGTCACGTCACGCTGTGGCAACGCGACGCCTTGGGCCGGGTGACCGCGACGGTGCGCGACCTCGACGGCGACGGGGTGGCCAGCGCGGGCGATCCGACGACCCGGGTGGCCTACGACGCGGCGGGCTCGGTGCGCAAAGTGGTCGATCCGCGCGGCTTCGCCACGGTCACCTTCCACGACGACCTGCATCGGCCGTCGAATATCTTCCAGGGTGTCCCCGCGGCCGCGGCGGACGGGGATCTCGAGGACTTGAAGACGCTGGCCGCGGGTTCCCGCGCGATCACCCGCACCGAGCTGCTTTACGAGGCGGAGTCGAATTCCGGCGGGGGGCTGCTGAGCGCGTTCCAGCCGACCCGGACGATCCGCCATGACGTGCTCGCGGCGGCTCCCGGCGAGCCGGATGCCACGCTGACCGGCACCGC
Organism: Akkermansia muciniphila; assembly: GCA_945883695.1. Taxonomy (GTDB): domain Bacteria; phylum Verrucomicrobiota; class Verrucomicrobiia; order Verrucomicrobiales; family Akkermansiaceae; genus Haloferula; species Haloferula muciniphila_A. Next base: position 3,359 of record CAMCYK010000181.1, on the reverse strand, counting down.
GGTGTTCGACGCCCTCTACCGCCAGGTCGGCGAATCGGTGGAATACCTTCCCGGAGCGAGCCGGGCCAGCACGGTGGAGTTCGGAGCGATCGATGACGACGGGCAGGAAGCCTTGGTCACGATTTCGACCGATGCCCTGGGCAAGGCGACCCGCACCACCCGCGACGGGATGGGGCGCGAGCTCGAGGTCGTCGATGGCGTCGGGCTGGCCGATCCGGAGCAGGTGCTCACCCGTTCGATGGCCTATTCCAGCACCGGTTTCGCCTGGCAGGTGACCGATCCGCTCGGCCGCCAAAGCGAGACCGAATACGACGCGGCGGGCCGGCCGGTGAAAGTCTGGCAGCCGGATCCGGTGAGCGGCTTGGTTTCCGCCGACTCGCCGGTGACCGGGACGGTGTATGATGGCAATGGCAACGCGGTGGCGGTGATCGATCCGCTCGGCCGGCGCAGCGATTTCGACTTCGACAATCGCAACCGCAAATGGCGGACCCGGGCTCCGGCGGTGACCGATGCCGCCGATCCGGATGCCCCGGTCGCCGGGGTGCGGCCGGTTTCGACCGTCGGCTTCGACGCGGTGGGGAACGCCATCGCCGTGACCGACCCCCGCGGGTCGATGATCCGCACTTTCTTCGACCGGGCGAACCGGCCGGTGCTGACCCGCTCGAATCCGGTGACGGGTCTGCCCTCGGCCGACATGGGCGCGCCGGCCGCCGGTGACATCACGTCGACCACCGTGCTGGACCCGGGCGGGCTGTCCCTGGCCTTGATCGACGGCAATGGCAACATCACCCGCAACGCCTACGACGGGCTGGGCCGGCTGGTCGCGACGGTCTGCGACCCGGCCGATGGCGACCCGGTGGACCCTGCGGCGGCGGGGTTTGATGCCGCCGCCTATCGCGCGTCCGCTCCGGGCGGCCTGCTGGTGACCAGCCGCCACGACGACGCCGGCAACGTCATCGAACTCACCGACGGCAAGGGCCAGCGGACGGCCTTCACCCACGACGGCTTCCAGCGGAAAACCCGCACGATCCGCGATCCGGGCACCGCGGCGGAGGAGGCCGACGCGATGGAATTCAACGCGCTCTATCAGATCCGGCGGATCGATGAGAAGGGCCGGGTCACGCTTTACCGCCACGATTTCCGGCATCGGCTGAGCGACATCATCTACCAGCCGGGACCGGACGGCAGCAGCGCCCATCCCGACAACCGCCGGCTGCGCTACGACCGGGCCGGCAAGGTGCTCGAGGTGAGCTTCCCGAACGATGCCGGCTCGCTCCGCGCGAGCGCCTCGACTTACGACCTGTTAGACCGGCTCACCAGCGAGACCTCGGCCGGCGTCACCCACCTCTATCCGTCCTACGACAAGGCGGGCAACCGGCTGCAGGTCACCTACGGCCGCAGCGGCACGACGCTGCTGTGCGCTTACGACGCGCTGAACCGCCTGATCGAATGCGAGGAACGATCGGCCGCGGCGACTCCCTCCGGCCGGTTCACCCGCCAAGCCTACGATGCCGGCGGCAAGGTGACCCGCAAGACCTTGCCCAACGGCAGCGCCACCACCAGCCGCTTCGACAAGCTGGGCCGCACGCTGTCGATCACCGAAACGACCGGCGGCGGGGCGCTGGTTTCGGCCTTCGACTACACCGCGCCGGTCGGCGGCTGGCCGGGCAGCCACGACGCGGCGGGCAATGTCCTGCGTTGTGCCGAACGGTATTCGCGGGCCGGGATGGTCGACCGGGTGGTCGTCAACAGCTACGACCGCTGCCACCGCCTCGCCACCGAGACGGTCACCCCGGCGGGCGGTCCGGCCTCGGTCACGACCTACGGCTACGACCTCGCGAACAACCGGGTGACCCGCACGTTGGATGGCGCGGTCACCCGCTATGTTTACGGGGACGGCGGCAACGGCGCGAACTCCAACCAGCTCGTGTCCTACGGTCCGGACGGCCAGCCGGCCAGCCACAGCTTCACCTACGACGCCAGCGGCAACCGGGCCACCCGCCTCAGCGCGGCGGGAACCGAAACCTACGCCTGGGACCACGAGAACCGGCTGACCGGCCTGGGCGTCCCCGCCGGCAGCTATCGCTACGGCTACGATCACCGCAGCCGCCGGGTCCTGCGCGACGAGTCGCTGGCGGGCGGCTCCTTGACCCTGCTGTCCTTCAGCGGCGGCTTGAGCGTCCAGGAGGCCGATGACGCGGGCGTCGTGCGGGCCGAAATCATCCGCGGCAGCGACTGGGGCGGCGGCACCGGCGGCGTGCTGTATTCGATCCGCGGCGGCCAGCGCTCCTACCAGGGTTACAACGCGCGCGGCGACGTGGTTTCCGCCAGCGACGACAGCGGGGCCGCGACCTGGCAGGGGGCCTACCAGGCCTTCGGCACCCGCGGCGCGGAGCAGGGCAGCAGCAGCGACCGCCAGCGGGCGAACACCAAGGACGAGGACCCGACCGGACTGCTCAACGAAGGCTTCCGCTACCGCGACCTGGAAGCCGGCGTCTTCCTGTCGCGCGATCCCGCCGGCTTTGTCGACGGGCCGAATGTCTACACCTACGTCCGCCAGAACCCGTGGACCTACTTCGATCCGGAAGGCTTGTTCATGCAGTATTTCGGCGACTGGGCCGCGGCGACCTTCGGCGCGCCCCCGGCCCCGGTCTGCTTCATGGCGAAGCACAGCGACAAGGTGAGCGGCACCGTGCAGGTCATCAACGGCGCGGCCAGCTTCGTGCCGGGCATCGGCAAGCTCGCCGACGGCCTGAACGCCACGATCCTCGCCGCGGAAGGGAACTACGAGGCCGCCGCGCTCGCCGCCAGCACTGGCAAGGCCGTGGAACTGGGCACGAAAGCCTTCAAGGCGGTCGGGGTCACCGTCGTCGCCATCCGCGGCATCAGCCACGCCGACGAAGCCGTCAGCGCCGGCCGCGCCGCCGCGAACTCGGTCGACGAGGTGGTCGATCAGGCGAAGACGGCGAGGAATGCGATGGGGGAGGGGGCGGAGGTGGTGGAGAAGGAGGTGGCGAATATAGACGTTAACACTCTTGATTTTGGCACAAAGGCTAATACGGCTGTTTTCTATTCAGGTCCCGGAAACCACGCGAGGGCAATGGAGTTCGCTAAGCGATCCGGCGCCGTTCCGATTGATCATACACCCGGAGGAAAATATCTAGAATCGCTGAAGCTTTATGGAAAAATAGACGCAAAAGATGCAGATGCTATTTGGGGGGCGGCGTCGAAGCTCTACGCGAAAGGAGCCTCGGGAAAAATAAATTTATTTATTGCGGGGGCTCGGCCGGATCGTGTTTTTCGGACGATTGAGGAGCCGCTAATCAAGGCGAACCGTGATATTTACAAACAAACTTTAC
>CAMCYK010000180.1 GCA_945883695.1 Akkermansia muciniphila | reverse complement strand
CCGGTCTTTTCACCTTGCGGTTGGCATCCCTACGACACTCCATCGTTCGTGAGCGTCGCCTCGATCCTGAAGATCGCAGCCCTGTTATTGGCTGTCTCAAATTCCTTGGTCTCGGCAACAACTCCAACTCTCCGGTTCCCGGACGGCATTTCTTGGAAGGCGGCATTTGATGCCGGACTTCGCCCAAAGCACGTGCCGGGATTGGAGCGGAAAATGACAGAATGCAAAAACCAGCCTCTGCGGTTCGAGTTGGAGGGAAGCTCCGAACCTTTCATCCTCGATCCCGGGCGGCTGTCGATCGAATTGAGGCCGGACGACAGCGTGAGGCTCTACATGCACACGGGTCACATCCCGGTTTCCATGGAAGAAGGGGAAAGGCGTCTGATGACTTTCCGTAAAATTTTTGGCAAGCATCTGATCCGGCAGGGTTGGATGCCGCCGGTGATGGATCAGCGTGGGAGTGTGATGACTTCTTCCGAGCAAGGAGCGGCGGCAAGAATTGGGGTATACGGATTCACGTTTGGTTTCACAAGCACGTCCAACAAGGATTATCCCTTGATACCCCGGTTTCAGTTGGCGTGGGTAGGCACCGGCCGAGAAAACACTTCGAACATCCGCCGCAAGATCGTGGAGCCGCCGGCGGGCTATGAATGGTACAACATGGATCCCAAGGTGCACACGCCGGATCCCGGGAGCGAGGCGGAGGCGGAAAAGGTGGACCCTCTGCCCGAAGCCACGGCCCGGCCGGAGCGCAGGCCACGAGGTGAGTCGGCGGAGAGCCCGCAACCGGGTTACGCGCCAGTGAAAGCCGTCCGGCCACGCCGCTGGGGTGGCTGGATTCTTCTCGCCCTGGCGGGGCTTGGATTTGCGGTCTGGAGATGGACGAAGAGAACCGCATGAGGTTGGTCACCGCGCCCCTCAACCGTGAGCCTGATACGAGTGTGAACGGACGATGAGGCGGCTCGGGATCCAAGGGTTCGCGTCTCAAGGATTGGGGGGTGTCGACCTTCGGTCGACGCCGTGTTGACCAAAGGTCCACACTCCTTAGAGGGCGGGGGAACGGCGCGCGGTGGGTGGCCGCGACGGGCCTCAACGGTGAGCCTGATACGAGTGTGAACGGACGATGAGGCGGCTCGGGATCCAAGGGTTCGCATCTCAAGGATTGGGGGGGTGTCGACCTTCGGTCGACGCCGTGTTGACCAAAGGTCCACACTCCTTAGAGGGCGGGGGAACGGCGGAGCGGCGGAGTGTCGACCACGGATCGACATTCCTGGCAAACCCCTACTTCGACCGGCCGTAGCCGGCGGCCGGCTTGCCGTCGTCGCCGAGCTTGCCGGCGGCCCAGAGCAGGCCGTTGGCGACGAGGTCGAGGTAGCGGTCGTCTTCGACCGTGGCGTTGTTGTGGCCGATGGTGGTCGCGAAGACGCGGGTCTTCTTCGGGCCGTGGAGATTGGTCCAGACGACGACGGCTTCCTGGTTGCCCTGCTTGCCGCTGGCGAGCGGTTTGGCGGCATCGAAGAGCCGGTGGTTGTTGTAAAGTTCCTCGTTGATGGTGGTCCAGTCCTGCAGGCCCTTGGTCGCCGGGTGGTCCTTGTCGGTGTAGGAAATGTCGATCGGCTGCTGCGGGCCGTGGCCGCTGGACTGCAGGCCGAGGAACTCGAACCACAGCGAGCCGTCGCCGCCCAGGGTGTCGAACTTCTTGCGGAAATCGCCGGTGCGGTAGCTGTGCATCGCGCAGTGCAGGGCGACCGCGGGAGTGCCTTCGTCGTGGGGCTTGAGCACGCCTTTCACGATCTCGACGTCGCTGATGTCGGCCGCGCATTCGTCGTGGATCACCACGTCGTAGCCGGCGGCGTAGTCGGGGTTGCCATAGATCGGCAGGGCGGGCTTGGTGCTCTTGTCATCGACGTGGACCTGGGTGACGGTCGCATTGATCCGCGCTTCCAGGCCGGTTTTCAGGATCTCGGTCTGGGCCTTGTAGTCGTGGCAGCAGCCGCCGGTGATGAGCATCACCTTGAGCGGTTTGGCGTCCTGGGCGAACGCGGCGGCGGAGAAGAGGGAAGCGAAGACGACGAGCGAGCGGGTTTTCATGATGGCGGGATGCTAGGCGGTGCGGATGGCGTGACAAGACGATAGCGGGCACCCGCATGAGAAGGCCCGCGTGGCCGCTTACTACCGGGGCGGCGGCGGGATTCCTTCAGAAAGCCGCCATGCCGCCGGCCCTGCTTCGAGGGCTCGACGGCGAACTTGGCAAAACAAGGCGCGGTTCAGCGTTCGTCGAGCGCGTGCTGGATCGAGCGTTCGACTTCTTCCTTGGTCTGACCGGTCCGCTTCTGGATCCGGTCGACCAGTTCGTCGAATTTGCCCTCGGCGTAATCGAGGTCGTCATCGGTGAGTTGTCCCCACTTCTGCTTCAACTTGCCCTTGGCAATGTTCCAATTTCCTTTGATTTCGAGCTTGTTCATGGGTCGCCTGGATTGGTGTTCGAGACCGGCACCGGCCGCGGGATTGCGGGCTGGCCACCGGTCCCTCCCTTCAACAGGCGACGTGCCAAGGAGTTCCCAAGCGGCGAAGCCCGGCCACCACGGCTTCGGGCGCGGTCGGGAGGAAATCCCGGCTAGCCGGAGGTGGCATCTTGCAATCCCTTCGGAACGCGACGGTTGCAAATTGAACGACCATCCATCCTGTTCATCTGCGGTTGAAAATGTCCCTACGGCGGTGCCACGACCACGTCGTCCTCCCGAGTGGACGAGCCCTGCGGATTCCGCGCCGCCCGCTCACGGCTTCAGCGTCGCTTCGCGGCCGAAAGTGCCGAAACCGTGGGCGGCGCGGACCTCGCTGCCCTTCGGGAACTGGAGGATGCCGTCGCCTTTCACCGCCGGCCGGTCCGGGGCGAGGCGCAGGCGGCCGGTGAAGGTGGCGGCGCTGGCGGAGTCCTCGGTCACGGTCACCCGCTCGCGGTCGCCGCTGGCGGAGGTCACGATCAGGGTGCCGCTTTCCACCTTGCCGTAGTCGTGGTCCAGCGGCGCGGTGAGGCGCAGCACCAGCTCGTCGCCCTGCCGCGCCATCTCGACCTTGGTGCCGCTCCACGCAAGGTAGGCCAGGCTGAGGTTGAAGGCGGTGTTGAACTGGATCCAGCCCTCGGTCCAGCCGATGTCGCCCAGCTCCGGATGATAGGGGAAGTGCGCGTTCTTCGGCGAGCCGTCGATGACGAAGCGCGCTTCGGCGAGCCGGCCGATGCCGCCGGGATAATAACGGAACCACCCGTGCTCGACCCCTTCGACCTCGCGCGGCGCGTCGTAGGAAAAGTGGCGGCCCACCGGGTTGCGGCCGGACATCGCGTCGAAGTGCGACCAGACGAGCTGGTCGAGGCGCTCCCGCGTGGCCGGGTCGGTGATGAACTCGCGCACGGCGAGGATCGGCGCGGGCAGGCCGATCACGTTGCCGGGCTCGTTCCACATCTGCGGCTTTTCGCCCATCGGCGTCCACCCGTCCTGGTCGTCGAGCTTGCGGAAATCCCACAGGTTCTCCGAACGGCGGACCACCACCTCCGCCCAGGCGTCGAGCTTGGCGGCGAGGCCTTCCGGCGCGCGGTCCGGGTAGTCGCGGAGCATCCGGGCGAGGCCGGTGACGGTGAGCCACTCGCTCATCCGCTGGCCCTTGGTGACGAGCGGGTCGTCCCAGTCGAGGTTCCGCACCAGCCACTCGACCTGCTTGAAAGCGGCGTCGAAATAGAGCTCCGCATCCGCCCGGCCGGCGCGCTTGGCGGCCTCATGCATCAGCAGGTTCGGCTCCACCGAGAAGCCCGGTGGCAGGCAGCCCTTGGTGCTGCCGGTTTTCGTCTTCAAGGCGAGCAGGTTGTTGCCGGAGCTTTCGTCGTAGGGGTAGTCCTGGTCCTTCTTGTCCAGCGCCCAAGTACGATAGGCATAGTCGCTGACGGCTTGCAGGTTCTGGGCCGGCAGGTATTCCTCGAGCGCGGGCCAGGCGTAAAGGAAGTAGGCGAGCTGCGCCTTGAGGTGCTCGTGGCCGAGCTGCTGGGTGACGATCACGTCGGCGCCCCAGTGGATCAGCTTCACGAGGTCCGGCACCGAGTCGTCGTAGGGTTCGAGCGCGCCCCACAGCTTCGGGTCGGCCGGCTTTTCGTATTTCACCTGCCGCGGCATCCGCTCGTAGGCGGAGGGATTCGACAGCCACTGCGGCACCAGCGTGTGCAGCTCCCAGCCGAAGTGATGGTCGTCCCGCCAGCCGAAGGAGCCGCGGCAGACCGCGCGGTCGTTGCCGACGTAATGGCGGCCGTCGATCATGAAGTTCACCGCGTTCTGGTAGCTCACGCGCTCCAGCCAGTTGCGGCCGATGCGGAACGGCACCGAGGTCCGGCCGCCGGCTTCCACCACGAACTCGTCTTCGCCCGCGGGATCGAAGCCGCTGAAGTCGCCGATCCCGCCGGCCAGCGTGCCTTCCGCGAGCGCCGCGCCGCCGCTTTTCCGGCGGACGCTGAAGCGGGTGCCGTCGGCCAGGCCGGGGGCGGTGAAGCGCTTCGGCTTGCCGAGGTTGAAGCCGCTCTGGTTGAGGTAGATTTCCGGGATCTCCGCCTGGCCGCTCGGACCGGGCAGGCGCGGCAGGCCTTCCGGCGCGGCGGGAAAGATCGCCAGCTCCTTGACCCGGGCGATCCCCTGGTGGCTCGCGACGACCCACAGCCGGAGCGCGTCGGTCTCCACCGTCACCGTCTGGTCGAAGGGCACGGCGACCGCGCCGCGGGTGTTGCCGCGGATCTCGGCCGACGGGATGTCGAGCCACTTGCCGCCCTTGCGGAACTGGATCTTGAAATCGGCGATCACGTCCGTTTCGCCATAGCCGGTGAAGAGGTGGACGCCGCCCAGCTCGCGGGTGGCACCGAGCTCGACCTCCAGCCAGGGCGGCTGGTCGGAGGCCGCGCTGACCCAGCGCGAGGCGTCGCTGACTTTCCCGTCGATCGCCAGCTTCGCGGGGTAGCCCTTGTACTCCGAACTGGCGCGGGCGGAGCGGGGTTGCAGCGGCTCCGCGGCGACGGCGGAGGCGACGAGAAGGGGGATCAGGCAAGCGGAGGCTTTCATGGCAGGAGTGGCTGGCGGGTCAGGCGGTCGCAAAGCAGCGGACCGAGAACAGCGCGGCGGGGATGTGCGGGGCGGGGGCGACCAGCTGGATTTCGAGCAGGTCGGTCACCAGCGGCTCGTCGAGGCGGATGACCCGGCGCGAGTGGTGGTTGTCGTGGATTTCCGCGACCGTGACGGGCCGCGGCGCGGCGGAACCGGCGGCGGCGGAACCGGCGGGCACCGGCTGGAGGACCGCGGCGGTGAGCCGGGCATCCCGCACGCAGAAGGGTAGGACACGCTCGGGGTGACCCATCAGCACCGACTCCAGCGGGTGGTCGAAGTCGGTGTCGAAGTGGAGTTCGATCCGGCGGATCGTCTGCGGCCGCGGCCAGGCGAGGCGGAGCACCGGTTGTTCGTGGTCGAAGTCCGCGACCCACGCGTTGGGGCCGGCGACCGGGCGGTCGATGCCGTTGACGACGTTGGCCGGGGCGAAGGCGGCGAGCGGCGGCTCGATGCGGACGGCGAGGTTCTTTCCCTCCGGCCGGCGTTTCGGCGTCCAGAACTCGAAGGTGTCGATGCCGATGCCCGGCGGCGGGGTCTGGGTGGCGGATTTGGCGACCGCCTTGTTGCCGTTGTGGCAAAGGGCGAGCACGCCGGTCAGCCGCTGGTCGCTGAGGTGGACGTGGAGGTTCACGTCCTTCATCAGGCAGACGAAGGCGTAGCCGGCGGCCGGCAGGGCGCTGCCGAAGTCGAGCTCGACGGACTGGCCGGGGCCGGCGGCGAGCGGGATTTCAAGGCGGCCGAGAAGCTGGTCCGGCGTGTGGTTGCCGGGGCGGGTGCTGGCGCGGAGCTCGGCGCGCAGGGTGGTGGACTCCGCGGCGTCGAGGGTGAAGGTGAAGCGCGGCACGGGGCCGGCGGCGAGGGGGAGCATCATCGCCCAGGAGTCGATCAAGCGCAGCGTCTCGCCGGAGGCCGGCAGGCGGGACAGGCGGAGCTCGCTGGAGGCGGTGATTTCGGCGTGGCGGGCGAGGTCGTCCGGCGCGGCGAGGCGGAAGCCGGGGATGAACTGGCCGCGGCGGACGAGGTCGCTTTGGAGCCGCTCCATCCGCGCCGGTTCGAGCAGATCGCGCGGCGTCAGGCCGTCGCGCAGGCAGTGGCTGGCGGCCATTCCCACCGCCTGCCCGCCGTGGGCGCAGGTGGCCATGACGCGGGTGCTGCCGAAGGCGACGTGGCTGGCGCTGATGATCCGGCCGGCGAGGAAGAGATTGGTGATGTTGCGGCTGTAGAGGCTGCGGTAGGGGATGCCGTAAACGCCCTTCGAGTGCCACTGGGTGCAGCCGGGGGCGGCGCTGTAAACGCCGTCGGCCGGGTGGAGGTCGATCGCCCAGCCGCCGAAGGAGACGCTGTCGGGATGCTCGCGCTGCTCGACGATGTCCTGCTGGCGGATCAGGTAGTCGCCTTCGAAGCGGCGGCTTTCGCGTTTGCCGGGGATGGTGCCGACCCACTCGAGCGTGAGGGTTTCCGCGTCGGGAAAGAGGCCGGAGTTCTTGATGTGGTTCCACACCCCGTAGGCGATTTTCCAGAGCTCCCACTTGATCTTCTCGCTGTCGTGGATGGTGTCAAGGCGGCCGCCCCATTCCAGCCACCAGAGGCGGCAGCCGGAGTCGTCCACCTTGAGGTCGCGCCAGCGCGGGATCTCGGAAATGTCGCCGAGGGCGAAGCTGGGCGGGATGAATTTCACCGGGCGGCCGGTGTCGCGGGAGTAGAAGTAGATGCTGTGGCCGAGCAGTTCCGACGAGGGCTGCGGCGGGGCGAATCCTTCGCCGAACTCCGCGGCGCCCTCCGCGCCGATCCGGAACGCGGCGCCGGCGAGGAAGCCGACGATGCCGTCCCCGGAGGCGTCGGCGAACAGCGGCGCGTGGAGATCATAGAGCGTCGAATTTTGCGAACAGAAGGCGCGGACCGAAGCGATGGTGTCGGCGTCGGATTTCTCCAGGTCGTGGACGGCGGTGTTAAGCAGCAGGGTGATCTTCGGCTCGCGGACCACGAACTCGAGCAGCACGGTGTCGAGCACCAGCGCGTTGCCTTCGGGATTGCGGTAGAGGTTTTCGACCAGGATCTCGTCGATCACGCCGCCCTCGCGGGCCCAGCGGTTGTTGTTTCCCATGTGGGAAGTCGAGCCGAGGATCCACAGGCGGACCTCGCTCGACGCGTTCCCGCCGAGCACCGGGCGGTCCTGGACGAGGATCACGTCGAGGCCTTCGCGGGCGGCGGTGACGGCGCAGCAGACGCCGGAGAGTCCGCCGCCGATGACGACGAGGCTGGCGTGGAGGTCGCGGCGGAGAGGCTCGCGTTTGGAAGATGGTCCGGCGGTGATCATGGGACGGCGGGGTGGGAGCGGGTGCGGGAGGCGCGGAAGATGATCGCCGAAATGGCGGCGAGCAGGGCGGTAAAGACGGCGAGGGAGACGCGGGAACCGGGATTGATCGGGATCAAGGAGGCCATCAGCAGGCTGCACGCGGCCATGCTCCAGCCGACGATCCGGGCGGGCAGATTGCTGGCCGGGGCGGGCGGCGGTGCGTCGTCCGTGGCCTGGCCCTGGAGCGCGGCGACGGCTTGCCAGCCGGGGGAATCGTGGCGTGCGAGGCGGATCGAGAGCGCGGTGATGATCAGCGGCAGGACCACGCCGATGAAGGTCTCGACCTGCTTCGAATGGCCGGCGACCCAGCCGGCGAGGCCTTCGCTGCCGGCGGGCATGATGAAGCGGACGAAGATGCCCAGCGGGAAGCAGATGCCGACCGTGGCCCACAGCGCGGCGGTCGGCAGGCGGCGGTTGAAGAGACCCCACAGGCAAGGCGCGAGCAACGGGACGACCATCAGTTCGGTGACGGAGACGATCACCTTTTCCGCGCCGCCGAGGTAGGGGATCCCCATCGCGAACAGCACGATGAAGCCGCCGAGCAGGATGGTGAAGACCCGGCCGGCGGCGATCAGATTCCGGTCGCTGGCGAGCGGGCGGAAGCGGCGGTAGATGTCGTGCGCGAGGACGCCGGAAAAGACATTGAGCTGCGAGCTGATCATGCTGGCGGTGGCGGAGAACATCGCGGCCATCATCAGGCCGACCATCCCGGAGGGCAGCACCGCCTTGCACGAAAGGATGTAGGCGTTTTCCGCCAGCACCTTGACCTCGGCCGCGCCGGCGCCTTCGGGGATCGGGTTCTTGAGCCGCCAGAGGAAGGGCGGGGCCAGCCACAGGAAGGGGCTGACGAGATAGAGCACGCCGAACAGGTAGGTCGATTTCCGCGCGTCGCGGGCGGTCGGCACGCAGAGGTAGCGCTGCACGAAGGCCCACTCCGCGCCGATCATGAAGTAATGGATGGCCAGCCAGCCGACCAGGAAGAACCAGCTGTAGTCCGGCCCGGCGGTGGGCGCGAAGAAGCCTTCCGGTGCATTGCGGAAGGCCTCCACCGGCGAGCCCATTTTCATCAGCGTCAGCGGGATCACGAAGAGGATCGCTAGATTGAGGATGATGAACTGGAGGACATCGGTCATCAGCACCGCCCACAGGCCGCCGATCATGGTGTAGATGACGATCACCACGCCGAAGATCAGGATCGCGAGATTGAGGGTGGCGAGCGAGGCCTCGTTGCCACCGGTGAGGGCGACGATCAGGCGGGCGATGGCGTAGAGCGCGCCGGCGGAGCCGACGATGCGCAGGGTCATCATGAACCAGGTGTAGAAATGCAGCGCGGCGGGACCGAAGCGTTTTTCGACGAATTCGGCCGGGGTTTTCACGCCCAGTTCCTTCCAGCGGCCGGCGACGAAATAGCCGGCGAGCAGGGCGGCGACGCCGTACATCAGGTTGATCATCACCGCGACCAGGCCGTGCTTGAAAGCGACCCCGCCCCAGACCACGAAGGTGTTCGCGGAGAACATTGTCATGAACGCGCTGAGCCCGCTCATCCACCAGGGCGAGCGGCTGCCGGCGTTGAAGAAGTCCGAGGAATTCCGCACCAGCCGGCCGAGCAGGACACCGATCAGGACGGTGCCGACAAGGTAGGCGATGAGGATGAACCAATCGGCGGAGCTCATGGGTTTTCGCGCGGGCGGCGGGTGGCAGTGTGGGCGGCCGGGCGCGGGGTCGGAAAGGACTCTTTCCGACCGCGGGGTGAGGCCCGTTAGTGGAAAAATCGTGCAAATGGCGCTTGCCGGCCAGAGGGATACCCGCATCGTTTCTTCGATTTTGCGTATCGAACCCATGGCGACCTCCAAGCGCTTCACCAAGCCCCACCGGCGCGTCGCGGTGCTGGTCGACACGTCCACCAGCTGGGGGCGGCGGATCATCGAGGGGGTGCACCGCTACGAGAGCGAGCACTCGCGCTGGCAGTTGTTCGTGGAGCCGCGCGGGGTCGACCAGCGGCGCTGGCTGCCGGCCGGCTGGCAAGGGAACGGGGTGATCGCGCGGGTGGGCTTTCCGGAGCTTTCGCAGCAGCTTGGGGAGCTGGGCGTGCCGGTGGTGAACGTGTCCGGGATACGGCTGCCCGGGGTCGGCTTCCCGCGGGTGGTGACCAACCAGCGGCAGGCGGCGGAGATGGCGGCGGCGCATTTCCTCAACAGCGGCTTCCGGCATTTCGGCTACTTCAGCCTGCTCGGGCTGGACTACGTGGCGGAGCATCAGGAGTCCTTCCGCCATGCCGTCGCCAAGGCCGGCTGCGAATGCCCGGTCTACGAGGCGGCCCCCCAGCTCGGCGCGGCGGAGCCGGACTGGACGATGGACTTGAAACGGCTCGCGGCCTGGTTGGACGCGCTGCCGAAACCGGCCGCGGTGCTGACCTGGAACACCAGCGGCGCGCGCGAGGTGCTCTACGCCTGCGCCGCCGGCGGGATCAAGGTGCCGGAGGAAATCTCGGTGATGAGCGGCAGCGACGACGACCTCTTCTGCAAGGTCGCGCCAGTGCCGATCTCCGCGGTGAATCCGGCGGCGGAAGAAATCGGCTTCCGCGCGGCGGCGCAGCTCGACCTGATGATGGACCGGCCGAAGCGCGCGGCACCGAAGGACGTGCTGATCTCGCCGCTGGGCGTGGTCACCCGCCAGTCGACCGAGACGCTGGCGGTGGAGGACCCGGCGCTGGTCAAGGCGCTGCGCTTCATCCGCGAGGACCCGGCGCGGGAAATGAGGGTCGGCGACGTGGCGGCGCACGCGGGCATGTGCCGCCGCGCGCTCGAGCAGCGTTTCGCGAAAATGCTCGGCCGCAGTCCGGCCGCGGAGATCCGGCGGGTGCGGATCGAGCGGGCGATCGACCTGCTCCAGCGCACCACGCTGCCGGTTTCCAACGTGGCGGAAAAGGCCGGCTTCAGCACCGCGGAATACATGGCCTCGGTCTTCCGCAGCCATCTGAACGCCGCGCCGATGAGCTTCCGGCGGAAGGAGTGAGCTGCTCTGTGCTTCAGCTTCCCGGCGGCCGGGCGAAAGCCGCGTCGACCTGGTCCAGCAACGCGAGACCGGCCTCCGCGGAACCGTTTGGCGCCAAGGCGCGGAAGCGGGTTTCCGCGTCGAACTCGGCAATGCCGATGGTCGCGAACTCTTCGATCATCCCAATGGGGACTCCCCCAATGGGGTCAGTCATTCCAATGGGGTCAGTCCTCACGGATAAACAAATGTCCTATAATGTTAAAGCATGAGGACTGTCATCCCAATGGGGTCAGTCCTCACCGATAAACAAATGTCCTATAATGTTAAAGCATGAGGACTGACCCCATGCGGACCCCCAAATGTCCTATAATGTTAAAGCATGAGGACTGACCCCATGCGGATGTCCTATAATGTTAAAGCATGAGGACTGACCCCATGCGGACCCCCGCGCTGCGAATTTTCCAGTCTTTGAAGCTGCTGTCCCACATGTCGCTCGGCGATTGCGTGGCACCGGGTGGCTCACATTTCCCGTCGAACCAGTGTTAGCCGCCACCCGCCGGTGCCAGCACGGCGATCACCGGATGATGGTCGGAGCCCATGCGGTCGGGGTGGACTTTCCGGTCCAGCACCCGCCACGGGCCGCGGATGAGGATGTGGTCGATCGGCAGGCCGATGCCGTGTTGGCGCCAGGTCGCGGGCAGGCCGAAGCCCTTGCCGGTGTCTTTGAAGCCGCCATCGCGAAGCAAGCGGCTAAGCCACGGGGAGAACGGCGTGCAGTTCAGGTCGCCGAGGAGGACCACGGGCATGTCCGACGCGGCGGCGATTGCGGCCGCCATCACATACTGCCCGTTCCGCTCGTTGAAGCGATGGCCCGAGCGCGGGGTGCGCGGGTGCATGCCGAGGATCCGGACCGGCCCCTGCGGCGCGTGCATGACCGTGGAAATCCACGGCTTGTTCGCGGCGAGGCCGGCGGGATCGGGGGCATCGAGCGGGTGGCGGCTGAGCACCCACATGCCCTCCGCGCCGTCGCGTCCGCTGGTGATCCGGTGCGGATAGACGGCGGACAACTTCTCCAGCCGCGCGCGCCAGTCGCGGGTGCATTCGGTCAGCGCCAGGACGTCGGCGTTTTGTTCTAACAGCCACGGCAACGCCTCGTTTTTCCGAGGGTTCTCCCAGAGCAGGTTCCAGGCGATGAACTTGGGCCCGGTGTCCTCCCGCACGGGTTTGGGGGGAGGGATCCAGTAGGGCAGGATCGTCAGCACGGATCCCGCGAGCACGATGCCGGAAGCGATGGCGGGCAGACGTCGGCGCCGCTTGGAAAAGAAAGCAAGGAGCAGCAGCAGCAGGACGATCCAGCCGAAGCGGAAATGACTCATCCGCTCCAGATGGCTCGACCGGAGACCCAGCGGTGAAGCGGCGGTGCCGAGGAAGGAAAGCAGGAGCAAGGTGCCCGGGAGATATCCGGCCAGATTCCGCAGCCGGGGAGCCAGGCATCTTGTCATGAGCTTCGCCTCAAGCCGGCTTCATGTCCGTCGTCGGGCTGTTGGCCCGGACCGATGCGATCCCGTTGTCGCGGCCGGCTTCCGAGCTGTACATCTCGCTGGTGCCGATGATCTGTCCGTTGCCGGCCTTGAGCACGAAGTACGGCTGGTTCGCGCTCGAGGTCTTCTTCTCGAAGCTCCCCGCAAGCGGGCCGTTCTTCTGCACCGAGGCAATGCCCGCTTCCGCCGCTGCCAGCGACTCGTAGCTCTGGCTGCTGAGGATGATTTCGTGGTTGGCGGCATGCAGCGTGAAGCGGAACTTCTCGGCGCTCTTCAGTTTGTAATATCCCACGGCCATGGAAGCGCTGTATCAGAGTGGTCCGGTGGCGTCCAGTTCGGAGCGGTGGAGTTGCCGCCAGCCTCCCCGCCTGCCGGAGGTGAGAGCGTGGCTATCTCTGACGGAATGCCTGGCGTGTTGTCCTGGCACCTTCCACTCAGGGCCGGTCGATCCAGATGCAGAGATACAAGATTCCATCGGAAATCGGGTGGCCTTCATAAGCGCCCGCCTTCTCGTAGGTAGCCTGGAATTCCTGGCACCATCCAATAGCAGGGGCGCGTTCAGCAACACCCATTCGACCTTCGAATGGTTTGGGTCTGTAAGGTTATAGTCGGATATACTCATCCTTTCTGTTGGCTAACGGTGAGTAGTGGCACAGCCGAGATCAGGCGCTGATTCAATTGGAGACGTTATCACCGGTTGGCTCTGGCCGATTCTCCCGGCCGGTTTCAAGAAATCTACGGGAGAGGAAGAAGGGTCAGGCAAAGGCCCGATGAGGACGTCAGAATGTGATGCTGCGGGAATTCACCCCAATCGTCTGACCCCAATCGTCATCGGGTAGCGGGTTGTCCAGACGCGCTTTGTTCGGCTTGTTCTGTGTTCGCTCTGTATGCGACCGGACTTCTGGCAAGGTCAGTGATTCTCACAGAAGGAGCCCAAACTAGCTGGGAAACCGGGGAAATCCCCTCATCCAGTGTCTTCTCAATCGAGGCTTTCGCCGGAATTTGATCCTCCAATTCCTTCATGGTCTTCTCGGGCAGTTCCAGTCTTTGCAGACTGCCTACGGAGAGGTTTGCCCTGATCTTGGCACGGTCTCTTGATTCTGTCGTGATTAAGACCCGCAGTCCTCTGAGTCTGTCGGGGACATGAATAGTCATCCAAATGCCGACGGTAGCAGAACTACCCTTCTGCGGGTCATGGGCAGCGATCATTGGGCCGCGCAAATTTTTTTCTGTAAAAGTGTCTGGTTGAGGACTGGAAAGCTGAAGGCTGCTGGTTGGTTCAGAGGCTTGGTGTTTTGGTGTCGGGCTGGAGGTAGACTTTGCCGGTTTCCCATTCCTCGGAGATCTCCATGATTACGC